>CBFIHA010000007.1:0-65358 GCA_965662195.1 uncultured Pirellulales bacterium
GCTGGAGATCACGAAGACGCTCAATCCTTGGGCTAAACTGCGACATCAGGATCATTACGCAGTACTGGTCCATGAACAGCCGGCGGTATCTCGCTGCGTGCCCACATTCCGCAGGCACTTCAGACCCTGCACATCCTGATCACGAATCTCGCGCTTCGTCCGTCCAGCCATGGCGGGAACGATAACGATCAGCCGCCCAGGGCGCAACTCCCTTCGGCTTGCCTGGATTGCCAGTTTCCAGGGGAGCAAGCATCGTGCCGAATAGGATTGCCATGGATGGCTTTTTCCACGGACAGCCAGTTGTCCGTGAAAAAAGGCCGTGATGGGCTTCTATACGGGCGGTTGTGGCCTGCGGAAGAGGATCTGCCATCACCACCGGCTTGACAAGAACATGTTCTTTTGTTCATTCTTGTCGCCAGATGGTGTTCTGATGTTCACCCTGCCTCTGGCCGTGACCAGTAGCCCCCACTTCAATCCAGGAGATTCCCATGCTCGCCCGCCTGCAAACCTTTTCGATGCTCGGTGTCGAGGCCGTGCCCGTCGATGTGGAGGTCGACGTCTCGACAGGTGCCCTGCCGACCACGGTGCTGGTCGGGCTGCCCGACACCGCAATTCGTGAGAGCACCCATCGGGTGGCCCGAGCCATGGTTAATTGCGGCTTTCAACGGCCCAACGACCGGATCGTGGTCAATCTCGCCCCTGCCGAACTGCCGAAGCAGGCGGCCACCTTCGACCTCCCGATCACGCTGGGCATTCTGGCTGGCAGCGGACAGTTTTCCTCAGAGCGGTTCCGCGACTATGCCGTTGTCGGAGAGCTATCGCTGGAGGGCTCGACCCGACCGGCCCGCGGCGCGCTGTCGATGGCGATAACCGCGGCCCGGCAACGAAACCTCCGGGGGGTCGTGGTGCCGGCCGCCAGCGCCACCGAGGCTGCCGTCGTGGAGTCGATCGAGGTGATTCCGGTGGCGAACCTCGGTGAGGCGGTCGGCTTTTTCGCCGGTGAACTCGATATTCCCCGGGCTCCCGCCCGGGTCGATGAGTGGTTCGATCGCTTTGCAAGCTATGACATCGACTTTGCCGACGTCCGCGGCCAGGAGGCGGCCAAGCGGGCCCTCCTGGTGGCGGCGGCCGGCGGGCACAACGTGGCGATGCTCGGCCCGCCCGGCGGCGGCAAGACGATGCTGGCGAAACGAGTTCCAACCATCCTGCCGCCGCTCTCAACGGCGGAGAGCATTGAGACCACTCGTATCTACAGTGCACTCGGCCTCCTGTCGGCGGGGCAGCCGCTGTTGGCGACCAGGCCCTTCCGCGCCCCGCACCACACGATTTCGGAAGCGGGGCTGGTCGGTGGCCGCTCAGTACCGATGCCGGGCGAAATCAGCCTGGCCCACCACGGCGTGTTGTTCCTCGACGAACTGCCCGAATTCAATCGCCGGACCCTCGAGGTGCTGCGACAGCCGCTTGAAGATGGCACCGTCACCATCAGCCGGGCCCGATCGACCACCCGGTTTCCTGCTGACTTCATGCTGGTGGCCGCCTTCAACCCCTGTCCCTGCGGCTATCGAGGCGACCCCCGCCGCGACTGCCAGTGCACCGCGCCGCAGGTTGAGAAATACATGAGCAAGATTTCGGGGCCGCTACTCGACCGGATCGACATCCACCTTGAGGTGCCGGCCGTTCCGTTCCGCGAGCTTTCCGCCCGCCGGGCAGGCACCGGTAGCGCCGAAATGCGGGAGCGGGTATTAGCTGCCCGGCAGGTGCAGCAGGGCCGATTGGGCAGCGGCCCCGACGAGCTGTCCTCGACCGATGAGACGACCAGCCGAGGCGGTCGCCAGCCCCCCGCCCCGCCGCGGTGCAATGCCCGGCTGACCAGCCGTCAGATCCGTGAGTGTTGCCCGCTCGACGGACCGGCGGTGGAGTTACTGCGGGCAGCCGTTTCCGATCTGGGACTCTCGGCCCGGGCCCACGACAAGGTGCTCCGCGTTGCCCGCACGATTGCCGACCTCGAAGGGGCCGAGCCGATCAGCTGCGGCCACCTCAGCGAGGCGATCCAGTATCGCCTGCTCGACCGCAAGCTCTGGACCTGACGTCGCGCCGGCTCGACAAGCCGCACCACCGCGCGGCAGACTTCGCGGCCGGATGCTGCCCTCTAGGCAGGCCGGTTCATGATGGAGATTTTCACCACGAAGACACAAAGACACGTCGGACACGAAGGCTTGAGGGGCTGCGAGCTTCCTCATGCTGCCCACACCCTGCGCGAGAGAACGGCTGCTCGTATCTTGTCGCCTGGGAAGGATTGGCTCGTTTGATCAATCAATTGAGTGCCTTCCTTTTCCGTTGGGACTTGCTACCGAGCCTGCTCGCCGCTTGCCGCTCACTTCGTGTCCTTCGTGCCTTCGTAGTGAATCAAAATGCACGATAAACTGTCGATTCCACCGGCTTGAGGCGTTCATGCCGCTAGGCGCTGGCTTTGAAACGAGACAGCATGACGTTCGACCGCACACCAACCGCGACAGCGATGAACCGCTCTGGGGGCTTCACAAGACTTGTGGTCGCCGGGGGACTTGCCGTAGCCGGCCTGCTGGCCTTGGCAGTCGATCTGCCGGTTGCGGAGTGGTTCCGCGGCCACGACCTGCCGAAGGAGGTGAGTCGCTTTCTGAACTTTGCCGAGGTCTTTGGGCATGGCATCGGCGTGGCGGTCATCATGCTGGGAGTGTTTGCACTCGACGGCTCTCTTCGGTTTCCAGCCCTCACCTGGCCGGCCATCCGCTGGCCCACCTATCAGCCGACCGCCGACCGGCGGTATGCCGCCCGGATGCTCGGCGGCCTCCTAGCAGGTCCGTTGACAGTCCTGCTGCTGAAACAACTGGTCGACCGCGTCCGGCCACGAGCCGCCGACCTTTCCCGGGCAGCGAGCGTGTTCGATACCTTTGGCCGGGGGCTGCTGGCCGAGGGGGGGGGTGGCGGCAGTGACTTGCACAGTTTTCCCTCCGGCCATTCGGCCACGGCGGCAGCTCTGGCTGGCATCCTGATCTGGAAATATCCGCGGGGCCGCTGGTTTTTTCTGCTGCTGGCGATGAGTGCCTGCCTGCAACGGATCGCCTCGTCGGCCCACTACCCCAGCGACGCCTGCTTCGGCGCGGCGATCGGCGTGCTGGGCGTGGCGATCGTGCTGGGCCGGGAGACCACACCCGCCCTCGGACCGGCCCAGACGCACCCCTCGCGGACTCCTGCTGATCGTTGATCGGCCGGCCGGAAAGCAGCGGCCCCGGTCTGCTATGCTACGCCCGGTGGCACAAGCCACCGCACGCCCGTTCCTCCTCCCCACCGCCCCGCCGGTCCTGAGATGCCCCCTGCCAAACGCGCAAAAAAAGCGACCCGAAGTAAATCTGCCGCCGCCGCTGACAAGCGGATTCTGCTGGTCGATGACGATGCTGAAATCATTGAGTCGATGCGGACCGTCCTCGAGTCCAAGGGCTACACGGTGCTGATCGCCCGCGACGGGAACCAAGGCGTGGCCCTGGCCGAGAAGGAACTGCCCGATCTGGTCGTCCTCGACATGATGATGCCCAAGCGGAGCGGATTTCTGGTCCTGGAGCGGCTTCGCCGGAGCCTGCAGACGCCGCTGCGGATCATTATGGTGACCGCCAACGAGGGCAGCCGGCACAAGGCCTATGCTGAGATGCTCGGGGTCGATGACTACATCCGCAAGCCGTTCGCGATGGATCGGCTGCTGGAGAGCGTCGGCAGGCTGTTGAGCTGAGATGGCCTGCTCGACGCCCGAAAAGGCGGCTCCGCCGCAGCCCACCCTCCGCAGCCCACGCAGCTTCCGGGCCGGAGGCATTTCCATGGCCGGGAAAAATTCGGGCTGAAAGTCGGGTTTGTCGGCCGGGCCCCGGGGGTTAGAACGAATGGGGTCGGACACGATCACCGTGACCGACCGCCGCAGCTTCGGTGTTTGTCAGGCTGCTTCCGAATTCATTGTGATGGTGCCGATGGCTGCTTCCGCCGACATCTCGCAGGGCCCGACTCCCCGCCACGAAGCGGGACCGCTCGGCGGCGATGACACGAAGGAGCGGGTCCGTGAGGCGATTGATATCGTCGATCTGATCGGAAGCTACATCTCGCTGCGGCGAAATGGTCGCAACCTCACCGGCCTCTGCCCCTGGCATGACGATTCGCGGCCGAGCCTGCAGATCAACCCGGAACGGCAGACCTTCCGCTGCTGGGTCTGCAACATCGGGGGTGATGCCTTCAGCTTTCTCATGCGGATGGAGCGGCTTGAGTTCCGCGAGGCGCTTGAGCAACTGGCTGAACGCGCCGGGATTGACCTGCCCAAAAGCCGTGGTCCCGGCGGCGACGTCAAACGGCCGCTGTTCGAGACGGTTGCCTGGGCTGCGGCCCGGTTCAGCGAATGCCTGCAGTCCTCTCCGTTGGCCGCAAAGGCCCGGGCCTATCTCGCTGACCGCGGCCTGACCGCCGAGACCGTCGCAGCTCACGGGCTGGGCTTCGTACCCGACGAGTGGGACTGGCTGCTGCGGCAGGCGCAGGCCGCTGGCGTTGCCACTAGCAAGCTCGAGCAGGCCGGGCTGGCGGTTCCGCGGCAGGACCGGTCGGGGCACTACGACCGCTTCCGCGGTCGGGTGATGTTTCCCATCCGTGATCCCCAGGGGCGGCATGTCGCCTTCGGTGGCCGGGTGTTGCCCGGCAGTCCCCCCGATGCTGCGAAGTACATCAACTCACCCGAGACCCCGATCTTTTCCAAGCAGTCGATGCTCTACGGTCTTGAGACGGCCCGCGAAACAATGAGCCGGTCCCGAAGGGCCATCGTCGTGGAAGGCTACACCGACTGCCTTGCCGCCCGGCAGGCCGGCGTCGGGGATGTTGTCGCCGTGCTCGGAACGGCACTCGGCCAACGGCATGCCCGGCTGCTCCGTCGGTACGCCGACCGCATCGTGGTGGTTCTCGACGGCGACGATGCCGGCCGCCGCCGGGCCGATGAGGTGCTTGAGGTGCTGCTGGCCGAGCCGATCGATGTCCGGATTGCCAGCCTGCCCAGTGATGTCGACCCCTGTGACTTCTGTCTGAACGAAGGCAGCGACGCCTTCGAGGCCCTCCTGAGCACCGCGGTCGACCCTCTCGACTACCGGATGCAGCGGGTTGTTGACAGCCTGCCTGCCGACGCTTCTGACGAGATCGCCCTGACGGCGGTGGAGGGCGTTCTGAGCGTGATGGCGGCGGTCTCCCCCCGGTCACCACTGCCGCCGTCACAGCGGCAGCTGCGGGAGGATCAGCTGCTCGGCCGGCTCTCCCGCCGGTTCGGCCTTTCCCGCGAGGCCCTGCAGGCCCGGTTGGCCGAACTGGCCCGGGCCCGCTCCAGCAACAACGCGACCCTGGCCCAGGGGGAGGATGAGGCAATCGACGCCCGTTCCCTGCCCGCCTGGGACCGAGAACTGCTCGAGGCAATCGTGGCCGCCCCAGAAGCGATCGGCCCGTTGCTCCTGCAGGTTTTAGACATCGAACTCGAGACCGAGGTCGCCCGGCTGGTGCTGGCTGCCGCAGTCGCGCTGCAGGCCGCCGGCCGCAAGCCGACACTGGCATCACTGCTGCTGGAACTGACCGATCCGCGGCTGCACGGACTGCTCGTCCAGCTCGACGAATCGACCCGGGAACAGACTCATCTTGATCAAATCGACCGCGTGCATCACCTTGATGCGGCGATCACACGTCGTCGGGCGGATCGGACCGCCCGGCAGAACCTGCGAACACTCAAGACCTCGCCGCTCCAGCCGGACGACGAGGCAGCAATCCTCGAGCAACTCGTCGCCGCGCGGCGGGCTGCTCAGGGCATGACTGATCCCAAGGAGGGGTGAAGATGCCCGGCTCGTCGCTGCAATCAGAATCTCATTCGTCCGCAATGCGGCCGGCTGATGTTCTGGGGGGTGGTGTGCGAGTGACGTCCGGAGAAGGCGTGCCAGTAGTGGTACGCTGGTGAAGGAGAACCAGCCGATGAATACGAACGATAACCAGCCTCCAGAATCCTCAGCCGAAAGCCTGCCTGAAGCCATCCCCTTGGCGGCAGTCGCCGGCCTCAATCACCTGCACGACGCCGACCTGCGGGGACTGATCGAAGCCGGGCAGCGAAGTGGCTATCTGACCTTTGATCAGATCAATGCCTACCTGCCGGACGAGGCGGTCGACCCGGAGAAGATCGACGCCCTGCTCGTGGCCCTCGATGACCGGGGGATCGAATTGGTCGAACAAATGCCTGAGGAGCCTGCCGCCAGTCCGGCTGACGAACTCGCCGCCATCCTGCCGGCGGCCCCGCGGGTCAAGGCTGCCAAGCCGAAACGGGACGAGGCGATCACCACGCCGCCCTCGAATGCCGCCAACGATCCGATCCGGATGTATCTGGCCCAGATGGCGGAAATCCCACTGCTCACTCGGGAGGAGGAAATCTCTCTGGCCAAGCGGATCGAGGTCACCCGCAAACGGTTCCGCCGGGCCATTCTCGGCTGCGGCTTTGCCATGCAGTCGACCGTCGAAACCCTGCGGCGTGTTCATGAGGGCCGGCTGCCGTTCGATCGGACAATCAAGGTTTCGCTGACGGAGCGGCTGACGAAAGAGCAGATCTCGGCGCGGATGCCGCACAACCTGGCCACGCTCGATCGGCTGATGGCCCAGAGCCTGGCCGATTTCAAACTGCTGATCAGCACGCGGACCGATCCGGCTGCCGCCCGGGAGGCCCGCCGACGGTTTCGCCGCACCCGCGGCAAGACCCTGACCCTGGTCGAGGAGCTGAGCCTGCGGACCCGCCGCGTCCAGCCGCTGATGAAACTGTTGGGCGGCATGTCGGACCGAATGGATCGGCTGCAGGCAGACCTGCGGCGGATGACAGCAGGGGAACTCTCCTGTGACGACCGGGCCGACATGCGAAAGGAACTGCGGGACCTGATGCTTTCGACCCAGGAAAGCCCACGATCACTCCGCAATCGGGTGGCGTCACTCGACAAGCTGAAGACCGAGTACGAGGCCGCCAAGCGGAACCTGTCGGCAGCCAACCTACGGCTGGTGGTGTCGATTGCCAAGAAGTATCGCAACCGGGGGCTGTCGTTCCTCGACCTGATCCAGGAGGGCAACACGGGGCTGATGCGGGCGGTCGACAAGTATGAGTATCGCCGTGGCTTCAAGTTTTCGACCTACGCCACCTGGTGGATTCGGCAGGCGATCACCCGGGCAATCGCTGACCAGGCCCGGACGATTCGGATTCCGGTCCACATGATCGACCTCCTGACAAAACTGCGGGCTACCGCCAAGAAGCTGCTGCACGAACTCGGCCGCGAGCCGACCCCAGAGGAAATTGCCGATGCCGCCGAGGTCGGCCTGGAGGATGCCCGCCGGGTGCTCGACATGGGCCGGCAGCCGATGAGCCTCGACCGGCCGATCGGGGAGAGTGACGACGCCAGCTTCAGCGAACTGGTTGAAGACCTGGGCGCGTCGAGCCCGACCGAGTCGACGACTCACGGCCTGCTGCGGGACAAGCTCGACTCGCTGCTGAAGACCCTGACCTACCGCGAGCGGGAGATCATTCGGCTGCGGTACGGACTCACCGACGGCTACACCTATACCCTCGAAGAGGTCGGCCGGATCTTCCGAGTCACCCGTGAACGGGTCCGCCAGATCGAGGCCAAGGCGGTCAAAAAACTACAGCACCCGGTGCGGTCTAAGCAGCTCGAGAATTTTCTCGGTAACGCCACTGGCTGACGGACAGCCGGGCCGCGGGGCACTCCCGCGGCCCGCTGCCCCGGCAGGTATGCCTGCGAAAGTGCCGGAATGATTTCGGCGGTAACGTGCTTGTGGTAGGCTGGAGAAATCCCGGAGGATTTTCATGGCCGTTGCCACTGCTGCCACTATTGTTCGCACCCTGCATCGCATCCAGCAACAGCTAGCCGACCTGCGCGGCCGGCTGGCTGCGGGCCCCCGCCAGATCGTTGCCGGCACCGGCCGCCTCACTGCCGCCGAGGCGGCTCGCGACGAGCTTGCCGACGGGCTGCGGCACACCCAGAAGCTGGTCGACACGAAGCAGCTGCAGCTGCGGACGGCCGAGGGCAAGATCAGCGACCTTGAAGCCAAGCGGAACACCGCCAAGACCAACAAGGAATACCAGCTGCTCGGTGAGCAGATCGAAGCCGACAAGATGGCGATCAAGGTGCTCGAGGATGAAATCCTCGAATCATTGGAAAGGGTAGACGAGGTTCGCAGCCGGCAGCCGGCAGCCGAGCAGCAGGTCAAGCAGGCAACCGAAAAGCTCACTGGCCTCAAGCGACAGGTGACTGCAGAAACCGATCAGCTTGAGCAGGAGGTCGCCCGGGTTACCGCCCAACTGCAGGAGGCCGAGGCCGATCTCACTGATGAGCTCCGCGAGCTTTACCAACGAGTCGTCAAGCACAAGGGCGAGGACGGCATGGCGACCGTCGATAGCGGCTGCTGCGGCGGCTGCCATCAACAGCTCACGGGCAAACAGATTTCCCAGCTCCTGCTGGCAAACGCCGTGATGTGCCGCAGCTGCGGCCGGCTACTCTACGACCCGGACCAGGCCGCCTGAAGCCGTGGTGATTCCACCCGGTGCAACCGCCCGCTATCCCCTGTGATCTGCAAGAAGAGGAAATTGCATGTCTGATCGCATCCCGATGACAAAGGTTGGCTACGACAAGCTGAAGGCTGAGGCTGACCTGCTTGAACAGGAAGAAATGCCCAAGATCACCAAGCGGATCGCCGAGGCCCGCAGCGAGGGTGACCTGAGCGAAAACGCCGAGTATCACGGTGCCCGTGAGAGCCAGGGCATGCTCCAGGCCAAGATCAACCTGCTCCGCGACAAGCTGGCCCGGGCGGTGATTGTCGAGCGGCCCAAAGAGGCGGGCGACGAGGTTGTCTTTGGATCGACGGTGATCGTAAAGGACCTTGATTTTGGTGACGAAGAGACCTTCGTGCTCGTCGGTGCCGGCGAGGAAGATTACGATGCCGGCAAGATCAACGTTGCCAGTCCATTGGCGCAGGGGCTGATGGGCAGCAAGGTCGGCCAGAAGGTTGAAATCGACGTACCGGCCGGCACGATGAAGTTTGAGATCCTCGAGGTTCGTTTCGACGACTGACTTCACGGAAAGCTCGGGCCTCCTGCCCGACTTTCCTTGGGCGGAAGGCCGCAAAGCCAAGGTTTGTGACGTTCTGCTGGCGCTCACGGGCGGCATCCGGCCGCCGGTTGGCAGTGTGGTGGGCGGCGCTACCAAAGTCGTGGTGTCAGGATTGCCACGACCGCTCACATAAGCCCTTCAAACAGCGCTGAGCCGATCCGTACCATGGTGCTACCCTCGAGGATGGCGGCCTCAAAGTCGCCGCTCATGCCCATCGACAGTTCAGGCAGGCCGCCCGCTGCAGGAAAGCGACCAACAAGCTGATCACGTAACTCCCGCAGGCTGGCAAATTCCTGCCGGGGGTCACGGCCCGCCTCGGGATGACTCGCCATCCCCATGAGGCCCCGTAGCAGCAGGCCCGGCAGTCCACACACCGCGGTGATCAGTTCCGCCGCCGCTGCCGGCTGCACGCCGCTGCGGGTGGCGTCACCTGACAGGTTGACCTCGATGAGCAGTTCACCCTCGTTGCCACTGGCCACCGCCTCGCGGCTAAGGGCCGCAGCTAGACGCTCGCTATCGACCGTGTGAATGAGTGGCCGGACAGCCAGGGTCCTGGCAGCCTTGTTTCGCTGGAGGTGACCGATCAGATGCCAGCGCGGCGGCAACGGTTCGTCGTCGAGCGCGGCAGCCTTTTCCCAGAGGGCCTGGGGACGGCTCTCACCAAGGTCACGGCAGCCGGCTGCCAGCACCGCCCGAGTCAGGGACAAGCCGACGTATTTGGTAACCCCAATGACGCGAACCGTGTCGGCCCCGCGGCCCGCCTGGCAGCAGGCGGCAGTTACCCGGTCTTTGACCGCCTGCAGGTTGTCGCGGCAGCGGGCCTCTGTTCCCGGCGAGGCCTCGCCAGATGCCGCCAAGTCGTGCTCAGCTGGCGTCATGCTCGTTGAATACCTCCATCGACCGGACCGCCTCACCATCGGTACCGAAGCGACCGGCAAAAAATTCGCACGACAGGTTACAGCCTAGCAGGGTCCGATTACGGGATTCATCGAGGGTGCGGTAGATGAGCCACTGGTCTCGCACCGCCTGCACCCGATACCCAACTGCCTGGTCGTTAGCAAGCCGTTCCCGGGTGTCGGCCACGGTCAGCTGCCGCCAGGTCCGCTGGGATTCGTCCGGCTGCCCGCGAAGCAGCTTGAGCCGCCGGGCGTCAAGATCGAGCCAGAGCGGAGCATAGAGCCGGCTGACCGAACTGGTCTGGCTGAGGATCAGCCGTTGCCCATCGGCGACCAGGCTACTGCGGCCCCCGCGTTCCCCTTGACGCCACTCCGACAGGCCGAGAGGCAGGGCCAGAAACCTTGGTTTGAGGTCACAGCCGAAGATCTCGGTGGTCTCCTCACAGGCCTCAACGCCGATCGTCGGCGGCAGCATGAGCGTCGACTGGAAGCTGAGCGGCTTTCCAAGTTCCGCTGGCTCATCACCATAGCCGGCGGTCGGCAGGACGATGGCGTCGCCCAGCATGACAATGTTGTCCTCGGTCAAAACAAGCACCGCCCGTTCCAGCCGCAGGCCAGTGGCGAGGTCGGCCACCAGCTCAAAATAGACCGCCTCGTCGTTGGCTTCCCAACGGCTCGCCCTCCAGCCGCTCACCAAGGGGAGCCGGCTGCCTTCACGGTCGACTGCCTGCTCCCAGGGGCCCGCGACAACCAGCCGACTGCCGACGGCAATCTCAAGTACAGGCACATCGGTTTGATAGGTGACGAGCACCCGGACGGCATCCCGGGTCCAGCCGCTGCGGAGCACGGCAACCGCCGCCTCCTGGTCGTAAAACGATCCCGCCAGCAACCCCTTTTGGCTCCAACGACGGTCGCCCGTCAGGTCGCGCCCCTCGGTGACCGCCGTAACGGTCGCCGCCAGCTTCCGCCGGCCCCGCTGCGCCGCTCGGAGGAGCGGCGCAACCATCACACCCGACTCGGCCATGCCTGCCACCGCGGGACACCCGCGCCGGCCCAGCAACCGCACCGCAGCGGTGACCGCCTGGTCAAGGGCGTTGAGAGCGGCCTTGGGCAGGGGCGAGCCACCGGTTGCAGCGATCACTTCGCGGCACCGCAGCCAGCCACAGACCGTGTCGAGCATCTCCTCTGCAGTGCTGCATCGCAGCCCGCCGTTCGCACCGACGGTGGCGGCAATGTCCTGTTCAAGCTCATCCCGCACCACCGCCCCCAGTGCCCGGCAGCCCTCGACATCATCGAAAAGGCCCGCCAGTGTGACCGCGAACGGAGCAGCCAGCCGGAAATCTCCCGCTCCGCTGCCCGCAGCCGGACCAGCCAGCCTCACCAGCCGCTCAAGCAGACCGCCGGCGGTGGCATCGGCCTTTCGTTTCCGAACCAGCCAGGCAACCCCCCACGCAACCGCTTCGCAGGCTGCCCAGCGATCGGGTCCGTCGGCCACCTGGCTCGCCGCGTCGAGGCACTCGGCCAGCAGGACATTGCTCTGCCGCAGCCTTCGCTGATCACAGGGCTTACCGGTCAGCAGCCGGCTCAGCCGCCTGATCCGCTGGGCCAGGGGCCGTCCCTGGCAGCGGGCGGCAGCCTGGTCGAGTTGTTCGCCGAGTCGCTTCTTGGTCAACCGTCGCCCGGCCGCCAGCCGCTGTGGCCGGGTCGCTGATTGAGCCGCAGACCCCGGCTGCCGGTGGTTGTCGGCTGGGGCCATCGCGGCGGCGGCCGTGCCGTTGGCTGAGGCCTTCGCCGCCGTCGGCAGGCTGCCGTTGACGGCTCCGGCTTCTCGCTTCGGACGTTTGTTCTGTTTCACACCCGTCATCGGACGTCTCCTCGCTCCGCTGATGCTCCGCAACCCGCAGCCCCCAGAGGGCAGCCATCCCAGACCGGCCGGAAAACCGTACGATGTCGGCTGTCGGCCCCAGGGTCGCCCCGACTATACCAGCCGTCGAATCAGCACGCGCCCATCCGTTGTCCATCACCGCCTTCCCGGGGGAATGCCATGCCGCCCGTTATCCGCCACCCCAGTGCCGCGCGGGCATTCAGCTGCCTCGTTGCTGCCAGCATGCTTTCGCAGCCAGTCCTTGCCGGCGAGCCCGCTGCCGGTGACCGGCACCCCGACCTCCAGCGACTCGCAGCTGACGCCTCGGTCTGGATCGACCTGCCGGGCAAGCAGGTGATTGTCGGAGGCCGCATCGCCCTCGCCGATGGGCCGATCGAGTTCTTCGCCTGTCCCCGGAAAACCAAAGAACACGAGTCGGTCGTGGTCGTCGATGCCCCAGCCCGGCTGGTCCATACGGCGCTGCTCGCGATTGGCCTCGAGCCGGGCAGGCCAGCCTCATTCGCCGAGGAATACACGCCGGCAACCGGTCCGGCCGTGGCAATCGAGGTCTGCTGGCAGGACGCCACGGGCCCGCACCGCGTGCCCGCTCAGCAGTGGGTGCGGGACAGCCGTACGGGCAAACAACTCGACTGCAACTGGGTGTTCGCCGGCAGCCAGTTCTGGAAGGACCCGTCCAGTGGGATCGAGTACTACCAGGCCGATGGCGGAGATCTGGTCTGCGTCTCGAATTTCCCCACCGCCATGCTCGATCTGCCCATCGCCAGTTCACAGGCCAATGAGGCGTTACTGTTCGAGGCATTTGCCGACCGCATCCCGCCACGGGGTACCGCGGTTGAGCTGATCTTCTCCGCCGCGTCCGGCCAGCCAAAAAAACCGTGACACCGCCTACCCCACCAGCCGGCAATGCCGCAGGATCTGATCGGCCGTGGCAATATAGCCGGTGTAGAAGGGACCAAATTCAGCGTAGCGGGCGCTCGCCTCGTCGAACCGCATCGTGTAGACGATCTCCTTGAGAAACTCGGGCCGGCGGGCCCAGAGCGTCACGCCCCACTCCCAGTCGTCAAGCCCGACCGAGACGGTGATCAGCTGACTGACCTTGCCGCCAAACTTCATGCCGCTGGCCCCGTGCTCGGCCATCAGCCGGCTCCGCTCCGAGAACGGCAGGGTGAACCAGTTCTCACCGACCTTGCGTTTCTTGTTCATTGGATAGAAGCAGGCACAGGGCCAGGCCGGGAAGTCGGGCTCGAGCCGGGCCTTGTGCATCATCGGCTCCCGGGCGGCGTAGCCCTGCACCTTGGCCTTGTAGCTTGGGCTCTCCGGGTCTTCGCCGTGTTTGATGAGCTTGGCGGCAAATTGCTCGACTGTTGGCAGGTATTCGCTCACCTCAGTGAGGCCGACGAACGAATAGGTCGGCACGATCGCCGGTCCCAGCGGGCTAGCCAGCAGCCGCTGGTGGACGGCATCGACCTTGTGTGGCGATGGGTCGAGCGCCATCAGGCCGAAGTCTGCCTTGTGCCCCGGCACTATCCACTTCTGTAGCCGCAGCGGCTGATCGGCATCACCGTCGAGAATCTCGCGGAAGGCGGCCAGCCCGGCCTCGTGGTCAGCCGTCGACAGCCCAACCAGAAAGGCCCGATCGAAGCGGTAAAACGTATGCGTGCAGTGCCAGCCAATCGTCGGCTCGACCGAGACGGCGTCGTCTCCGGCCACGCTGCCGGGCCGGGCGGCGGCTGGACGGTGCCCGGCGGGGGGCTGTTCGGTGGTCTGCTGGCTCATCGGCTGATGCTCACTGTTGGGGGGTTTCGGGCAAAAAACGGCGATGGGATGGCCGCATCGGGCCGGGCACCGATGCCCTGCCGCCGGCAGCGGGCAAGGCCACAGGTTCCCGCGGCATCCCTCCACCCGTTAGGATAGCAGGGAGGGAAGTTATTCGGAGATGATCTTCCAAACCGGGTCCGCCCGGTCGCACGGTTCGCCGTCAACAGGAGAGACCAATGGGACAGGCAATAGTCGATCCGCAGGAACTGCGACGCTTCGCATCGCGGCTGCGGCACTTCAGCACCGAGGTGATGGCACAAATGCAGACGGTCCAGCGGCAGTTGCAGGCCCTGTCATCGACCTGGCGGGATCAGGAACACCAGAAGTTCGCCGAAGACTTCGAGCAGCAACTGACCACCTTCGCCCGGTTCGTTGAGTCAACCGGTGAATACGTCCCCTATCTGATCCGCAAGGCGGAGCGGGTCGAGGAATACCAGCAGCAACGCTAACAGCCACCGTCCCGGAGCCCTGCGACAGCGATGTCCACCCAGGCAGACGTCAAATCGGTCGATACGCTGGCCTTTTTCAGGGCAGCCCTGATCGCTTACGCCCATGAGTCGGGGCAGGCGGTGGCCGACGTCGAAATCGAGGGGCAGCGAGGCATCGACTTCATCACGGTCGACCGGGCCGGTTACTGGAAGGCGGAGATTCGCCGGGCGGCCGAAGCAGTCAATCAGGCAATCAAAGACCTTGAGTATTGCCGGGCCTACAAAAAGGTTGGTGACAACACACCGTCGTGCATCGAAGAAAAGAAGGCCCTCGAAAAGGCCCGCAAACGGCTGGCCCAGGCGGAGGAAAAGGCCGAACTGGTCCGCCGCTGGACTCCGGTGGTGCTCCAGCAGTTCCGGGAGGCCTGCGTGCGGCTGGTGCGATTTCGGGAGGTGCTCGATGTCGAGTGTCCGCGGGCGATTGCCGCAATTGACCGCAAGATCAAGGCACTCGACGACTATCGCACGGTCACCGGCCCGCAGGGCCGGGCCGGCGGTGGGTCGGGGGAGTCCCCAGCCGTCACCCGTCAACTCGATGAGTCCGAGGAGGAGGCCGTGGCCCCGGAGATAGATGACGCATGAGTGCCTGTGACCTGTCCAGCGGAGCAGCCAAACTGGCCCTGTCGCTGAAGCACCTGGGGATCAAATGGGAACAGGCGGGCGACACCTGGAACGACTCGACCGCCAAGCAGTTCCATGAGGATTTTCTCATCCCTCTGACTCCCGAGGTGAAACAGACCCTCGAAGCCATCGGTCGCCTGGCCGAGGTCCTCGACCGTGCCGAACGGGATGTCGGCGACCAGACCACCTTCTAGCCTTCTCTCCACTCGTCTGCATCGCCGGTGAATCGACCGCGTTTGCCCAATCACCATGGCTCTCCATTCAACCAACGACACCACCCCCGAAATCACTCCCACGGCCGATCGGTCCTGCTATGACCGCGACGTACTCCGTGAGCAGCTGACCATCCTTCGCCGTGAGGCCGCCGCCCGAGTCGCGGCCGAAACCGAAATCAACTCGGCGTTCGACGCTGCGAGGAAAAAACTCGAAACCAAGGCCGCAGCGGCCATCCAGACCATTCAGCAGCAGTGCGACCAGCAGACGGCTGCCTTCCAGGCCGACTTTGCCAAGGACGCCGCCCGGCTCGATGGGCAGATTGAAGCCGAGCAGCGGGCCCTCGACGATAAGCGTGACAGGCTCAACGCCAAGATCATCCGTGAGTGGAAGGAGGGCGAGGAAGAACGCAAAGACGATCTGCAGTACGAGGAGATCTCGCTCAAGGAACATCACCAGCAGCAGCGGGAGGATGCCGAAAAGGCGGCAAACCGGGCCTCGGATTCGCTTGGCCAGACGGTCGAGAAGGTCGAGCAAGCGGTCGAAAAGACCCGGCAGACGCTCACCCGTTGGGGCGTCGCCGCCCCGTTGATCGATGCATCGCGCACGCCTGACCTCTCGGCCGCTGCCGAGGCGACCGATGAGGCGGCGGAAGACGGGCCGGCAACCACCGGGCCGACGGCTGTAGTTGACACGGCGGCCGGGATGCCGGACGAGCCTCCCCTGCCAACCGGCAAGGAGCTTTTCAGTTATTTTCAAGAGCTGGCCGACTCCGTAACCGCCGAGGCGCGACAAATCCGCCGGCTCCCCAGTGGCCGCTGGGCTTTTGGCGACGGTGTCGCCGCGGTGGTGTTCATCGTGCCAATCCTCCTGGCGATCGTCGCTGCGACGGCCGTTGCCTTCGGCTCACCCGCGGGGCTGGCCGGCATGTCAAACCCGCTGGCGGCTATCGCTGCCGGCCTGGTCCCCTTGGTGCTGGGCATCGGTGGTGGGCTTGTCTGGCAGCGGCAGAAGGCTGGCCAGGCCCGCCGAGAAGCAGCTGACCTGATCGCCGAGTTGGCCGCCAACCGAGCCCGGTTGGCGCGTTGCGTGCAGGCCTGTCGGGCGGCCGTTGCGAAAAAACTCGATCGCCAGTTCGCCAAGCTTGATAACGAGTTTGTGACCGGCGGCCGAAAACGCGACGATCTCGTCAGCACCGCTGGCAGCGCAGCTGTCTCCAGCCGGGACAAAGCCCTGTCGGACCTCGAGACGCAATACCAGAGCAAGCTTGCGGCATTGGAAACGAAGAAGCAGCGGGGCCGACAGGCCCTCGAGGAAACCTATCCCGCCAAGATCACAGCAGCCGCGCGTGAGCGGGACGACAAGATCGCCACCCTCACGGGCCGACGGGAAGAGCAGCAGGCGACGATTCAACACCAGCGGGACGAACGCTGGGCCGCCATGACCGCCGCCTGGCGGTCAGCTCGGGAAACGACGGCAGCGGTCTACGCCGCGGTCGAGGCGATCGACGCGGATGCCTTCCAGCCCTGGGAATCGCTCGCCGACGGCTCGGCCGATCTGCCCAATATCAGCCCACCAGGCCTGCGGTTTGGCAGGCTGAGTCTCTCGATGGCCGGCATCCCGGGCGGGATATCACCACACGAGGAACTCAACTGCTTCGGGCCCGCCAGTTGGCAGCAGCCCGCGTTCACGCCCTTTCCCGACGCGGCGGGCCTGGTCATCCGCACATCGCCCGATCAGAAGGAGATTGCCTCAGACATGATCCAGGCCCTGATGCTGCGGATCGCGGCGGGCCTGCCTCCGGGCCAGAGCCGGTTCACGATCATCGACCCGCTGGGGCTGGGCAAACAGTTCGCTGGCTTCATGCACCTTGCCGACCATGACGAACTGCTGGTGACCAGCCGCATCTGGACCGAACCGACGCAGATCGAGCAGCGGTTGGCCGACGTGACCGAGCAGATGGAACTGGTGATCCAGAAGTACCTCCGGAATGAGTACAGCTCGATCGGCGCCTACAACGCTGAGGCCGAGGTGCCCGAGCCCTATCGGTTTGTCGTGGTGGCCAATTTCCCGGCCAACTTCACCGAGACCGCTGCGCGGCGCCTGGCCAGCATCGCCGCCTCGGGGGCCCGTTGCGGCGTCTACCCGATCGTCTCGCTCGACACCACGGCCCAACTGCCGTCAAACTTCAGCCTCAGCGACTTCGACACCCACACCACGGCGGTGACGCTCAAGGGTGGAAAATTCACCTGGGTCGACCCGGAATTTTCCCGGTGGCCACTCGCCGCCGAAAAGTCTCCCAACGACCAGATCTTCACCCAGATTGTCCAACGGGTCGGCAAAGCAGCCGTGGCGGCCAAACGGGTCGAGGTGCCCTTCGACCGGGTCGCCCCACCTGAGGACAAATGGTGGACCGGCGATACGGCAAAGGAGATCGTGGTACCGCTTGGCCCCGCCGGCGCAAAGAAAACGCTCTCCATGCGGCTGGGCAAGGGGACCAGTCAGCACATGCTGATCGCGGGCAAGACCGGCTCCGGCAAGTCGACCATGATGCACGCCCTGATCACAAACCTGGCGCTCATCTACAGCCCCAATGAAATTCAGTTCTATCTCATCGACTTCAAGAAGGGCGTTGAGTTCAAACTCTACGACCATTACCGGCTGCCGCATGCCCGGGTTATAGCCATCGAAAGCGAACGGGAGTTCGGCCTGTCGGTGCTGCAACAACTTGACCGGGAACTGAAACGCCGCGGTGATCTGTTCCGCCAACTCTCGGTGCAGGATCTGGCCGGCTACCGGGCCAGCGGCCACCCCGATCCGATGCCCCGGGTCATGCTCATCATCGATGAGTTTCAGGAACTCTTCGTCGAAGATGACAAGCTTGCCCAGGACTGCTCGCTGGTGCTCGACCGGCTGGTCCGCCAGGGCCGGGCCTTCGGCATGCATGTGCTGCTCGGATCCCAGACCCTCGGTGGCTCCTACAGCCTGCCCCGGGCGACCATGGGTCAGATGGCCGTCCGGGTGGCGCTCCAGTGCAACGAGGCCGACAGCAGCCTGATCCTCAGCGAAGACAACACCGCCGCCCGGCTGCTGACCCGGCCCGGTGAGGCGATCTACAACGATGCCAACGGCATGCCCGAAGGCAACAACCCCTTCCAAGTCGTCTGGCTCGGGGAAGAGCGGCGGGAGCGGTACCTCGGAAAACTCCGGGCGCTGGCCGATTCACGCACCGACATTCCCGCCCTCCCCCGCCTGGTCTTCGACGGCAACGAGGCGGCCGATCCGGCCGCCAACCGGATGCTGGCCGAACTGCTCGACAGCGGCACGCTTCAGGGGGCGGCCCCACTTACCCCGCAGGCCTGGCTGGGTGACGCCATTGCCATCAAGGATCCAACCGTTGCCGCGTTCCGCCGGCAGGGTGGGACCAACCTGTTGATCGTGGGCCAGCGAGAGGACCTGGCGACCAGAATTCTGGCGCTGCCGGCAGCGACCCACCCCCCGGGGGCACAGTCGGCCGCGCGGCCCGCTTCGTCCTGTTTGAGCCGGCAATCGCCGAAGAGCATCCCGAAACCATGCTCAGCCGCCTGACGGAGTTTCTGCCCCATGAGTTCGAGGTGGTCAGTCGTCTCGGGGTGCCGGAGGCCTGCGCCGACCTTGCGGCCGAAGTCCAGCGGCGGCTGGACGGACAGATCCTGGATGCCGAGAGTGTCTTCGTGGTCATCCGTGACCTGGGCCGGTTCCGCGACATGCGGCGCAATGAAAATGACTTCGGCTTTTCAATGTCAGGGGACCAGGCGGCCACGCCGGCCCAGAACCTCGTCACCATTCTCAAGGACGGCCCGACCGTCGGCATCCATGCCATCGTCTGGTGCGACTCGCTGACGAACCTGCAGCGGACGTTTGAGCGGGGCACCCTGAAGGAGTTTGAGCTGCGGGTACTCTTCCAGATGAGCGGCACCGACTCGAGCCAGCTGGTCGAGAGCCCGGTCGCCGGACGGCTGGGTGAGCAGCGGGCCCTCTACGTCCAGGAAGAAACCGGAACACTGGAGAAGTTCCGGCCCTACCAGTTCCCGAGTGATGAGTGGCTTGCCGAGGTTTCGTCCAAGCTGCGGGCCCGCCCCCAGGGCACGCCGACCGAACGCCCCAAGGCGACACCAAAACCGGCTGCCCCTGCAGCGGACGATGATGGTGGCTTTTCACTGAAGCACGGCTTCGGTGCCGACGAGTTCAACTTTGCCAAGATGCTCGATGACCCACCGGCTGACACCAAGCCAGACGATCCGGCCGCCCCCAACGCCAGCTGACACCGCCGTGGAAATTTGCCCACGAACGCGCGAAGCACATGAAGCGACGTTGCAGACCTGGTCGTTGGTCGAACCGCTCGGTGATACCGCCGTGGTGATCCATGCGAATCAGATCGGTCCTGGCAGCAGGCTGCTCGACTGGCTGCGGCTGATTGCAAAAGTGATTGAAGCGGACGGCCTCGAGGGGATCACCGATATTGTCCCCTCGCCCGATCGGGTCACGGTGGTCTACAACCCGCTGCTGACGGACAGCCTTGATGGCCTGCTGGCCTCACTCCGCAAACTGGTGGCCGCTGCCTCTGCGACTCCTGCTCCGGCGGCCACCTGTCACGACATCCCGGTCTGCTACGGCGGCGATGACGGCCCCGACCTTGCAGCCGTCTGCCGCCATCACGGAATCAGCCGCGAACGGCTGATTCAGTTGCACACCGAACCCGACTACCTCGTTACGGCCATCGGATTCGTCCCAGGCTTTCCCTACCTGACGGGACTTCCGCCCGCCCTCGCCACGCCCCGACTGGCCAGCCCACGCGGCCGCATTCCGGCCGGCTCAGTTGGCATCGGTGGAAGCCAGACCGGAATCTATCCATTCGCCACGCCGGGCGGTTGGCAGTTGATCGGTCGCACCGGGTTCCCACTTTTTGATCCAACCGCCAACCCACCGGCCGCCCTTGCGGTGGGTGATCGGGTGAAGTTCTGCGCGACGGCTGAAACCCCGGTGGTGCCAAGCAGCACGCCACCGGCCCGCAACGCCGTCCGGTCCCCGATGGTCACAGTGGTTGAGCCGGGCCTGATGACGACCATTCAGGATCTCGGCCGGCCGGGCCAACGGACCGCCGGCGTCCCGAGCGGCGGCGCCGCCGACATGCTTTCCGCCCAGTTGGCGAACCTCGCTGTCGGCAACGCGGCAGCAGCCGCGGTGATCGAGTTCACGCTGCTTGGGCCGATCCTCCGATTCGAGGCAGATGCCGTGATTGCGCTCGCCGGGGCTACGATTGCCAGCCTGCCGGCTCTACGGCCTCTCCTGATCAGGGCGGGCGAAACGCTGGCCCTTGGCCATGTGACCGCTGGCTGCCGGGGCTACCTGGCAATCGCCGGCGGCATTGACGCGCCGCTAGTCTTGGGGAGCCGGGCGACTTATCTGCCTGCAGGCTTCGGCGGCCTTGCCGGCCGACCACTGGCGGCAGGAGATCAGCTCGCCGCTGGTCCGCCACCGGTCTTTCCCAACAGCCTCAGCTGGAGTCTCGATCCTGGCCTCGTACCACTTCCCCCGCAGACTGGCCCCTGCCGGCTGCGATTCATTCCCGCCGCTGCGGACACCGCTGGACTCAAGTCACTCATCAAAACCGCGTTCCCGGTCAGTTCCAGCAGCGACCGGATGGGCCTGCGGCTCCGTGGCACTCTTCCGCAGGCTCCGGCCGACAGCACTTCCATTGCGGTGCTCCCGGGCAGCGTCCAACTGCCTCCAGATGGCAATCCGATCCTGCTGCTGGCCGACGCCCAGACAATCGGCGGCTATGCCGTCGTTGGGCAGGTAATCGCTGCCGATCTGCCGTTGGCCGGCCAGCTACGGCCGGGAGACGAAATTCAATTCGAGCCGACTACGATCACCACTGCCCACTGGCTGCTCAGGCAGCAGCGGGGACTGCTCGCCACGGTGCAGCGCGGGCTTGCCGCACAGTTCCAACCTTCCGGGGTTTTGCAAGGAAAATTTCTTAACTGACTGTAACGGATGAGGGGCGGGCCCATGCCAATCGAGCGGCGTCGGAACCTGACCGCAGCCGGGATGGCGAAGCGAAGGTTCCGTCGAGTAAGTGGAGGGCAGGATGCCCAGAGCGAACGTCCGGCGAGATGGCATGGGCTCGCCCCAACGCTCGCCAACCAACCGACGAAACTGTCGCAGGACCCGGCGACGAAAGGCAGCTCCGCATGACGAGCCCCAGAACGATCGACCTCAACTGTGACCTCGGCGAGGGGGCTGGCCATGACGCGGCGGTGATGCCACTGATCAGTTCAGCCAACATCGCCAGCGGCGGCCATGCCGGTGACCGGCAGTCGATGCTTGAAGCGATCACACTCGCCCGGGCTCATGGCGTGGCCATCGGCTGCCACCCTGGTCATGCCGATCCAACAACCTTCGGCCGGCAACCGCTGCCGATCGGCCCTGCGGCCGCTGCCGATCTGGTTGGTTGTCAACTGGCCGGCTTCGCCACTATCGCCGGCGATGACCTGCGGCATCTGAAACTCCATGGTGCCCTCTATCACCAGGTGGGCAGTGACGAAGCACTCGCCACGGCAGTCAGTCGGCGGCTCGCGACCGACTGGCCTCAGCTGCTACTTTTTGCCGCCGCCGGCAGCCGGCTGGTAGGAATCGCCCGGGCCGAGGGCCTGCGGGTCGCTGAGGAGGCATTCGCCGATCGTCGCTACGATACCAGCGGCCGGCTCCTCCCCCGAAGCGATACCGAGGCAGTGATCGACGACCCCGCGACAGTCGCTGCGCAGGCTGTTGCAATTGTTTCGACGGGCCGTATTGTTTCTACTTCCGGCGAAGCGGTTTCCATTACTGCTGACACCCTCTGTATTCACGGCGATGGTGACGACCCAGCCGGCTGCCTGCGGGCCATCCGCGCCGCCTTCGCCGCCAACGGCATCACTGTCGGCCCCGCCATCCGCTGACCATCAGGCCGGCGCCGCTGGCACCGACCGCCGGCTTGCCGCCGGTATTCGGCTCGAAGACAATCTGGCAGCACCTTCCCATCCCGGAGCTCGCTGATGAATCGCCCGACCATCCTCATCACCTTTGCCCTGCTCCTGCCCAGCCAACTCCTGGGCAGACCGGTTCGCGCTGATCAGGCCGCGCCCTACGACCTGGTGATCTACGGTGGGACCAGTGCCGGGATTGCCGCCGCCGTGCAGGCCAAACGGATGGAGCTGAGCGTTGTCGTGGTTGGGCCCGACATCCACCTCGGTGGGCTTTCCGCCGGTGGCCTCGGCTGGACCGACAGTGGCAACAAGGCGGTGATCGGCGGTATCGCACTCGAGTTCTACAAACGGGTCTACAACTATTACGACCAGCCTGAAACCTGGAGGTGGCAGGACAGGGCAGCCTATGGCAACCGGGGCCAGGGCACGCCCGCCATGGATGGCCAGGGCCGCGCGATGTGGGTCTTTGAGCCACACATTGCCGAGCAGGTCTTTGAAGACCTCGTCCGAGATAATGCCATCACGGTTCATCGCGACGAGTGGCTCGACCGCTCGGGTGACGGCGTGAGATTGGCAGCTGGCCGTATCGATTCCATCCGGATGCTCTCGGGCAAGACCTACACAGGCCGGATGTTCATTGACGCCACCTATGAGGGCGACCTGATGGCGGCTGCCGGCGTCAGCTACACCGTCGGTCGCGAAGCCAACAGTGCCTATGGTGAAACGCTCAATGGGGTGCAGATAAAAAATGCCCGCTCGCACCAATTCGCCAACAACATCAGCGCCCATCGGGTAGCAGGTGACCGGACCAGTGGCCTGCTGCCCCGGCTCCACGACGGCAGCCCCGGCGTGCAGGGGGCCGGCGACCACCGGGTGCAAGCGTACAACTTTCGAATGTGCCTCACCCGGGTGCCTGAGAACCGGGTTCCCTTTTCCGAGCCGCCAGGCTACGACCCCGAGCAGTATGAACTGCTGCTGCGGGACCTGCTTGCCGGTTCGCGGCACATCAAGGGCAAGTTCGACATGCTGCCAAACCTGAAGACTGACACCAACAACCACGGTTCCTTTTCAACTGACAACATCGGCATGAACTATGACTATCCCGACGCCAGCTATGACCGCCGCCGGGAGATCGTCGCCGAGCACCGCACCTACCAGCAGGGCTACTGCTACTTCCTTGCCAACGATCCGCGGGTGCCGGCCGATGTGCGGGAGTGGTACGGCCAGTGGGGGCTGGCCAAGGACGAGTTTGCTGACAATGACCACTGGCCCCATCAGATCTACGTGCGGGAGGCCCGCCGGATGGTCGGCGATCTTGTCGTCACTGAAAACCAGCTGCGGCGGAGAGTCCCGACCGACCGGCCCATTGGCATGGGGTCGTACAACATGGACTCCCACCACGTGCAGCGGTATGTCGACCAGGACGGCTTTGTCCGCAATGAGGGCGACATCCAGGTCAATCCGGGCGGCCCCTACCCGATCGACCTGGGGGCGATCCTGCCCCAGCGGGCGGAGTGCCAGAACCTGCTGGTCGTCTGCGCGGTCTCCAGTTCCCACATCGCCTACGGCTCTATCCGGATGGAGCCGGTCTTCATGATCCTGGGCCAGAGTGCCACAACCGCAGCCGCCCAGGCCCTCGAAGCCAAGGTGGCGGTGCAGGACGTTGACTACGCCCGCCTTGCCAGCAGGCTCGAGACCGACGGCCAGGTGCTTCGTTACGACAATCAGCAACCGCACGACAGCGTCGGAATCGCAACAGAGACCATTCAGGGCATTGTCGTCGATGATGAGCAGACGATCCGAACCGGATCATGGGAACACTCGACCAGCCTGAAACCTTTCCTCAATCGGGGCTATCGCCATGACGGGAATGCCGAGAAGGGCGGCCGAAGCATCGCTTTTCAAACAAAGCTCCCACCGGGCCGCTACAACGTTCGCCTTGCCTACACAGCAAATAAAAATCGGGCAACCAACGTCCCGGTCACGATCTTTCACTCGACCGGCGTGAAAACGCAACACATGAACCAGCAGCGGTCGCCCGCTGCAGACGAGCCATTTTATTCCCTTGGGACTTTCACCTTCGGGGACACCGCCAAGGTGGAGGTGTCAAATGCCGGCACCGATGGCTATGTCATTGCTGACGCTGTCGTGTTTCTGCCCGTGAGCCCGTGATCCACGCCGGCTATTGGGGTTGGTGCCTGCCGCGTCGACTGAAATGTTTCTCTGGGTCAATCATCGTGGCACGGGCTCCCGGGGCAACGTGACCGATTCGGCATAAACCAGGTTCCCCGTCCGGCCTTCGTGATATTTGAAAATGACCTGGGGATGCGGGAATGCAACACGTCGTTTACCGCCCAACTGTCGTGGCATGTTAAAGACATTGTTGACCTGCACCACTAAATAATGGGGATAGAGCCGCTGGAGCCTTGAAAGATCGGGCAGGATGTAGGTTGACCAGCGGATGTCACAGCTTCGATTCCCAGATAGAAAGTTCCCTGTTGCCGGCCGGTCGGCCTCATCAAGGCAGGGCACATGATTGACCGAATTGTGCGGGCCCGAGCAGAACTCCCAGACGCGATCGGTGATTTTGATCGCGAAACTGTTGTGCAGGTCACCCGTCATCACAAAGACCGGTCTGGCAAGTGTTTCCCAGAAATTGATCAGCTTCTCCCGCTCATCCAGGAACGCCGTCCAGGCCTCTTCCTTGTTGGCCGCCGCCTCAAACCCGCCGGCTCCTGCGTGTGGAATCATGAAAGGTACCGACGAAATCACGAAGAAGAAATCTGCGTCACTTGCTCGCATCTCCGCGATCAACCACTCCCGTTGGTCATCGCCCAGCATCGTCAGCCCTGGCTGAGCCGGTAGCCGAGTATCGTGCATCTGACGGGCGCCGCGGGTGTCGAGCAGAAAAAATTCACAGTTGGCGACCCGAAAACTGCCGTAACTTCTGCGGCCGATCGAATAAGCAGCCTCACCATCTGATACTGCCGGTGGCCTGATTCGCAGCCGATTGGAGTCGAGCACCTCGACCACCTCGTAGACGCGGGCATTGGGATCACCGAGTGAATCCTCATCAAACTTGAGGTCGTTGACACCCGCCTCTGCCGTCCCCCAGTGAACATGGAGATTGAGCATTTCGCTGAGCGGCAAGCGGTTGAAGTCCGCGGCAGCGTCAGTCAATACGTCGCTACCAGCTTGCAATTCCGCCCTCCCATGGTGGACATCATGGGGAAAGGCTGCCGGGCTGGCCCAGCCGAGGTAATCAAGCCATGCCCGCGTGCCAATATCGCGAAAAACCGCCCGCCGGTCACGTCGCCCAATGCTGCCGGCTCCCCAGATGTCATTGACCAGTTCATGATCATCAAAGGTGAAGACGCCGGGAACCTGGCGATGCCAGGCCGACAAATTGGTTCCCCGGTCGAGATAGAGCCGGTAATTTTCCCAGACACCGACAATGGTGGGCATGTCGCGGACGACCTTTGGGAGCGGTTCGGTCGCAACCCCTTGCCGTTCGGCCCAGGTTGCCACCGGCGTTGTCCTGAGCTCCTCATAAAGCCAATCTCCGTTCATGATTTGAAAGTCAACCTCCTCTGCATGCTGCTCCAGCAGCGTCGCGTACGTAGGCAGGCTCGGGCCGATCCCATGCAGGGGGTTTTGATTGGCACACGAACCGATGGCGAATGAGAAGTTGAACAATCCTCGTGGGTTGTGTTCAGGGGCACGGATGGCTGAGGCGTCGGGAAGAGTCCTACACCGAGCCGGCGGCCCCGCTGGGTTACCACCCAGGAAGGCCTGGATGACATACGTTGTATCGCTCTCCAGATCGGTCAGCACCGTCCAGCCGGTGAAGTCATGGGCAGCTGTCGTCTGAATGGTTTCTGAAACGTTGTTAAGGTTGGCCGAATCGGTTCCGAAGCGAAATTCAAGATCTGCCGGGCCACCGGTTCGGCCCCAGACCCGGACTGACCGGGCGGTCGCCTGACCCAGCATCGGGCCATGCGTGAGGACCGGGTCGGCGGCGTGAACAGCCGCGGCCCCAAGTATGGCCATGCTGAACCACAGTCGATTGACACCGCGACCGGAAATCGAACGCTTCAGTTTCATGGCTTTTCTCTTTCGGCAGCCGGCAGTGCAAGCACCTGCCCCTGGGCGAGAAGTCGGTCACGCAGGCCTGGATACTCAAGTTGCTGAACGGCCAGGTCCTGCTTTGCCGCCAGAGCGGCGGCGACTCCCGTGCTCTGGCCGATCACCATCCAGGTGCCTTCGATCCGCAAGGATGAGATCCCCACATGGGTGCAGGAGAGAGCGACCGGTACCAGCAAGTTGTCGCATTGCTCTGGCTTTGGCAGCACCGCCCGGTAGGGAACGTGATAGGCATAGCCCCGCCCGCGACCCTTGCGCACCGGGTAGATGGTTCCTTCGTTGACCACCCCTCCACCCTTCACAGCCACCCGCCGACAGTCATGCGAGTCGATCGGGAACGATGAGATGGCAATCGGGTCGGTCTTGTCTGGCTGCTCCACGATGTCCCGCTGGCTGATCACGTACATCCCCTTCATCCGCCTCGACTCCCGGACGTAGAGCGCGGGTGAGAAATGGTCGGTCGCAGCGAACTCATCCTTGCAGAAGCCCCAGGCGGCGTACTGATCCCGCAACGGCTGGGGGATGACTGGGTCGTGCTTAAGGAAGTGGATGAATTCCAGTGTAAATTGTTTGTGGGCCTCCCAGATTTTTTGCCGCCCTGCTTCGTCGGCCGCATGCCAGCCGACGCCACCGCCAACGAGACCAAGGGAAAATTGGCGGCTGATCGAGTTGTTGCCGTCGAATTTGCCGCTCGGCAACGGATAAGGATCGAAGCCAACCTGATTGGGATCACCTCCTGAGCTGAGATACCGCCGAATGATCTCAAACCGGGCCGGATCATAGCTGGCCGGCTCGATCATTGGCACTTTGTTCCGTGGATCTCTGGTCAGGCAGAGCCTGAAGCTATAGGTCATGAGATTCATATCGCCAGCGGCTTCATCTTGACGGGCGGTCGCCGTCACCAGCGGCAACGGGTTCCCGGCATCGTCAAAGCCGTCAATGGCCATGCCAGGTTTCGGATACCGCTTTCCTGCCAGTGTTTCGCCATAGTCGTCGCGGCCTTCGCGGCCGATGACCCAGTCGACACCAGCCGCCGCCATCAGGTCGCCTTCGTAGCTGGCATCGATAAACACCCGGGCCCGGAAGCTTCCACGCTTGGTCACCAGCGATACGATCCGGGGTCCCGCCTGCACGACCGACTGAAGATCGTGATCGGTCAGCACGGTCACCCCAGCCTCGTCGAGCAGGGCCCGGGTCACCCGCATGGCGACATGCGGCTCATAGGTCCAGCGGGCCTGATTTTTGATTGTCGGGTTGTACGGAGCCTTGAGCCCGCGATCGGTGTACTCCTTGACAATCCGGGTGTGCCATTCGTGGAACAGGCCCATCACGGTCGAACGCACCATCTGGTTTGAGTCGCAGAAACTCAGGCCTCCGGTGCTGAGCCCGCCGATGTGATCAGTCGGCTCCACCAGCAACACCGACGCTCCTTCCCGGGCCGCAGCGATGGCGGCACAGAATCCACCCGGTGTCGCTCCATAGACAACAATGTCTGCCGTTCGTGGTTCGGCCTGGGCGTTTGACACCCCGGTCAGGAAAAGGCCCACCCCTCCGAGCAGCCAACAAAAAACACATTGCAACTGTTTGAGCATGGCAATTCTCCTTCATGAAAACGGGGTGGCAAGCCGTCGTGACACGATCGCAACTGATCTCGACTAGGTTCTGCCTGAAAAGGCTACCGTTGGCCCGAGAGCGAACTGCTTTGGTCTCTGGCCAGGACGGCAAAGCAGCCAGATTTGCGGATCTGGCGATGGAGCCGGACGTAGTCAGAGGGCAAACGAGCCGCTCGAATCCAGGTATCGGGTTCTCAGGCAGAGCCTAAGACCAGCAGGATAACAGACGTTCCCGGAGAGAATTACTTGCCGCTCGTTATTCCCGGCGATCCCCAGCCTGACTCCTTGGCACCGATGAATGACAGGCCGCAGCCAGCGTCAACCGGAACTGCCCCAGTGCCGCATTCGGTCGATCAGCACCGCCCCGAGAATCACCACGCCCAGCACAATCTTCTGCGTGTAGCTCTCGATGTTCGTCAAATTCATGCCGTTTTGGATCACCGCAATCACCAGCGCACCAACGAGCGTGCCGAAAATCCTGCCTTCACCGCCGGCGAGTGATGTTCCCCCTACGACCACCGCTGCAATCATGTAGAGTTCGTACATATTGCCGTAGGTGGGCGAACCGCTTTTGAGCTGACTGGCCAAAATCACCCCTCCAAGGCCTGCCAGCAGACCAGCAAGCACATAGGCAGACAGGACGACGCCGCCCACCGGCACGCCCGACAGCCGAGCCGCCTCTCGATTACCCCCGACCGCATAGAGGCGGCGTCCGAAGACCGTCCGGGTCATCAGAACATGGGCGGCACCATAGAGGAGCAGCATCAGGAGCACCGCATGCGGCAAACCAAAGATTCCGGTTCCCCGCCCCAGCCAGACAAAGCGATCGGGCAGGTCTGCAATTGACTCACCACCCGAGAGCAGTGACGCGAGGCCACTGGCCACCAGCATCATCGCCAGCGTCACAATGAACGGAGGAACGCCAAACAAGATGACCATGCCCCCCGATACCGCTCCGGCGAACCCACAGCAGATGATTGCCACGGCTGATGCCAGCAGCATGCCGGTCATCCCCGCCTCCGTGCCACCGGCGAAATCACAAATGAGCAGAGCCACCACCACCGCCGCCAGCGCCGCCAGGCTGCCGACCGACAGGTCGATGCCACCGGTGATGATCACCAGCGTCATCCCGATTGCCATGATCGCAATCACCGTGATCTGATTGGCGATATTGAGGATGTTTGCGGCCTTGAGGAAGGTCGGCCAGAGCAACGCCGAGCATGCAGAAATCAGTCAAAAGCCGGCGAAGGATCGGTCGCATCGGGTCGTGTCGCAAAGGGTTATCGTGAGCCAAAGGCGTCTTGCAGCAGTTGCTGCTGGCTGAGTTCGGACGTGTTTGGCCGTTCGGCCACAATCCGTCCGGCATGCATCACCAGAATCCGATCAGCCATCCCGAGCAGTTCCGGCAGGTCTGAGCTGACCATGACGATTGCCATCCCCCGGCCAACAAGCTCATTCATGAGCCGGTAGATCTCGTAGTGGGCGGCGACATCGATTCCGCGGGTGGGCTCGTCGAGCAACAGGACCCGGCAGTCCCGGAGGAGCCACTTTGCGAGCACGACCTTCTGTTGGTTTCCACCCGAAAGGCTGCCGGCAGCCACTTCCGGGCTGGCGGCACGAATGCCAAGCCTGCCGATCAGCTCGGCCACGGCAGTCCGTTCACTGGCTGGGTCGAGCAGGCCAGCTCGGCTCAATCGGTTCAGACTCGCCAGCCCGATGTTCTCTCGCACCGAGCGGGCCAGGAGGAGCCCCTGGCGTTTGCGGTCTTCAGGCAGCAGCCCAAGACCTGCCGCAATGGCCCGACGCGGCTGGCCAATCGGCACGGGCTGCCCATCCAGCCGGATGCTGCCGGCATCAGCACGGTCGGCCCCGAAGATCGCCCGCAGCAGTTCGGTGCGGCCCGAACCAATCAGGCCGGCAATTCCCAGCACCTCGCCGGCGTGAACCGCTAACGAGCTCTCGGCCAGGACCGAGGTCCGGCGGAGCCCCTCGACAACAAGCCGCGGGCAATCTCGACAAGCTGCTGCTGGGCCGTTGGCAGCCGGCCGCAAGGGGTATCGAGGTCGACACCGCCACCCAGCCGGTCGATGACGGCAGCCGCCCGACGCCGCTCGGCCGTCCTCCCGATCACGCCCACGCCCGCTCCCGAGCCGCGGCCACCGGAACCGCCAAGAAAAATGGTGTCGACCGGTGTCAGGCCCGGCGATAGAGACTGGTCGGAATCAAGAGTTGCGGCGGCAGGGTCTCACCCCGCGACCAGCGGATGATTGCCTGGACAACCTGCTCACCCATCCGATCAGGAAACTGGATCGGGTCGGCGTAAATCTTTTCCTCGAGGATCGCCTGCTTGCCCTCGGGCTGTCCGTCAAAGCCAACAATCACCACCTGATCGTCTCGCCCCGCCTTCTCAAGCGCCGCCCGAGCCCCGAGAGCAGCGGGGTCGTTGATGGCAAAAACACCTCGCAGATCGGGCCAGGCCTGCAGGGCATCCTCCATCGCCTTGAAGCCAATGTCTTTGGCACCGCCACTTTCAAGCTCGCTGACAATTTCAACGGGCGGCCCGCCAACAGCATTGTGCTGCTTGATCACATCGCGGAAGCCCCGGACCCGCAGCCGGCAGGACTCAGCCTGCTTGAAATGGAGAATCGCAACCCGTCCCCCGTCAGCACCAACTGCTTCAATCATCGCCTCGACCGCCTTCCGCCCCCCGCCTTCATTGTCAGTGGCAACCTGAGTGACAATCTGGACCCCCGGCTCGTGGCAGGGGATATCGACAGTGAAGACCGGGATGCCGGCCGCATTGGCTTCGCGGATCACCGGCACCACCGTCCGCGAGTCGCACGGTGACAGCACGATCGCCGCCGCCTTCCGCACGATGAAGTCCTTGATCTGATGAGCCTGCCGGCTGGGGTCCTTCTCGGCACTGACGACGCTGGTGGAAAACTGCTGGGCGTCAGCCTTTACGGCGATTGTGTCACCAATGACCTTGAAGAACGGATTGTCGAGGGTCAGTAGCGAAACACCAATGAGTCCCCGGGAGGGCGGCGTAGCCGACGAGGAAGGCTGTGATCCACAACCGGCCAGCCCAGCCGCCAGCAGGCTGAGCAGTGCCATGCTCACCGCTGGGTAGCTCATCCAAGAACCTCTTCGAGCGCGGCTCGCATCACTGCGACGAGGTCGGGCGAGTTGGCTGGTGTCAGATCGTCCCCGGTCCAGAAGCCGACCCCAAGCACCCCCTGGCCAACCAGCATGCCGAGGCCATCAATGGTCGGGCAGCCGGCGGCGGCCGCCGCCTTGAGCAGTCTGGTCTGCGGCGGGTTGGGGATGACATCGGCCACCACCAGATCCGACCGGAGCGAACCGGTCTCGATTGGCACCATTGCCTCAGCATCACCGAGGCCGATGCTCGTGCAGTTGACCAGCACGTCGATCGTGGGCGGCACGGCCACGGGCCGCTCCCAGGCCTGCGTGTGCACTGGTAGGTCACGGGCTGCCCGGACAAGGCCGGCGACTTCTTCTGCCCGAGCGGGGCTGCGATTGACGATGGTCAATTCGGCCACACCGGCCAGCACCAGTTCCACCGCGATCGCCCGGGCCGCCCCGCCTGCCCCCAGCAGCATGACGCGGCCCCCCTGCGGATCCCGCAGCGGCGTGAGGGACGACAGAAACCCCTTGCCATCGGTGTTCTCACCGGTCAGTCGGCCATCCCGGTTCACCACGCAGTTGACCGCATTGACCAGCCGGGCACTCTCGCCGAGGCCGTCGAGTTGCTCGATCACTGCCACCTTGTGCGGCATCGACAGGTTGAAGCCCCGCCAGCCCATCGCCCGCCCGCCGGCCACCGCGGCGGCCAGCCCTGCAGGCTCGACCTTGGCGTTGATGTACCGCCAGTCGAGGCCAAGGTGCTGGTAGCCAGCCTCAAGCATGACCACAGTCGGGTTGTCATCACAGGGCGTGGAGAAGCAGCCGGTAAGTTCGGCGCGAAAACCGGGCATCAATCAAAGTCCTTTCGAAACAGAAGCAGGGGGTGACGCAGTTGGCCGGAAGCCTCCTCCGGGCTGCGTTCACTCAGGCGAGAATATCGTGCATCACATGGCCATGGACATCGGTCAGCCGCATGTCGCGGCCGCCATGCCGGAAGGTGAGGGCCTCGTGATCGAGCCCAAGACAGTGCAGCACGGTGGCCCAGAGGTCATAGAGGGTCACCGGCTGCTCCACAGCCCGGTACCCAAGTTCGTCAGTCGCCCCAAAGACAGTCCCCCCCCGGACGCCACCGCCAGCCATCCAGACACTGAAGCCATAGGGGTTATGGTCGCGGCCAGCCGTCCCCTGGGCAAAGGGCGTGCGGCCGAACTCACCGGCCCAGACCACCAGCGTGTCGTCGAGCAGGCCGCGGGCCTCAAGGTCGGCCAGCAACGCGGCGATCGGCTGGTCAACCTGGGCGGCCATCTTGGCATGCCCCTGCTTGATCGCCCCGTGCTGATCCCAGGGGTTGGCCCGGTTGCCGCCGCCGATGTTGTAGGCAAGGCAGGAGAGTTCGATGAATCGCACGCCCCGCTCCGCAAGCCTGCGGGCCAGCAGGCACTGCCGGGCGTAGGCAGCCTGCTGCTTGTCGGCCGCGTCGAGGCCATAGGCAGTCTTTGTCGCTGCCGTCTCGCCTGAGAGGTCGGTCAGTTCGGGCACCGCCGCCTGCATCCGGAAGGCGGTCTCATGGGTACGAATTGCCGCCTCAATCGCCGCCTCGGCCGCCGTCCGGGCCCCGAACTGGCGGTTGAACGAGGCCAGCAAGTCGAGCTTGGCCCGCTGGACCGCCAGGGGATCGGCCGGCTTGATGTCCCGCAGGGCAGGATCGGCATCGATCTTCAGCACCGACCCCTGGTGATCACTGGGCAGGAAGCCGTTGCCAAAACAGGGCAGCCCGCCGTGGGGCGGACCGGCATCACCACTTTGCAGCACGACATAACCAGGCAGTTCCTCACAGGACCGGCCCAGGCCATAGCTGATCCAGGCCCCGGCACTGGGATGCCCCAGGAAGGGAAAGCCGGTGTGCATGAAGAGATTGCCCTGGGCATGCTCGCTGAACTTGGCCGTCATTGAGCGAATCACCGCCAGCTTGTCGACCTGGGTGGCAATCTTCGGAAACAGCTCACTCACCTCGGTGCCGCACTGCCCCCGGGGTGAGAAGGGCCAGAGCGTCGGCATGATCGTCCCGTTCTGATTGAACTGCGTCCGCTCGACCGGCACCGGCATCGGCTGGCCGGCCCGCCGGGCCAGTTCCGGCTTGGGATCGAACGAGTCGACATGAGACACACCGCCGCTCATGAACAGAAAGATCACCCGCTGGGCACGGGGAGCGGCTGCGGCCCGCACCGGACTGGCCAGTAGCGACGTGAGGGCCATGCTCCCAAACCCGGTGGAGCAACGCCCAAGCAGTGCACGGCGGGAGAGGCTAGGGGGCGGCGGCAGTGACTCAGTTGACATGGATGAACTCCTCCAGATTCAAAACCGCATGGACCAGGTCGCCCCAGAGTGGCAGTGAGGCTGCCGCCGCGGCGGGGTCGAGGCCCCGTCGTGCCGCCTCGGCTTTGAGCCAGGCCATGCTTCCGGCCCGTTCTTCAGCGGTCGGTGGTCGGCCGAGGCTGCGGATAAACAGCCACTCGATCCGGGCCTGCGCACCAGCCAGTTCAGGGTCGGCCAACAACGCCCGGGCGGTCGCCTCGCTGCACCGGCGGGCGAGGTCGCCGTTGAACAGCACCAGGGTCTGGGCCGGTGCGTGGGAAATATCCCGCCGCCCCTGGGTCGACTGGGTGCTCGGCGGATCAAAGACACTCAGGAAGGGCTCCTCAACGTTGCGGAGCACCGGCACGTAGATGCTGCGTCGGTTCGCCTTGTCACCGGCTGAGGGACCAAATTGCTTGTTGTCGAGCAGGCCCGAAACCGTGAGCAGCGAATCGCGGATCGCCTCACCCTCAAGCCGCCGCAGTTGCCAGTGCGAAACAAGCCGGTTGGTCGGGTCGGCTGCGGCTGCCGAAGCCGTCGGGGATGCGGCCAACCGGAAGGCCCGTGAACGGACCAGCTGCCGAACCAATTTTTTCAGCGACCAGCCCTCCTCCCGGAACCGACCAGCCAGATAGTCGAGCAGCTCCGGGTGTGACGGCTGCTCGCCCATCGCCCCGAAGGTGTCGACTGAGGCGACAATGCCCCGCCCAAAAAGATGGTGCCAGACCCGGTTCACAAACACCCGCGGTGCCAACGGGTTATCAGCCGCCACGATCGCGTCGGCCAGCTGCAGCCGGCCGCTGTTGCCGGTGGGGAAAGCGGTCGGGTCAAACGCTTCAAGGAATCGCCGTGGCACGCGATCGGCCGGCTGCCGATGGTCACCCCGCACAAACAGCGGCTGATCATCGACTGTCCCTTCAAGAACACCGGGGGCCCGGACCGGTGGAGCAATCGACTGGTCAATCTCCCGGTACTGCGAGACAAGCGGGGCGACCTTGGGAAGCTCCGCCAGGCGAGCCGGCAGCAGGTCAGCCTCCAGCAGGGCATTGACCAGCCGGACCTCAGCGGCGGTTGTCCGGCTCTGCTGCCAGGCCGTGAGCGCTCGTCGAATAGCCCGAGCGTAACCCTCAGCGAGCCTTGCCCGATCGACCGTGGCCGCCGCCAGTAACGGGTCGTCAGCGGGCAGCAGTGAGAGCAGCCCTGCCGGTGACAACGGTGGCGGCAGGGGTCCGTCACCGCGATCGACTGCCAGCAGGCTGAACCAGGAGCGCTTCCCGGTGACGGTTTCGACGGGAATATCAGCGCCGGTTGCCAGTTCAAGGTGAGCTTCCTCGCCAGTGAAGTAGCTGTTCTGCAGGGTGATCCAGCGGAACTGGCCGTCATCGAGTGACGTTCTGAAATAGTTCAGCCCCAGCGCCCGGGGATAGTTTCGGATCACGATCCGGCCCCGGGCCCCACCGGCCCCGGCCACGAGCATTCGGATCGGCTTGCCATCGACGGCAAACTGCGGAGAGTGCAGCACGCCGCCGGCCGAACTGGCCAACAGATTCGAATGGATACCAGCCGGCAGCAGGCCGTTGAGAACCCGTTCGCCCTCCGGCTCGACTCGAAACGCACCGGCTGCCGTCGCACCTGCCAGGCCATTCCCCGAGGCGTACCAGGTATTCGGTGGTGGCAGCCCGCCACGATCTGCCTGGGCGGCATTGCCCGCCGCCGCTGAATCCTGCCGGAGGGCCAACCAGACCGCTTCTCGGTCAGCGGCAGCGGCATCAGCCAGCCGAAAGACAACCGCAAGTGGATGGCCGGGATCCCGCCGGGCCCGACGGTGATCATGCAGCCGCTTCCGCTCGGCCTCCCGGGTTTTTCGCTGCTCGGCCATTTTTTTCTTGTCGGCGGCATTGTCTGCTGCCCCGGGCGGCGAGGCTTCCAGTCGTTCCAGCTCAGCGGCATCGGCCCGGTCAGCCGCGACAGCCCGATCCAGCCGGGCCACCAGCTCATCGATCGCGGCCAGCCAGGCGGCAGCCAGTTCGAATTTGATGGCCTGCTTCAGGGCGGCGAGTTTCTCCCGCTGGGCAGCGTCCCGACCAGGAGCATCGGCCTGAATGACTGCCGGCCGGCAGCTCTCGAGCACTCCGAAGAGGGCATAGAAGTCGGCCTGCGAGATGGCATCAAACTTATGGTTGTGGCAGCGGGCACAGGAGACGGTCATTCCCAGAAAGGCCTTTGAGAGCACGTCAATCTGGTTGTCGGTGAAGGTCACCAGTTCATCGAGTGGATCGGTCGGGTTGAAGCCGTGTGGCACCATCCGCAGCTGGCCGATGCCAAGAGCGCTTTCGTTGATCTGGTGCTCCTCATCGATCCGGGGATCGGCCAGCAGGTCTCCGGCGATCTGTTCGCGAAAGAACTGGTCGATCGGCAGGTCGGAGTCGATCGCCCGGATGCACCAGTCACGGAAACGCCAGGCATGAGGGATCGCCGGATTGCCCTCACTGCCATGGGTCTCGCAGTAGCGGACACAGTCGAGCCAGTGCCGGGCCCAGCGTTCGGCGAAGGCCGGTGAGTCGATCAGCCGGTCGATCAGGCGGTCCCAACGATCCGGCCGCTGGTCTTCGATGAAAGTCTGCCGCTGCTCGATGGTCGGCGGCAGGCCGGTCAGCACCAACGTTGCCCGTCGCAGCAGGGTGTCGGGGTCGGCCTCGCTGGCCGGTGTTACCCCCGCCTCGGCCATGCGGTTGAACAGAAACCGGTCAACCGGGTGGGCACTGCTGGCCAGCCAGCCGGATTGTTCGGAGGCGGCGGGCACCGCTGGATCTGTCAGCGGCTTCAGGCTCCACCAGTTCAGCCGCCGCTGAAAGGTCGCCTCCCAGGATGTGGCCTCGGCCAGTTGTTCGCGGGTCGGCGGCTCCTGCCGCGGGTCGGCGGCACCGAGCTTGATCCAGCGTTCAAATGCGGTCACGACCGCCGCCGCTGGCTTGGGGCCACCCTTGGGCATCGGCAGGTCTTCCTCATGGCGGAGCGCCAGCATGATCGAACTTTGTTCGGGTTCACCGGGCACGACTGCCGGCCCGTAATAGCCCCCCTCGGCCAGCCCGCCGGCCCAGTCGAGGGCCAGGCCGTTTTCCCTGGTGCCGTGGGTGGCATGGCAGCTGTAGCAGCGTTCCACCAGGTAGGGCCGGATGGTCCGTTCGAAGAGTTCGTCGCCCTCACCACCGGATGCGCAACGGCCTCCCAGAACCGAAAGAAATGCCAGGCAGACCAAAGTTGCCAGAATCGGACGGATCATCCTGCAGACTCCTCACCAGACCAGGTCGGCCGGCCATTGACAATTCCTCAATACGAATGCATTCTTATAGAAGAGTCAAGTGATCGGCTCCAGTCAACCTGAATCCGCCTCGCCATGGTCAGCATCAGCCTCGCCTCCCAGCCATCGTCCGCCCCACCCGCTGCGACGGATTGTGACGACCTGCCCTCGCCCACTTGCGGCAAGGTGCTGATGATCATGGAATTGCTCGCGGCGCACCCCGACGGCCTGACCGCCGCAGCCGCTGCCCGCCTCAGCGGCATCACCTCCAACCTGGTTTTTCGCATCCTCAAGACCCTGGTTGCTCGCGGCTTCTGCCTTCAGCAGGCTGAGACCAAGGCCTATCGGCTGTCGAGCCGGCTGCTGGAGTTGGCCAGCCCGCAGGTTGGTGAGGCGAGCCTGGCCGTCGTCGCCTACGGCTCCCTCTGCCAGCTGCGTGACGCAACTGCTGAAACGGCCCAGTTGGTGATCGAATCGGCCGGCAAGGCATTGGTGCTTGAGCAGGTGCGGGGCACCCAGCCGCTGCAGGTCTGCGGTCAGGTTGGCATGCGGACGCCGCTCTATTCATCGGCACCGGGTAAGGCGATCCTGGCCTGGTGGGACGAGCCGCAGCGGACCGCCTGGTTTCGCAGTCGCCGGCTCAAGCGATTCACCGCTACCACCCTTGCCGACCGGCCCAGCCTGCTGGCCGATCTGGCCCGCTCACGCGATCGTGGCTACACGGTCGATCTGGCTGAAGGCAACGAGGGCATCCACTGCGTCGCCGCACCAATCCTCGACCCATACGGCCAGCCAATCGCGGCAGTGACGATCATGGCCCCGGTCTCCCGGCTGGGTGAAGAGACCATCCCCACCGCCGCGATCGCCTGCAAGGCGGCAGCCGCAGCCATCGAAGCAGCTCTGGCCGGCCGCTTTCCCATAGCCTGACACCCCGGCCAGCACACCCGTCACGGCAGCGGCGGTGGGCCAGCGGGCTGGCCGCTGGTCTTTCGCAGCGGATATTTTGGCTGCCAACCCGGCGACTGCTGTCGCAGCCAGGCGTCAAGCCGGCCAGCGAGGGTCGCCCGCACATGCGGTTCATTCGCCGCTCGATCGTCTGCCTCGCCGACGTCATCGGTCAGGCAGAAAAGCGACCAGGTCTCCGACTCGTAGTCATAGCCGACCTTCCACCGCCGTCCGGCAACTTCGTCAATCAGCCAGGCCCCGGGCCGGGCCCGGTTGTCGAGATAGCCGGGAAAGAGAAAGCCGATCGGGCCACGGTCAGGGTCACGGCCAGGGGCGAGCATCTCAGCAGCAAACGATTCACCATCAAGCGGGTGGGTATCTTCAGCTGGCCGCCAGTTTCCACCCGCCAGCTCCAGGCAGGTCGGATAGTAGTCAACGGCATGCACCATTCGCTGACTCACCCTGCCTTCCGGCAGTCGCCCCGGCCAGCAGGCGATAAGCGGCACTCGGATGCCCCCCTCGGTGAACATGCCCTTCTCGCCCCGCAGCGGTTGATTGTCGGCGTGGGTGCCGCCATTGTCTGAGGTGAAGAGCACCAGGGTGTTTTCACGAATCGAGTCTGCCGGATCACCATCGCCGTTGGGGTCAGCCAGCACAGCCAGCAGCCGACCGATGTTTTCATCGACACCGGCAATGAAGCCGAGGTACTCCGCTTGCTGCCTGCCTTTCGCTCGTTTGGCTGCCGCCGCGGCCAGGTCAGGCCGGGCCCGCACCGGCCCGTGGACGGCATAGGTATGAAACTGCAGATAGAACGGGCGGTCACCGGCAGCGAGGCTGCCGACCGTTTCGACCAGAGCGTCGCCCATGGCGTCACTGATGTGCTTCGATGTTCCGGCCAGCGAGGCCGGCAGCCCCCGCTGTGAAAGGTATTGTTCGTCGTATGGTGCGGCCCAGCGATCGAAGTCACCCTTACCAAGATTTTTGAATCGCCAGCGACCGTTCTGTTGCGAGGCAAAACAGGTCGGCTGATGTCCCTGCTGGCAGCCGCCGATGTTGCGGTCAAAGCCGGCCTGGTCCGGGAGGGTTTCCGGACCGGCGTGTCCGCCGACGTGGTACTTGCCGATGTGGGCGGTCGTGTACCCGTTCCGCTGCATTGCCTCGGCAATCGTCACCGCCGCCGCCGCCACGTCCTCATGCTGGGCCGGCCCCCGGAACCGGGCCTGCTGCTTGGTGATACCGCCGCGGCCATGGCGGTTGAGGCTGCCGACCACGTAGATGTCGTTGTGAACGCGGGCCGGATACTGCCCTGTCAGCATCGCCGCCCGGGTCGGCGCACAGTTGGGCTGGGCATAGGCATACGGAAAGCTGACGCCGGCCGCCGCCAGCCGCTCAAGGTTTGGCGTCAGATAGACCGGGGCCGCCGTGCCGAGCGTCGGCCCGGCTGCACTGAGATGATTCCAGCCGAGGTCATCGACCATGAACACCACGATATTCGGCTGGCTGGCAGCGGCCGCCACAAATCTTGTTTCACCAAGGGGGTTCTTCTCGTAATTGATTGGCTGAGGGGCGGGACGCTGCCAATCGAGCGGGGTCGGAAACTGAGCACAGCCGGGATGACGAAGCGAAGTTTCCATCGAGTGGGTGAAGGGCAGGATGCCCGCAGCGAACGTCCAGCGAGATGGCAGGGGCTCGCCCCGACGCTTCGGAAACGCCCCCGGAAAATTCCCGAAAAAGCCGCCGATGGCAACCACAAGACTTATGTTCAAAAACCATCGCTTTTGTCGTCGCATTTTTGTGCTTTAAAACGGGAGGTCCCCACCGTGACCAGTACAGCTATCGCTCCGGTGGCCGCCGGCCGATCCGAACCTGAAGATCGAGCTGCTTCTCCTGCCTCCTGATCCGGATGGTCACCTCACTGCCGATCGGCAGCCGGGTAAGCATCAATACAAGCGTGGCAGGACTGTCGACTAGCTCCCCGTCGATCGCCTCGACCTGATCACCGGGTTTGATACCGGCAACCGCGGCGGGCGAACTCTCGGCCACGGCTGCCACCAGCACACCTCCGCCAGCCTGCTCCCGCAGCCGCAGGCCGATGTGGCCACGTTCAACCTGCCCGTGCTGGCGAATCTCATCACAGATGCGGCGGGCGGTGTTGCTCGGAATGGCAAAACCGATTCCCCGGAAACTCCGGCCGACGATCGCGGTGGTCAGCCCCATCACCCGGCCGTGGACGTCGACCAGCGGTCCACCGGAGTTGCCCGGATTGATCGAGGCATCGGTCTGCAAGAATTCTTCATAGGGATTGCCGACCACACCGCGACGGCCCACACCGCTAATGATGCCGTAGGTCAGGGTGCGGTCGAGGCCGTAGGGATTGCCGATCGCCCAGACCATTTCGCCCACCTCCAGGCTCTCGCTGTCGCCCCAGTCGGCGACGGGTAGATCGTCGGCGTCGATCTGCAGCACCGCCAGGTCAGTGGCGGCATCGGACCCGACCAGCCGGGCCGGAAACAGGCGGTCATCGGCCAGCCGTACCTCGATCGCCTGACTCTGGGCCACCACGTGATAATTGGTGGCGATGAAACCGTCGGCCGAAATGATCAGCCCTGAGCCGACCGACTCGTCAAGCTGCCCGCCCGGCAGGCCACCGTGCAACGCCGCAATCTCGTCGATCAGGGTCTGGGTCCGCCGCACACTGGTGACATTGACCACTGATGGCCCGATCACCCGGGCCAGCGTGGTGAACAGTTTGCCGACCGAGGACAGCTCGGCCACCATCGCGGCATCCCGGATGGCCCGCAGTTCGGCCCGGGTCTGGGCATAGCGAATCCGGCCAGCAATCGACGGCCAGACGATCAGCCCAACCAACCCCACCAGGCCGAGGAACAGCACCACGGTCCGGCGGCTGACGCCGGTTGCCGACGCGGTCATGGCCCCCCTCCAACGCCGGCGTTCGCCAGCAACAGCCGCACCGTATCGAGGGCCGTCTTGGCGGCCCGTGCCAGGGCAATGTCACCGCCGCCAAGGAGATGTTCAACGACCTGCAGCTCTCCGGCCCGGGCGATCGCGAGATCGACCGCCTGCCGCTGGCCAGCCGGCCGGACTGGACCGACTGCCAGGCCGATCGTGGCTCCCTGCCGGTCGGCAGCGTCAGCCGCCGCCGCGGCCAGCGCCGCCGGCTCGCCCGACAACTCGGGCATCACCAGGCCGCCACGAAAGGCAGCCTGGGGCTGGCCCCTGCGGCTGGCGGCCTGGGCCATCAGGCTGACAACCCGCCCGTGCGTGCCAGCCTCGATGCAGGCCAGGCTCGCGGCCGAACCCAGCAGCGCAACAAGCGCCGCATCCTCCACCTCGTCATCCTCGACACCATACACGAGCCGACCGAGCGCTTCTCGAATCAGCGACTCGGTCCCGCCGATCTTGGCCTGGCAGCCAGCCTCGTCGTCGGCCCAGGCCGAGATCCGCAGCGTGATGGTCGCCTCGTGGGCGGTAATGCCGACGGTCGGATCGCGGCCCCGTTCAATCAGGCCCGGCAGCATCGACTCAATCGCGCTCTCCCCAGCGCCGAAGCATTTCAGCCGGCGATGCCGCAGCACCCGGCGACTCCCGGCGACCACCTCGAGCTGCGGGGCGACCGTCTCCCGCCACATCCGCCGCATCTCCGACGGCACTCCGGGTAGAGCGAACACCCGGCTCCCCTGCCCCCGGCCCCAGCCGGCCGCCGCCGGCAACGAAAGATCGATGCCGGGGGCCGTGCCGTCGGGGTTGGGAATCGGCTGGCTACCGGCGGGAAACAGCGCCTGTCGCCGATTGCTCTCGGGCATGTCCATGCCGCGGCGGGCAAACCGGGTTTCGACCGCCGCCAGCGAGGCCTTGCAGCAGACCAGCTCGGCTCCCGCCACCGCCGCCAGCACATCCCGGGTCAGGTCATCGGCGGTGGGGCCCAAGCCTCCGGTCGCCAGCACCACCTGCGTCCGCCGGGCGGCCGCTGTGAAGGCCTCGACCCCGGCCTCCAGCGTATCGCAGACGGTCGTGTGGTAGCCGGTGGGAATTCCCAGCAGGCCGAGTTCGCGGGAAAGCCACTGGCTGTTGGTGTCGAGCCGCTGCCCGCTGGTCAGTTCATCCCCGATGGCAATCACCTCGGCGAGCATGCGGCATCCCCTTCCCGGCGGCGTACGGTATCATCTGAGTGCGGCTCCCGGCGGGATCGTGATCCCGCTGCGGCGGCCTAGCCGCCGCCCGCACCAGTTACCCTGTTCTCACCGACACTGCGGCGGACGTCAACGTGGCCCGCCCCACCCCGCACGGCAGCAGATGAAACTCGGCCTTCTCGGTGGCGACCGGCAGACCCTTGCAGTGGCCGCCGCCGGCCTGGCGGCGGGGGATGGGATCGGCCCGGCAATCGGCCTGCCGCCGGATCAGCCTGCTCCGGGCGCAGCCATTGACTGGCAGTCAGCAGAGCAATGGCAGCTGCTGCTGGAGGCCGAACGCTGCGACGCCGTGCTGGTAGCCATCGACGGCTGGACCGACGAACGGGCCGAGCAGGTCCGGACCCTCGTGCAGACCGGCCGCCCCCTGCTTCTGAACCATCCGGCCTGCCTGTCGATGCTCTGGGCTTACGAGCTCGACATGATCCTGGCCGATTCCCCCGCTGGCGTCGTCCCCTTCCTGCCGGCCCGGCAACACCCTCTGATCGGCACACTCAGGCGGTTTATTGAACAGTCCATCGCCGGCGGCGGTCCCTTCGGCAGCCTCGAGACGTTGCAGCTGGAACGCCGGCAAGCCGATCGCAGCCGTGATGCAGTGCTGGCCAGCCTGGCCCGTGATGCCGACCTCATCCGGGTACTCGTCGGCGACCCTGCCCGGCTGATGACGCTCGGCAGCGGCGGGGATGATGCCTGGCCCACCCTGGCCGTGGGCCTCACCGGCCCCGATCAACTGCCGGTTCGCTGGCAGGTTGCCAAAGCCGCTACGTCCGAACTGGTGATCGAATTGATCTGTGCAACTGGCAGGCTGCGAATTGAGGCACCGGGCGACCTCGCTGGTAGCTGGCAGCTTCGCCAACTGCCCGATGCGGCCGGCCAGCCGCTGCCCCTCGACCATCCCGAGCACAGCCCCGCGTTTGATCCCGCCGCAGTCATGCTCGAAACGCTCCGTCAGCAGGTCGCGGGGACGGCCGAAGAAACAGCCGGCGACACGATCGCCGCGGCAACCTGGGCCGACGCTGCCCGCACGATCGAACTGGCCGAAACCGTTCCCCGGAGCCTCACCAAGGGGCGGGCGATCGATCTGCATCAGGAGGAGTTCAGTGAACTGGGCACCTTCCGGGGGACCATGGCCTCACTCGGCTGCGGGATCATCATGGCCGGTCTCCTGCTGCTGTTTCTGGCCACGCTTGTCGGCGGTGTGGCCCAGGCCGCCGGCTGGGAATTCGGTGAACGGCTGGCCTCGTTCTGGCCCTACGTCATCCTGCTGACCCTGCTGTTGTTTCTCACGCTGCAGCTGCTTCCACTGCTGCTGCCCAAGCCAGCCGGCCCGCCACCCGACGCCGACGAGCCGCCCCCCCCAGCCTGATCCGCTCCCGGCTTGAACCGGCCCAAAGCGGCCCGCAAACTCGGCCCGGCCGGCACGACCCGGATGCTTGCAGCCCGCTGCTGGCAAGGTGTGAGGGCGGCCTGCCCGGCATCAAAAACTCTTCATCGCTCGCGCCGACCCTAACCGTGTGGGCGGTTTGCATGCCGCCACTGGCTGCCAACTGTCTGGAATCCCTCGATGGCCTCACTGCGGGTCTGCCTGCTGCTCACGCTGTCGTTGTCGGGTTTCGTCTGCCCAGCGCAGGCCGAGGACCTTCGGCGGACGGCCATCGTGCGGGCGATCGAACTGTCCCGCGACAGCGTCGTGAACATCCATGGCGAGAAAGTCATCGCGGAGAAGGCCGCGGATGACGAGCGCCGGGTCAATGGGATGGGAACAGGTGTTGTCATCGATGCCCGCGGCTATGCCGTCACGAACTTCCACGTGGTCGATGGCGTGCGGGAGATTGAAGTGACGCTCGCCTCGGGCCGCACCGTGGCCGCCCGGCTGATCACCCATGACCGCCGCACCGATCTGGCAGTCATCAAGATCGACTCACTCACTCCACTGCCGGTCATCCGGCTGGGCACATCCAGTGATCTGCTGATCGGCGAGACAGTACTCGCCCTCGGTAACGCCTACGGTTATGAGCACACGGTCACCCGGGGAATCGTCTCGGCCCTGCACCGCAACGTCGATGTCGGCCCCACCCAGCGGTATGAGGATCTCATCCAGACCGACGCCAGCATCAACCCGGGCAACTCCGGCGGGCCACTGCTCAACATCAACGGCGAGATGATCGGCATTAACGTTGCGGTGCGGGCAGGGGCGCAGGGCATCGGCTTCGCCATTCCTGTCGACAGCGTGCTACGGGTGGTGACCAACCTGCTGTCGGTCGAGCGGGTCGACCACACCTGGCATGGCATCGTCTGCCGGAGCTGCTCAACCGGGGCCATCGTGGAGACCATCCACCGGCAAAGCCCGGCCGAGACGGTCGGCATGCGGGCCGGTGACATCATCCTCCGGGTCGGCGACCAGTCGGTCGCCAGCCAGCTTGATATCGAGCGGGCACTGCTCGGTCGCAAGGCGGGTGAGATCGTCGCCGTCACTGTCACCCGCGAAGGTGGCGAGGAACAGCTGCAGCTGGCGCTGGCAGAAGCCCGGCAGCAGGTGGCCACTGCGGGCGAACGAGCCTGGGAGCAGCTGGGGTTGCGGCTGGCCCCGGCGGTGACCGACGCGGTCAGGCAGTTGCAACCACGGTACCGTGGCGGGCTGTTGGTCCAGGAAGTCCGTTTCGGCAGTGCAGCCAGTGACAAAGGCATCCGGCCGGGCGACATCCTCGTCGGCCTGCATGTCTGGGAAACCATCACCCCCGACAACGTCAGCTATATCCTCGACCAGATTGAATCAGAACAGCTTGAAGCGGTGAAGTTCTACATTCTCCGCGGTCGTGACACCCTCTTCGGCCACATTACCTCCGATACAATCCTGCGGTGAGGGGCCCCCTGGTACCCCCACCCCCCCAAGCAGGTTGCGGAGCGTGAGCGTGGAATCGGAATTCGTCAACCGGCTGATCGGTCAGCTTCCACGGGATCGGCGGCTAGAGGTGCCCCCGGGGGATGATGCGGCGGTGCTCCGCCCCGCTGCCAACAGCCGACCGGTGGTCACGGTCGATCTGCTGACCGAAGGGGTCGATTTTCTGCTGGGCGGCCGCGGGCAGCCGGGGGCGTTCCCGCCATTGGCGACCCCGCGACAGGTCGGCCACAAGGGGGTGGCGGTCAGCCTGAGTGATCTTGCCGCGATGGCGGCTCTGCCCGAGGCGGTGGTTGTTGCCGTCGCCCTGCCCCGCCACGGTGGCAGGGCCATCGCCGAGGAACTCACCGCCGGCGTGACAGCGCTCACAGCAGCCCAGGGCGTGACCCTGGCCGGTGGTGACACCAACGCCTGGGACGGCCCCCTCGTTGTCAGTGTCACGGCCCTGGGCAGCGTGGCGGCTGGCCGGGCCTGGCGGCGGGACACCGCCCGGGTCGGCGATCTGATCGTGGTCACCGGACCAGTCGGGGGCAGCCTGCTGGGCCGGCACTTGGCCGTCCAACCCCGTTGCCGGGAAGCGCTGGCGATCGCCCGCCGATTCGTGGTCCATGCCGCCATCGACATCAGTGACGGCCTGTCACTCGATCTCGCCCGGCTGACGACCGCCAGTGGTGCCGGAGGACTGATCGATCTGGCGGCAGTGCCGGTGCATCCCGACGCCGAGCGACTGGCAGCCCTCCGGCCCAACTCCGGGAAAACCCCACTTGACCACGCGCTCGGCGATGGCGAGGACTTTGAGCTGCTACTCGCCATGCCGGCCGCCGAGGCAGCCCGACTCGTCGCCACCCCTCCTGCTGACCTGGTGACCGGGACGTCGATGCGGCCAACCATCATCGGCGAGGTTGTGGCAGCGGCTGGTCTGCGGGGCCGCAGTGCTGATGGCAGTGAGCGGCCCCTGGCGGCGGAGGGCTTCGACCATGCTTTCGACTGAACCCTCCTTTCCCCAGCCACCAATCACCCTGGAAATCGCCGACCTTGCCGGCCTGGAACGCTTTGCCCGCCGGCTTGCTACCTGCCTGCCCAGCACGGCGGTTATCACGCTGGAAGGTGACCTCGGGGCCGGCAAAACAACCCTCGTCAAAGCGATTGCCGCCGCGGCTGGAATCGATCCGGTCGAGGTGACAAGTCCGACCTTTGGCCTGATCCACCTCCATGAAGCCCGGAATGGCAAACTACAACTGGTCCATGCCGACATGTACCGGCTGGGGGATGCCGACGAACTCCGGGAACTCGGCTGGGAGGAGCTGCTTGAGCCGGCCGACGGCCGCCACAGCTGGGTCTTCGTCGAATGGCCGCAACGGATCGCTGCTGCCCTGCCGGACAGAAGACTGGCGATCGGTATCACCATCACCGGCGAGACGGCACGGCAGCTGACCATCACCGGCTCCGGCGCGGAATACGCTACGATCCTGTCTGCCGTCGCCCCGGCGACCTGACTCCCTCCCACTCCACCCCCCGGGCTTTCATGCGACTGACTCCCGCCACTTCTGCCCTCTGTGTCGTCGACATTCAGGAACGGCTGCTGCCGACAATTCCCAACAGTAACGCCGTCGTCACCGAGAGCTGTCGACTGGTCGATGCAGCCCGACTCTTCGGCCTGCCGGTGCTGGCCACCGAGCAATACCCCAAGGGCCTCGGCGCGACGGTCGAGCCGCTCGCTGGGCGGCTCGAGGGGACTGCCGAAAAGCTGTCGTTCAGCTGCTGTGGCAGCGACGCTTTTACCCAGCAGTTGGAGGAGGCCGTCGAGACAGCCGTGCTCTGCGGCCTCGAGACCCATGTCTGCATCGCCCAGACCGCCCTCGACCTGTTGGCAGAAGGCATCGGCGTCTGCATCGCCGTCGACGCCGTGGCCAGCCGGCGGCGGCTCGACCATGAGATCGCCCTGCGGCGGCTCGAGTCGGCCGGGGTGATACTGTCAACCACCGAGGCGATTCTCTTCGAGTGGTGCCGCTCCGCCGACCATCCCGCCTTCAGGGAGATGCGGAAGCTGCTTGCCTGACAAGCTTTCGTGGTGCCATCCAACGAAGCGGGTCATACGGCAACAGGACGCAGGCCACACCATCAGCCGGCAGGCTTGGTGAGATCGGTGTCAGCCAGCGGCAGGCCGGCCTGCTGACGGTCGGCCAGGGCAGCGAGCCGGGCGATCTTGGCGGCGGCGGACGGTTCTCCAGGCCGCTCTGTGCCCGGAGCCCGGCCAAAGACGATCAGTAGATCGTCCGCCCCCAGCAGTTCCCACCAGATGCCGGCTGCTTCGACGTCGCGGGCGGGTACAGCCCGGCATTCGGTCAGGCCCAGGTTCCGCCACTCCGGTCCAATAGCTGCGGTCAATGCCGCTCCCGCGGCCACCGCCCGGTCCCCCCAGGCCGACCCCTCAGGCCCACGGGGACTGGTGGTGATGCCCGTAATCAGCGGATATTCCGCCGCCGCCTCCGGCGTGAAGTCGATGCTCGGCAGCACCGTCGCCTCGGCATCGATGGCCAGGAGACCGCCCTCGACCCGCACCATCGCCACCGGCACCCGGCAGCGGAGGGTCACCGTCGCGGCGGCAGGATGACGGGTTTCCACCCGTTCGACATGAGCCACCCAGGGGTGCATGTCAAAGGCCCGCGCCAGCCGTCGCTCCAAGCTGGGGTCGTCCAGCGGCAGGGGTGTGTCGAGGCTGGCATTCCGCAACGCCTGCCATTTCAGATCGGTGGTGATCCAGTCCGGTATTCCCACCACCTCGATTGCGTCGCCGGTCAGCAAGGAATCGGGACTGCGTTCCAGCGAGTCGTGCAGTTCCCGCCAGGCCAGCCAACCGGCTCCGCAGGCCCCGGCCAGAATCACGACCGCCCCGAGCAGCGATCGCCACCGCCAGAGCAGTCCCACGATTCCGCCGGACGAATGGCCAGAGGAGGAAGCGTCCACAAAGGGCCTCACCAGACCTGGATGCGGGGTGATAGCTCGACACCAAGCTGGTCCCGCACGATTGTTCGCACCCGCTCGATCAGTCCACGGACATCACCGCTTGAACAACCTGCCTCGGCCACCAGGTAATTGGCGTGGGGCTTGTACACCGACGCTCCCCCGACACAGAGATCACGGCAGCCGGCCTGCGTAATCAGTGATTCAGCCGTGGTGCCGACCGGGTCTTTGAACATCACCGCGACCGTCCGGGTACCGCTGGGCTGTTCGGCCCGCTCGACGATCCACTGCTTCTGCATCCGCTTGGTGAGCCGTTCGGGGGCATCGGCATCGAGATCGAAACGGGCGGCCAGCACGGTGCTTCCGTCAAGACTGCTCCAGCCGGATGAAAAGGCGATGTCTTCCCGCGGCCGTTCCTCGGTGCTGCCATCGGGCTGCATCACCGTGACACTCCGAATCCGCTGGCCGAGATTGCTGCCGTGGGCCGCGGCATTACCGACCAGGCCGCCCCCAACGGTGCCCGGAATACCGACCAGGTCCTCCAGGCCCGACAAGCCGGCCTGCACCGTCGCTGAGACCAGATGCACCAGCTTGGCCCCCGCCCCGGCCCGCACGCTCTGGCCGTCGACCTCGATGCTGGAAAAAGCAGGCGCCGACAGACGGATCACCATCGCGTCGAGGCCCTCGGTCGGCGCAAGAATATTCGACCCACCCCCGACCACCCGCATGGCGATACCGCGTTCGTGGCAGCGGGCCACCACCGTGGCCAGGGCCGCCACACCAACCGGCTCGCAGAAATAACGGGCGGGGCCGCCGATCCCCAGCCAGGTGTGGCTGGCGAGTGGTTCGGCAACCTGGACCGTGACCGCGAGGTCATCGAAGGGACTACCGGCAGCAGGTGTTTCGGACGGGGCTGTCATGGAAGCGGGCTCAAACAGATCGGGAGGACTCTCGGCCATTCGGGCTTCAGCCCAAACGCCACACTTGATTGTGCCGCACAGAGGGTTTGCCCGTCCAACCGGTGGCTAAAAAGCGTTACCCACGCAGCTACGCCACCCGGCGACCAGCCCAGTCGGCAGCCGGATCCTGCGCCAGTTCCAGCCAGCCATTGACCACCGCCTCAAGCGGCATGTGACCGTCATCGGGATCGACCGGCTGCGGGGTGAGCTGGGGCACGCGGCCCAACACCAGCAGGCAGTCACCCGCCCGCAGCCGCGACAGCTGCCGATCAAGTCGGGCGTAGGCTGCCAGCTCACGGCTGGTCGCCTGTTCGGCTGCAATGCCACGGGGGACAACCTGACTGGCATCACACCAGCGGGCCGCCCGGGTGGGAAACCGATCCCGCCCACCGAGTTGCTCGGCCAGCGCTTCCTCGACCAGCACAACCAGCCGGCCCGGCGTCAGCTGCCGCAGACTCGCCAGGGTGCGGGCCAGGCTGTGTCCGCTGGTGGGTCGATCGACAAAGGCGGCGAATTCCTGGCCGCGATCGAGCCGGCTGATCCGGCCGACAATGCTGCCGGTCGCTTCAAGGCCGCGGGCGATCCGTTCCGCCGGCACCCGGTAGCGAGTGGCGATCGCGGCAGCCAGGACGGCATTGCGGGCGGTGGATGTGACCGGCACGTCAAGGCTGACAGGCATGACCACGCCAGCGCACCGCAGCAGCAGTGTCTGGCCGTGCAGGCTCCGCTCGACCGGCGTGGCGGTGACGGTCGCCGCGGTCCGCAGGCCGGCCGTGAGCAGGCGGCCGTCAGGCGTTTGCTGCCGGTAACGGGCGATCATCCGACCGACGAGCGGGTCATCGGCATTGGCGACCAGGCAGCCCTCAGTGGCCACCGCATCGAGGATCCGTGCCTTGACCGCGCGGTAAGCCGCAGCAGTCCCGTGCAGATCGAGATGGGCCCGACCGAGGTTGGTGACAGCCACCGTGTCGCAGTTCACACCGGCCAACGCGTGCGCGGCGAGCAGCCGACTCGAGACTTCAACCACGGCATGGCTGCAGCCGCTCTGCTCAATCCGCCGCAGCCAGGCTGCCAGCTGCCGGGCATCGCTGATCGGCACCGCCCGCGGCTCGCTGGTGGTCGCATCGACACATCCCAGGTCGGAAATCACGCCGACCCGCAGGCCAGCCTCTGACAGCATCGACGCGGTCAACCAGGCAGTCGAGGTCTTGCCGCTGGTGCCGGTAATGGCAATGACTCGCAGCCGCGACCCCTGCAGCCCCTCGACGGCGTGTGCCAGCCGGGCCCAGGCCGAGGCCGTGTCGGGCACCACGCACAGTGGCACACCGGCGGTCGGTACCATCCGCTCCGCCACGATGCCCGCGGCTCCGCGGGCGATGGCCGCGGCGATCTGCTCGTGCCCATCGTCGTCGTCGCCGCAGCGGGCCACAAAAAGATCGCCCGGCCCACAGGCGTCGGGTCGATCGGTGAACCGGACAAAGCCGATGTCGTCGCAGGCGTAGAACCGGGCGTTGGGAAAGAGTTCGGAAAGCAGCCTCCGGCGGGTGGCGGCAGCAGAGCGGTGCCCACGACCTTCGGCATCATCAACACGATCAATCATTCCAGCGGCCTCCTGCCAGCGTGGAGCTCGGCCGGCCCCGTCCGCTACCTCCTTGCAGCGAAACAATCCGGGCCTTCCGGCAGTCTCTCGTCAATCAGGCCGTTCCCGGCACCGAGTGACAGGGCGGAATTGTCGGGAGCGTGTGAAGACCGTCAAGACGAGTTTTATTGCTCGACCGCAGAGCGGGCCAAATCGCCCAGCCGCCGCTTGTTGCCACGCTTTTGCCGTTGCCCCAAACGAGCCTTTCCTGGCATGCTTTTGACATTGGCGTTTGAACACATCGACTGTCTTCCCCCCGCCTCAACACGAGGCTCATTGATGCCACCAGCCCACCGTCTGCTCTGGATTGGCGACAGCCATGCAACGCTTGAGTTTCAGCTGGCCGCTGAAGAAACAGCCGCGATCATTCCCATGCGGCAGATTCCTGATGTTGCTGCGGCCGGTGGCCTACCGGCGGCTGACGAAAATCTGCTGTCGCCGACATTCATCTGTCTTGCCGAACCGCGGCCGGGCCTGATTGGCTTTGCCGACGTCCTTGCGCTGTCCCGCCGCTGGCCGCTGGCACAAATCATCAGCATCTCCTCCTGCCTTGCCGATGGCCGGCGGCGCAGTGGGCCGCCCCTGCCCGGCGTGAGCTCGATCGCCTGGCACGACTTCCCGGCCCGCTTGCAGTGCTGGCTGGTCGAACTGGCCGCCGGACGGCCGGGGAGCCTCGGCCTGCCAGTGACAGCGCGTCGGGATGAACGCTGGCAGCATCCGGCCCGTGCCGCCGCTGTCGCCGGCGTGCGTTGGCGTCCGCAGGTGACGGTAGCCGGTGATTCGGCGGCCACTGCCGAGGCGGTGGCCGATCTGGTCAGGGTGGCTGGCGGCGAGGTGATCCATCAGGCAACCGGACGACCGCCCATCGCCGACGAGTCGGCCTGCATCGTCTGGGATCGCGGCGACCGGATCGACGGTGATCTCGGCTGGCTGGAACTGCTGGCCGGCCAGCGTCCGGGGCGGCTGATCGTTCTACTCTGCTCGTTTCCACGGGGTGAGGCTGTGGCCGCGGCGAAGGCGGCAGGGGCCACCGCGGTGCTGGGCCGACCAGCTGATCGCGAAGCCCTCACCGGCATGCTGCTGCGGGCCTGAATCGCCCTGTCAGCCGAGTGGATTCATCGCTAGTCTCCCCGCAGTCCCCGAGTTCTCCGAGATTCTCCAGCGTGATTGGTTCAGCTCCCGCCGTGGCTCGCTTGGCCTGTCTGCCGCTCATGGTGGCGGCCGTCGGCTGCGCTCACACCATGGTCGCCTTCGACGCTGCCGGTCGGCCGACGCTCTGGCAACAGTTTGACCAGTCAAGCCGAGTCGCCGATGCCGTAGGGCTGCCCGGTGTCTTTGCAGCGGCCGATCTGCCCAAGCGGACCGAACGGCGGGTGGGCCAGTTGCAGATTCACGCCGATTTTCCCCTGGCCGGACAGCATCGGCTGATCCGCGAACTCGACAATCTGCGGGTGACGATCAGCCAACAGCTCGACCTGCCAGTCTCGGACGAACCGATCCACCTCTATTTGTTCGCCGACCTGAAGGACTACCAGCGTTTCGTGCAGCGGCAATTCCCGCAGTTCCCAACCCGCCGGGCCTGCTTCGTCGAGACCGACACCACACTGGCCGTCTTCGCCGCCTGGCAGGAGCGGATTGCCGAGGACCTGCGGCACGAGACGACCCATGGCTACCTGCATGCTGTCGTCCCCGGCCTGCCGCTTTGGCTGGATGAGGGGCTGGCCGAGTTCTTCGAGCTACCAGAGGCGGCTGCCGGCCTGCACGACCGCCATGCCGCCCATCTGGCCGGCCGGCTGCTTGAGGGCACCTGGCAGCCGCAACTGGAGCGGCTGGAGTCACTCGAGGACGCGGCGGCGATGTCGCAGGACCACTACGCCGAAGCCTGGTGCTGGGCCCACTGGCTGTTGCAGACAACACCGGAACGCCGGCGGCTGCTGGAGCGGTATTTGAGTGATCTCCGTCACGACCCTGCCACGGCGCCACTGTCGGTCCGACTACGGGAAGCCGAGGGCCCACCGACTGTCACCACGGCAGCCGTTCGATCACATGTGGAACAGATCGGCGAGTAGCCAGAGGCGATCAGCCCAAGGGCTTTTCAAAGATGCTGCCGTGTTCGGCGATGCCGAAGCCGAGCTTGTCGAACAGGCCGGCAGCCGGCAGGTTGGCGTCGCTGGTGTGGGCCTCGACAAGCGCAACCCCCTCCTGGGCCAGGTCGTGCATCGCCTCGGCAACCAGGTACTGGGCCAGCCCCTGCCGCCGCCGGGGGCCTTCAATGTCGACATGCAGCAGGCCGGCGGCAACCAGCCCCCAGGCCTGTGAGAGTGGCTGCATGTCCCAGAAGGTGGCGCTGCCGAGCAGTTCGCGGGCCTTGGTCCGCAGCTCGTACCGCCGCAGTGCCACCCCGGTGGTGGTGGCTGCCTCCCACCAGTTGCGTCGCTCCGGCTCATCGATGACGTGCATCACGGTCGTCCGACGAACGGCGATGTGCAGGCGGTTGACCGGCACTCGAAAACCGTCGAGCGACCGGCGGTGGACGGCAATCCGCTCAAGGCTGCGGTAGCCGGCACGGACAAAGACCTGCTGCATCGTTGGGGATGAGTCGAGGATTCCCGGCAGGTCGGAACCGCCGTAGAGGCCGAGATAAAAGCCCCGGAACTGGCCGCTCCCCCCCCCGCGCAGCTGCGTCGCGCCACAAGCGAGCAGGTACCGTTCGCTGCGGCGGAGCAGCTCGTCACCGATCTCCCGTTCCGCGGGATGCGGCACGACGACCACCAGCAGGGTCGAGCCAACGTTCGTGTCGATCGACCGGCGGTCGGCGGCGGCCCCGAAGCCGGTATGGGCGAAGCCAACCACCCGACCGTCAGCAACCGCCACCAGTAGCCCCTCTCGGTCGAAGTAGGGCTTGGAGAACACCCCCGCTTCGAGAATCGCGGTCGTCATCGGCTGCATCGCCGAGGGACCAAGCCGGGCGGCTCGCCAGGCATCGGCCAGCCGCGGCGGATCGTCGTTCCGGAAGCAGCGATACTCGATCACGCTGGCGGGACTCCCATGGCGGTGGTTGGCGTCTGCAGTGCCCGCACCAGGACGCGGCCGGCCTCACAGCGAACCTCGAAAACCTGCTGACGAACCGTCTGGGAATACCGATGCCGGCCGCTGGTGACATTGAACTGCCAGCCGTGCCAGGGACAACTCAGGATTGCCCCACAGAGCGTGCCCGTGCCGAGCGGTCCGCCCTGGTGCGGACAGAGCCCATCGATGGCATGGTACACGCCGTCAACATTTGCCAGCGCAACCATCCGATCACCGGCCACCCGCTCAATGCTGGTGCCCGGCGGGCAGTCGCTCTCTGCCGCGATGTCGAACCACTCCGCCATGCTGTCGATCGCGTCGGAACCTTGGGGACAGACGGCTCACGAACCACCGCCTCAGGCCACCGCTTTGCGCCTGTCGCGAGCCACCTTAGCCGCTCCGGCGAAACATCGCCATCGTCGGTGTACCCACCAGTACTGGCCCGGCTGGCGACGAATGGCACCCTCAAGGAGGGTCGTGTACCACTGCGAAAGGGCTGTCAGGCCCGCCGCCTCGGCTCCCTCAGACTGCGGATCACTCACCCCCTCCACCCGCAGATCAAAGCTGAACAGGCCGGCCCGGCGGGTTGCCGTGCAGACGATCACGGGTGCCTCCGACGAGAGCGCAAAGACACCGATGGCCTTGTGGACACTTGCGGGCCGGCCGAAAAAATCGACCCGGCAGCCCTTCGGGCCGGCGGCCTGATCGCCGAGCAGGCCGATCGCCCCCTGCTCCTCCAGCACAGCGGCCACGTCGGGGGCGCTACCCCGCTTTGGCAGAATCGTCTGGCCCCGGGATTCCCGAAAATCGGTGACAAATCGGTCAAGCAGTGGATTGTCGAGTTCCCGGGCAACCGAGAAGAGTTGGAAGCCGAAGACACCAAAAAGATAAGCGGCAAGTTCGAAGTTGCCGTAGTGGCCGGAAAGCACCACCTTGGGCCGGTCGAGCCACATGGTCCGGACAAACTGCTCCATGCCGGTAGCCCGCAGGTGCCGTCGCCAGGTCGTTTTGCGGATGACCCGCGGGGCATGGGCGATCTCGACCACCATCAACAGGAGATGCTCCCACATCGCGCGGGCGGTGTCGCGGCACTGCTCGTCAGTCCAATCGGGAAAGGCCTGCCGGAGGTTGTCCCGGACGACGGTCCGGCGGATCTTGACCCGGTTGGCCAGAAAATCGGACCAGCCGCGGGCCTGCCGCTCGAGAAACGGCCGCGGCAGGGCCTGAACAATGCAGATCGCCACCCGGACGGCGATGTACGCGAGCCAATCAATCGCATTCGTGGCCAGGGAGCGGTCTGCCATCGATTTTCGTAGTGCCTCCGCCGGAAACGGCCGCGGGGCCGCAGTTTGCCGGAGTGTCCCGCACGCCTGGCATTTTCACCAGATCGGTTTTTCACCAGCTTTCATTCAGCCCGGCGGCAGCGGTTCCGGCCGGGCAAGCAGCAGCAGGCCGACGCTGACCGCGTTGAACAGGGCGTGGACGATGATGCAGGGCAGGATGGTGCCCCGCTGGCGGGCCAGGTAGCCGGTTGCCAGGCCAAAGCCGATCAGCGGCACCCAACCCAGCCCGTGGCCGACGTGGGCCAGGCCGAAGGCAGCCGCCGAAACGGCCACGGCCCGATCACCCAGTCGGGTCTCCAGCCAGCCCTGCAGGACCCTCCGGAAGAAGAACTCCTCGGCGATCGGCGCCGCAACAACCGCAGAGAGCAGCACCAGGCTGACCGCCACCCCGCTGCGATCGGCTGCCAGAAAGTCGATCACTGGGTGCCGGTAGGAGACGACGAATTGATCGAGAAAGGCGGCGACCGCCAGCAACGGCGGTACGATGATCACCCAGGTAGCAACCGCCAGGCCCAGCCCCTCGACCGGCTGCGGATCCCGCAGGCCGAGGCTGACCGGTGTCGCCCCCCGCAACCGCAGGAGGAGTGCGGCCAACAGCGTGAAGGCGAGCATGGCAACGGCATTGGCAAGCAGCCGGGGGCCGAGATCGGGCGTTTGGTCGACAGCGTTGGCGGTCGCTCCGACGCCAAGTAGTTCGCCAGCCACCCCTTGGCAGAGCAGAAACAGCAGAAAGAGCCCCGCCACGTCGAGTCCCTGCCAGGGCACCGGATTGGCCGGCAGGGCCGGCACCAGCGGTTGGCCTGCCCGGGCCCGGCCAATCAGCCGGATGAGCCCCACGCCGCTGGCCAGGCAGGCTGCAACTGCCAGCGGACCGAGCAGCCAGGTCACTGCTGGGGCCTCAACAGTGGGCGGGCAGCAAGGATGTATTCCATCCCGGACCAGATTGTGGTGAGCACCGCCAACCAGGCAACCGCCACGGCAGCCTGATGCACGGTGACCCCGCCGGCGGCCAATTCGGGCCAGACCCGGCTGCCCAACTCCAGCCCAATGGCCACGCACTGCAGGACCATCTTGAGTTTGCCCGACCAGCCGGCGGAAAAGTCGCAGCCGGCCCGTTCCATCTCGGCCCGGATGGCGGTGACCACCAGTTCGCGAACGACGATCACCACCGCCATCCAGGGCAGCAGGGCCGAGCCGGTACGGTCGGCCAGCAGCACGAAGGTGCCGCAGACTATCACCTTGTCGACCAGCGGGTCGAAGATCCGGCCCAGCCGGCTGACCTGGTTGAACCGGCGGGCATACCAGCCATCGACCCAGTCGGTGGCGGCAGCCACCACAAACAGCACCAGTGCCGCCAGCGACTGCTCACCGGCCATACCCTCGATCACGGCGAACAGGATGATCGCCAGCACCAGCCGTACCAACGAGATCACGTTCGGGACGGTCCAGATGCGGTCGAGGGCTGGTGGTGGCATGGGGATGGACTGCTGGTGACGGGAGAACACTCGCGGCCCTCAACCTTACCCGAGCCTCCTCCCGGCTGGCTATCGCGACGGTTTGGCGGCGGCAAGCAGACCCGACAGGCTGGTGCCGTGCAGTTGGTCCTCACGCCCCGCGCCGCACTTGACTGCCGTCAAACCTTTTTCCAAGGACAGCTATACCGGCAGGTCGGTCACGACGATTCGTCCCCAAACCAGCGGGTCAGTCTCACTTTGATAGCAGAGCTCCGCTGGGGCATCGGCCGCGATCTGCCAGAGGATAGTTGTTTGCTCGCTGCCCGTGCCGCTCACCCCGGTGCCATAGGCTGCCGTGGGATCGTAGCCACCGCCGGCTGTCTGCAGGTGGAGCGGATGGCCGACAGCATCGACGGCGAAACTGAACGTCGTCCCGCGGTAGACGGTCAGGGTCGGGTTGTGCTCCTCGAAACCAACAACCGCATAGGCATTGCCTCCCACGGTCACCGCAACAGCATGACTGCTACCGCGACTGAGGCGGGGGAGTTTTGTCGAACGGGCACTCGCAAATGCGTGAAACAGGCTGGTGATGGCCCAGGTCTCATCGGCAAGCATTCTGGCGTCGCTCCCCCGACTGACCAGCAGGTGGTTTAGGCCTGATGCCTGCTCGACGCCGACTGCCTGCCAGCCGGCAATGCTCGCCTGGGCATGCTGGCCATCAATCAGCACCGGCGTCGTGCCGACATAAAGTCCATCAGCCTGCAGGCTGAGTACAAGCGGTTGCTCTGGAGGGAGTTCGGCCACTTCTGCAATGACGAGCCGAAGCGTCCCAGCGGGAAACCTCTGAAAATAGCCGGGGTCCCGGACCTCGCGGGGCGTCACCTCCAGCCATTCGTCCCCCTCGACACGTTCGTCGCCAACGATGGTGATCTCGACGGACGCCGTTGCCTGCCCCGCCGCAAAGACCACCTGCGCGGGATACGGGTCACTGAGCAAAACGTCCCGGGAGGCTGCATAACGATCAGCCTCTAATGCCCAATCGAGCTCAGGGCCAAATTCCCAATCAAGAAAGACCGTTGCCTCGCTGCCGACGTAGCCGTCGTACCGGGTGAGAGTGAGCCGCTTCACGACGGTGCCCGAGTCAGGCTCGCCGACAACATCGCCGTCCTCAAAGCTGACTGCCAGCGAGGGCGTCTTCCAGGTCTGGCGGAGATCGAAGGGGCCGAAATCGAGAACAAGCTGTCCCTCGACAGGGACGGCTGTCGTACCGGTCTCAGCACCGTAGATGTGTACCAGGGCCTGCTCATCGAGCCAGGTGAAGCCCGGGAAACCGTCGGCATCGACCACCTGCTCGTACGACATGATGGTGGTGTTGGTGTCGATGACGGCATCCACATCCCCATCACCGTCCTCATGCGGGTGCTCCAGGGCAAGTGCATGCCCGAGTTCGTGATAGGCAACCGACTTCCAGCCCGCCTCGAGCGAATCGGCAAAGCGGATCGAGTGCGTGAAGGCACTCTGGGCCAGCTCCAACCGGGCTTCAGAGGTTCGCTCCACCCTGCCGTCGTCCCAGATGGTGGCAGAGGAGCCGATGTAGACGCCGGCCGAACCGGAGGGCGTGAACTGCGTGCTGAGCTGATAGATCGTGAGTTGTGACCGTGGGCTGCCGGCAGGCACGAGGGCGAATTCGGGCTCGATCACCGCATCGACATCGGCCAGTACCTCCAGCCACCAGCCTTCACGCTCGGCGGTGATGGAGGCATCGAACGAGACATAGATCACCCCGCTGTCACTGTGCAGAAAGCCGGCCCGCATTTCGACATCGGTGGATCCTGATCCGTTCGCAGTTACCACATCCCGCATGCTCGTCAGGCTGGCAACCGGGACCGTTGGCGGGCTGGTTACGACATCGGTCGTTCCCTGGCCATCAGTAAAGCTGGCGGTCACGGTAATCACCGCTCCGACCTCAGCCGCCGTGAGCGTGAACTGCTCGGCCGTGGCCTCGGCAATCGGCACGCCGTCGGCCTGCCACTGCCAGGCGGTGCCACTAGCCCCGGCCAATCCAGGCAGGTCATGAACCGCCCGCAGCGTTGCCGCTTCGATCGCGACGCCTGAAATGGCGACAGCCTCGGCCGCCACGGCAGTCGGTGTCATTGTCGCGGCGTCAAGTGCGTGGTCGCCCTCCGCCCCATGCAGCGTCAGTCGCGGCTCTAATGGCTCCAGCCGCAGGCCGGGTGACCGCCTGGCCTTGCAGTGTGAATCTCGGCGACGACGCATGACGTTCCTCGCGGCGGCGGACCGCGCTGACAAGACACCCCTCTGAGCCCTACGCGAGCTTGTTCACGGTATTACGGATCGTTCCCAAGATCTCCGATCGCGTCAACCGAAGATACCGGGCGAGCCCTCTGGAAGCCTACGGACATTTAGGAAAGGGCGGCGACTTTGACCCCACTGCGCTGCGAAAGCTCGACAGTCGGAGCCACCGAATCAAGACGGCGCATGAGCCTGTGCCTTACCAGTCACCTACTGGAACTCGAGGCAGAAATAGGTACGGCCCTCCGCCTCGGCGGTGCCGACGCCCAGCCGGCGGTGGGAGGCGGCACAGGCCCAGGAACGCCTTCCCGCATCATGCATCAAGCTGCCGATGAACTGGCCAGCAAAGTCGGCCACCGACAATCCTCCCGGGCTATCGACCGCGGCTACCAGGCAGGCAGATTTGTCAATCGTTCTCCGCTGCCGCGACATCTCCCGAGCATGCGCTGCTGCCGCCCGGTCGAGCAGTTCGTCACGACGCAACGCGTTTACCCCCTCGCGACGCCGGGCATCGTTGAGCTGCCGGACAATCTCGTCGGCAAGGGTGGCTGCCGGTGGCAACTGCCGCTGTCCGCCGACGCGATAGTCGAGAATACCTTTGGCCCCGCCGACGGCAGCTCGAGGCTGCACGCCGATCCGCACAAAGGCCCCGTCGGGGGTCACCTTGCCCTGAAACAGCCCCTCTCGCCGCTCGAGTGGTGACTTTGCCCCGCCATTGTCCACGTAGACGGCGTCGCAGTCATCCGCTCGAATCCGAAACTCGTAGGCTCTTCCAGCATCCAGGTCGCGGGCCAGCGGTGCGTCAAGCAGCTTGACGTTCACAGCATCCGGCAGCACTGCCGGCACGAATTCACGCACCCCCTGACGGGCCGCCTGCCGCAGCATGGCTGGCTGGGCAACCATCGATAGCAGCGGGGGCAGCACCGGCGGAACGGCTGCGAACTCCCGCTGAGAAATGGGCTGTGGCAACAGCTGCCACTTCGGCTGCTTCGGGTAGTGACTGAAGATGAACAGCTCGGGTGGCGGCAGAAAATAAAAGGCGACCGGCTGGCCCACCCCCTGCCGGGCATTGCCTGCCCCAGCAGCCATGTAGGTGATGTCGAGTAACTGCCACCTGCCGCCGATGCGGACGGCGTTCCACTTGTGGCCAACGTCGTTGTAGCGAACATTGCCACTCACCTCGGCTGCCTCAATTTTGATGGTGCGACAGAGCGCGACGAACAGGGCCGCATACCCCGAGCAGACCGCCTTTCCGCGACGCATCACGGCAGCAGGCTTGTTGGCCGCAATTGCCTTGAGGGGTGCTTGCCCCGCCTGCTGCTTGGGGAATTGGTTGCGGAACATGTCATGGTCATAGGCGATGTGGCTCGCCATCCACCAGGCAATCGCCCGCACCCGCTCGAGGGGATTCCGCGCGGGCTTGATCAGCCGCTTCACAAACGCAGCGCTGTCGCCCGTGACCGGTCGCTCAATGCCGGCAACGTGGGCGTCGATCGCTACAAAGTCCGGGCCAGCCGCAGCCGCCGCAGTGGCCGGCAGCACCAGAGTGGGGAATGCCACCAGAAGTGCACCACGCAACCGCCACCAGCGGCTGCCAACCGGGCCGCCTGGCTGAAAAGTCATCGCTTGCCTCCATCCGCTCGTGGCAGAGAACGCGGTTCATTGCAGGGCGTTCGCCGCCAGCAAAGGAAAAGCAGCAGCCCGATACCCCGCGGCCAGGGGCATTTACCCTGCAGCCACACCAGCCAGATCGTACCCTGCGGCGGCGACCATTTCGACCGGCACGATCTGCCCGGCCAGTGGAGTCTGGGCAGTGGTGCCCGGGGCGGTGATGTAGACCACGCAGTCGATGTCGGGGGCATCGGCCCGGGTCCGGCCGATCCAGACGTCTTCCCGCTGGCCACTGTGGCTGTCGACAATGCAGTCGAGCGTCCTGCCGACCTGCGCCTGCGTGAAGGCATGGGCAATCTGCTGCTGCACCGCCATCAGCTCATCGCGGCGGGCTGCTTTGACTGCCTCCGGCAGATGACCGTCGAGCCGGGCCGCCGGCGTGTCGGGCTCAAGGGAATAGGTGAACACGCCCAGTCGCTCAAACCGCCACCGCTGCACGAACTCGACCATTTCGGCGAACTGCTCATCGGTTTCACCCGGAAAACCGGTGATCATCGTCGTCCGCAGCACCACCTCGGGCATGCGATCCCGCAGTTTGGCCAATAGCTCTTCCGTCGGCCCCCGGGACACCCGTCGCTGCATCCGTTTGAGCACCGGATCGCTGGCATGCTGCAGCGGCATGTCGAGGTAGGGCAGAATCTTGCCGCTACCGGCGATCGTGTCGATGAGCCGGTCACTGAAGTACATCGGGTAGAGGTACATCAACCGAATCCACTCAATGCCGTCGATCCGCTCAAGGGCCTCGAGCAGGTTGACCAGGCGGGGCTCACCGTACAGATCAAGTCCGTAATAAGTCGTGTCCTGGGCGACGATCACGAGTTCTTTGAGCCCATCGGCTGCCAGTTCGGTCGCCTCCGCCACCACCTGCTCCAGCGGCTTGGTCGCATGCTTGCCCCGCATCTTCGGAATGGCACAGAAGGTACAGGTCCGGTCACAACCCTCGGAGATCTTCAGATAGGCCATGTGCCGCGGCGTCACCCGCATCCGGTTGCCGTCATCGAGGGCCGTTGCCGGGGCCGGTTTGAAGATGCTCCGCTGCTCGCCCAGCGAGCCGATCAGCCGATCCGCCGCTCGGGCCACCTCGTCCCGCGAAAAGACGCCGATTACCGCATCGACGCCCGGCCGCTCATCCAGCAGCGTCTCCTTCTGGCGTTCGGCCAGGCAGCCGGCCACGATCACCCCCCGGGTGCCCCCGGCAGCCTTTAGCCCGACCATCTCATCAATCACGCCATAGGACTCCGCCCGCGATGAGTCGATGAAGGCACAGGTATTGATGATGACCAGATCGGAGCCCTCTGGCTCCGGCACGAACTGCCAGCCGTCGTCCCGCAGCAGGCCGAGCATCCGCTCGCTATCAACCAGGTTTTTGGGACAGCCGAGGCTGACCAATGAAAAAGTCCCCCGGCGGCTCGCCGGGTCAATCGGCTCGATGCTGAGCCCGACGTTGATCCCGGTGGCTGGCCCATCAGCGCCGCAGGCCGCAGCCGGCGGGTCAAGGATTGGAAGCTGCTGTCCCATGCTACGCCCCCGCCGAACTGCCGGCCGCGGCGGCCCGGCTGGCAATCAGCTGATCGAGTTCCTCCCGCAGCCGCGGCAGAATGGCGTCATAGGCAAACGCCCCCAGCGGCTCGCTCCCCTTCTTCAGATTCACATGCGTCGGCCCACACCAGAGGCCGAGGTCGGCATCGTCGGTCTCGCCCGGCCCATTCACCCGGCAGCCCATCACGGCGATGGTGATGGCATGATCTTTGGCATAAGTGGTCATGCGTTTGACCTCTTCAGCCAGTTCGATGAAGGCCTCGTTCTCCACCCGCGAGCAGCTGGGGCAGCTAATGATGTTGAGCGAATCGAGGCCGAAGTCGACCACGCTGCGAACCCGGCCGGCGGCGATGTCGGCCAGAATCTGCCGGGCGGCATCGATCTCCTCCGGCTTGCGGTCGTTCGACACCGTCAGCGACACCCGCACCGTGTCGCCGATGCCGCGGCTGATGAGCTGCTCGAAGGCGATTCGGGTCTTGATGATGCCGTCGGGTGGCATCCCCGCCTCGGTCACTCCCAGGTGCAGCGGCACGTCGGGCCGCTGCTCGGCGAACCGGCGATTGACGTCGATCACCTTCTGCGGGTCCGAGTCCTTCAGCGAGACGACGTAGCGGGTGAAGCCAATCGAGTCGAGCAGTTCGCAGTGCTCCAGGGCACTGGCAAGCATCGGACCGATCGAGTCGTCCTCGGCAAACTGTTCCTTCTTGGCGGGATCGACGCTGCCGCAGTTGACGCCAACCCGCAGGGCGCAATCGTGGTCAGCCGCCACCCCGGCAATGAACTTCACCTTTTCCTGCCAGGGCTTCTCGGTTTCGTGGTGGTAGAGGTGGCCGGGGTTGTACCGCAGTTTGTCAACGTGGGCCGCCACCTCGGCGGCCAGCCGGTAATTCTCTTGCAGATCGATGGCCAGGTTGGCCTGGGTTCCCGCCCGGATGGCCGGCAGGGCGGCGGCATCCTTGTTGCTGTCGACGGCGATCCGCACCACGCCCGCCCCGGCGGCATACAGGGCGTTTACCTGGGCAAGCGTCGCCTCCACGTCCTGAGTGTGGGTGGCGGTCATGCTCTGCGGGGCAATGGGATGCCCAGCCCCGATCGTGATGCTGCCGATCGCAACCGGCCGCGTTGGGTTTCGCTCGATGCTAACCACTGCTTATCTTTCTGAATCTTGAGGCGACGAGAACCCGCATCCGGCACTAGCGGCGGCGGCAGGCCCATCCAAAATAGCAGGAACACCGTCCTCCGGCGATCCATCCATGCGTTACGACCCCTGTCTGCACATCGTCCTGTACGAACCCGAAATTCCACCCAATGCCGGCAATATCGGCCGAACCTGCGTGGCCATCGGCGCCAAGATGTGGCTGGTCGAGCCGCTCGGCTTCACCATCAACGACTACCACCTGCGCCGGGCGGGCCTCGACTATTGGGATCAACTGGAGTGGGAGGTGGTGCCCAACTGGGACGCCCTGGTCGCCGGGGTGACTGCCGCCGGCGGCCGGCTGGGCTGGTTCCTCTCGGCCCATGCCAGCCGGCCCTACACCGACGTGAGCTATGAACACGGCGACGTGCTGGTCTTCGGCAGCGAGTCGAGCGGCCTGCCGCAGTCGATCAAGCAGGCCCATGCCGACCAACTGCTGACGATTCCCTCGCGGCCCCAGGTCCGCAGCCTGAATCTTTCCAACACCGCGGCCATCGTCGCCTATGAGGCAGTGCGGCAGTGGGGCGGACTGGCTGCCGGCTGAATCGAGCTAGCGACAGGCTACGACATGCGTAGACCTGCTGCGGTCAGCTCACTGCCAATACTGGGTATCCGGCGGCGAGCTCTGCGAGCGTGTTCTGAGCGTCACGAGGGATCATTCAGCAGGTTGTAACCGCTACTCTCAATTAGCCAGGAAGGTTATCGCTCGCTTTTTAGCTGGATTTCCTTCTTTGGCGGTGTTGCCGTGCGGTTCGCAGCACCTTCCTGCCCGAATAGGGGTAGGTGACGGTAGTAGCTTTCGAGCATGCAGGCCGACAGCGCCGTGGTGAACAGCCGGCCTCCCTTCACGCCGTACAGATCGAGCGCCGGCGACCAGCTGCCCTTGTTGCGGCCGGCCTGCTCCTGATGCCGCGGCAGCAAGGTCCGCAGTTGGCGGTTCCACCGCTGCCAGGCTCGGCCGCCGACGTGATGGCAGACCTGGGTGATGTAGTACCAGGCGTAGATGTTCTTCTCCCCGCCGCGGACGGCCCGCTGCGGCAGGGCGGCAAACTCGACCTCTCCCCGGCGGTCATCGGGCAGCGGCGGAAACCAAATCGGTGACTCATTCATCAGGCGGTCAACCACGGCGACCACGTGCGGGTCATCGGGCGGTGTCCCCAGAAAAAGCCTGCCGAGGATCGCCTCGGCCGAAATGGCCGCCTGGAACTTCCGAAACGGAGCCAAGGGGTTCAACTGATAGTCGTAGCCCAATTCAACATCAGCCGGCTCGGCTGCAATAATCTGTCGCTGCGGTCTCGGCTCTTCCGGCACAATCCGCAACTGCTCGATGAAGGCACCTGCCCGGGCATAGGCCTCGTCGATGCCCGGCTCATGCAGCCCGGCCATCTCGGCAGTCTTCAGCGCCAGCAGAAACCAGCCGGTCACCGACAGATCGCCACGGTTTTTCCAGCTGTTCCGCAGGCCGGTCTCATCGGCATCTGGAAGGTGATACCGCCAGCCGCCATCGGGCAACTGGGCGGCCAGGCAGTAGCGGATGGCTCGCCTGGCCGGCTCTTCCAGTCGGGCCGACCTGGTCAGGGCGAACGCTTCGCAGAGGGCCATCGTGAGCTGTCCATGGCCGTACATGCTGCCGGCGGCTGAGGTGTGGCGGTCCGAGGCCGGCGCGAAGTTGCCTGCCTCGGTCTGGGTCTTCACGATCGCCTGCCAGCCGGCGGCGACCGCCTGGGCATGTTCACCAATAGCTGGCGTGTTGCCCGCCCCTTGCAACGCCAGCAATGCCATCGCCGTGGCCGCCACCCGGTTTTCTTCCGAGCCACCATCGGGGTACGGTCCGACCAGACTCCAGAAGCCGGCATACGTGCCGCGGTTTTCCTGCTGCTGCACGAGCCACCGCAGGGCCAGCTCAACCGCCCGCTCGGTCTGGTCGGTGCCGCCGCCGGCGGCGACCAATTGCTTACGGCTGCCCGCCTGCCGACCATCGAGCAGGGTGCCGATGGCCACCGTCGGATGACTGGCAGTTGCCGGCTGGGAGTCGGGGTCCAGCCGTTCCACGGCCGGCGCGGCGATGGCATCTTCGACCGGTGGCTTTTCACTGACGGCCAGTTCGTTCTCAACCGCGGTGGCATCGGCCTCGTCAGGAGGGGCCAACGGAATGTCGAGCGCGGGTGGGCCGGGCGGGCCGGCCTGCGGGGCGAACTCAAGCGTCAGCGACAGCCGCGGCTGGGCTGTGACCTGCACCGAGACCAGCACGAGCACCAGCACGATGATCAGATGCACCATCAGGCTCACCGTCCAGGGCGGACTCGACTGCATCGCCGCCGCCAGCAGCCTTCGCCACGGGGCCGTCGTGAACAGATCGAGTGGGCCGAGCGGTTCAGTCTCGTCGAGTAGCCCAGGTCGCCGCTGCCGAACGGGCGGTTTTTCCGACTCAGCCAGCACCCAGCCAGTGCCGGCCGGCCGGGCCACTGTATCGCCGGCGGCCTGC
>CBFIHA010000008.1:0-62774 GCA_965662195.1 uncultured Pirellulales bacterium
CTAAAAATACCGGTCATCTGAGGCAGCACGTCTCGTGCCGAACAGGATTGCCATCGATGGCCCCTGCCCGCGGATGTGGGAGAAGGATAGTCCACTTGGGTAACACCGGAAACGCCGAGGGTTTTCGGGGTTGCCGATCGCCGCAGCCTGCGGCGGCAGACTTTCTCCACAGCCTGCTAAGGTGGGGCGGTGAGCGTTCCTCTGGTTTCTCCGTCGTTACCCTCGCATGGGAGAATGATGTTCTGACTCAATTTTTCGTCCCCCTCATTGCCACGCTCGTACTCGCGGAACCAGCAGGCCGCAGCTTGGCCGCCGACCCCCTCCAGCAGGTTGAGGACGATCAGGCCAGTGGACTCCTGAGTTCAGATGACATCTTTAACCGCAATATTGCGATCAACAGCCAACGGGATTTTACGCACGCGTCTTCCTATAAGCCTGGTCGATTTGCCTTTTACGCGCACGACGGGGACGACCTGATTGCAGTCATGAAGAACAGCAACCCTGTCGTTCTGTTTGGTGGCAGTCCCTTTCCGTACAGCCGTGGTGGCCGCAGCCTCATCTCGCCGCGAATTGCCGAGACCTGCCTGGCTGACGATTGGTCGCCGGCCGTACTGGCGGCGATCTGCACGAGTCTGGGTGGCGAGGCTGTGCAGGTCGAGGAGGCGGGCCTTTCTCAATAAGTACCATGCCGAGCTGACGGCCGAGTTTGCGGTCTACCAGACGCTCGGCATCGAGGTGATCAACCAGACCGGGCCCCAGAATTGGCCGGACACCATTCACGATGATTTCCTCAACTGGGCCAGCTGCTGTGTCCTGACCGATGAGCTCCCCAAAAAATTTTGATGTGGCCGCCCATCAGTACGGAAATGAGCCCGACTGGTATTTCAATCAATCAACTGACGAACAGGTGCGGCGCCGCCTGACGCTCATTGCCGATGCTGTGCACTGTGTCATCGCCGACGTCAACCGTGATTATCAACGCAGCCTCAACGCAGTCTTCTCAGCTCCGGTCCTGGCCTCGGACTTCAAGGGCCAAAACGCCAGGATCGTGATACAGTCCCTCCATACGCGATATGACTGCAACGAAAGCAGCGACAGGCTTTTTCAGCTGTTCAACCGCCACCGTTATTCTGGGCGTCCTCATCAGAATGCCCTCGAGGTTCGGCAGGCGAAGCAGATGGTGCAGGAAGAAGCGGGCGAGGTTCTGCCGCAGGTGTTTACTGAACTGAACTACTCGACTGGTGGCCATTGGCGGCGGCCGGCGACGACGTTTACCAACGACACCCCAGACGTCTTTGCAGCCATGGCGAGTATCTGGGGCTGGATGATGCAGGAGCAGGGGGCGCTGGCATGTACGTCTTCAAGCTGAATGACCCAGGTGTCTGGTCGTGGAAGGAGACGGGGCGATTTTCCAACACCGTGACCTATTCGATGCATCGGGAGCAGGATCCGGGTGTCGACCAGAAGGAGCTTGAGCAGATCAGTTACGGTACAAAGAACTTCGAGGTCTGCCGGCTGTTCAGCGAAGGGTTTCACGGCAGCTGGCCGTTGCTGCGGACCGACGTCGAATGTTCGGACCTGTAGTACCGGTCCTGGACGACGTTCGACGAGAAGAGCCAGCAGTACTTCATCTGGTCAGTGCAGATGAATGAGCGAACCGGGTATGAGCCGGAGTTTGACCTGAGCCAGCTCAACCTGACCCCCGGCGTCCTGATCACCGCCGAAACGGTGAGCGGCGGTTACCACGGCGAGGTGACGCAGGTGATTTCACTCCCTGCAAACCAGAAGGTGCGGCTGCATCAGCCTCCGCAGAGCGGCATGCTGCTGACCGTCCATGCCCAGCCGCTCACCCGCCGGGCTATTCTCCCGCGTGCCGATGCCACCTGTTTCGACCGACCAGCGACACTGCGAGTGGACGTCACCCAGGCTGTGCGGGAGGCTCAGCGAAAGGATCGGCAGCAACTGAGTTTTGTGCTGATCAGGAAACAGCACTGGCACGATGAGCAGACCAACGACATCTCGGTGGTCTTTTCTTTACGTGCGGCGGGCCTCGACCAGTCGCCCGTCATGCAGGTGTGGCAGTAGTCCGCCTTCAGGTTCATGGGGCAACAATCTGGCAACGCCAGCCCCATCGCCGTGCTTACGGCAGATCCGGAGTGCGGCCGATCCCGTAGCGGTTCGCCGTGGCGACCCGCACTTCGATGTCATCGACATACTGCCCTGGGAATGAGGCGGCGGCAGGAGCGTCTCCGTAGTTGACCACATAGCAGTGAAGCATGAGATAATCCACTTCGTCCGGGACGGCAAGCATGATCGTGATCGGTTGCCAAGAGTGGGGGTCATCGTCGAGCCGCTGTTTGCCGGCTGCGGTGGCCAGTGGCTGCTGCCAGGAATTCGTGCGGGAGTGATCGAACGGGCTGGTCTGCTCCCAGAGTTGATTCGTCCACTCCGCCGGCGGCACGCAGGTCGCCACGATTGATAACCCACAGGACGGCCAGTTTCTTTCTACTGGGTGGACGCTGTTGAACCAGGCTGAGTACTCGACGGTGAGCGATTCACCGCCGGCCTCTTTTCGGAGCGGTGTCAGGTCGATGAATCGCCAGATCTCCGCGGCATTGGCCCGATAGTTCTCACCTGATGGATGACCGCTGAGAAACTGCAGCATGGAGGCCCCCGATTTCGGCGTGATCCCCTGCTGGCCCGAGCCTTGGATCACAGTCGTCTCGTCACCTCCCCACTGGCCGACCCGGGACGGGATGTAATTGGCTTCAGGGTCGTCGGCTGACTCAAACCCGGTGAATTCCAGCAGCCGCCAGACCACTCGGCTTGCTGCTGAAAGCTCGGGCTTGGCCAGTGCCAGTGAAGCCGCGAGCGAGCCGATCAGCGCCGAGACGCCGGCGATTACCAAGCCGCTTGCCAGCAGCGAGTACCAGGTTCGTGGGAGCGGACCGGAGGAGAACCGGGCAATTTTTTGCGGTACCGGTGGCTGGCCTCCGGGGAGTACGGCAAATGCCATCCGGGCGGTTTCGCAGAGTTCGCCGTGGAAGACCGCCCGCCGCCAGAAGTCACGGCGGGCTGCTGCTGACTCAAGCAGGACAGACTCCATCTCGGTGATTTCCTCACCGGTCGCGGTCTCATCGAGCCAGCGTTCAATCAGCGTGGCAGTCCGGTCGTCGCCGGGTGGTAATGCTTCAGTCATCGAGGAACACCCCGGTTCGGTTCAACCCTGCTCAGTCATTTTTTTGTGGACACATTCCCGCAAGGCGGCGCGAATTTTCACCAATGCAGCATTCACGCCGACAGCCGAACGGCCCAGCATAGCGGCGATTTCGCCCGGTCCATGTTGCGAGAAATACCTCAGCCGAATCAGTTCGCGTGATTTGGTCGGCAGTTCGTCGATGCATTGATGGAGTGGTCCCAGCCGATGGTCATCAAAGTCTGTTGGGGTCATCGAGGCCGCAAGTGATTCGATTACCTGCCGTGAGAGCCGGCGATCGCTTCGCCGGCGCTCAAGAATCTTCAGCCGCGCGATCGTCAGCACCCAGGCAACGAAGTTTGTATCGGGCCTGAAATCGTTCGCCTTGGCCGAGGCGGTCAGAAAGGTCTCCTGCACGATGTCTTCAGCAATGCTGAAATCGCTTGTTAACGCCAACGCGAGCGAACGGACCTTTGCCTGATGGCGGACGAAGAGTTGCTGGACGGCTGACGCGGCATCAGCGGTCATGGTCGACTTCCCCTTCGCCGGCGGGATCGCTCTGGCACCTCAAAGTTCAGTTCCGTGATACGCTCTGCGGCTGTCAGTTCTACGGTTGTCCGGTATTCCGGAAACAGCGGCGGCTGGATTTCGACGCCAGGATCCGGGGCCGGAAAGCCGGTAATGCGGATGACCAAGGGGCCGGCGAGTGGTCCGGGACGGCTGAGTTCCAGGGAATCGTAGGCCCCTTCCGTGATCGGGATCACGCTGACCGGGCCGCTGTTTGCCAATGAGAGATCGGGTTCAAAGGTGATGGTCCCGGAGGGCACCGGCTGCCCCCGGAAGGTCACCGTGCCGCGAACGTCATGTCGCTCAGGCCCGGTTGTCCGGCTACAGCCCTCGGCCAGCATGGCGACGGCCATCACGATCAGCATCAAAGCTTTTGTCTGCCGCATCAGTAGTCTCCCACCGGTAGTCCGTCCGCCTTGTCGCCGAGCCGCTGATAGGTGCCCAGCGGGGAACTCGATGACTCGATGTTTTCGTTGAGAAACCGCGTCGAGCCGTCGCAGAAGACGAACAGTGCGCCGCCGCTGTGCTGGCTGCCGAAGCCATCGTGATCACCGCGTCCGCCATTCCCAGAATCGAGCTGCGTGTCAGACAGGCGGCTGTTGATCGGGTGGTCGGGGTGAGTGTCTCGTAGCACGATGCCGTCGTATTTCAGCACATGTGGAATGCCCGGCCAGATCGCGGCGATAAAGCCAAAGCCATTCACCGCAGTACTATAGTGCCGCTCCAACGAGCTCACCTCACCGAGCATGATGGTCTGGCTGCTGCCATCGGTGATGTCTTTGAATGCAACCGTTGATGCCCCTTGGAGGACCCCGGTCGCGGACTCGAGGGACCCAACGTTCTGACCACTCATTTCATCGGTCCGGCCGTAACAGCCGGCGTAGTTGGACGAGCCGTAGTCACGGCCGGCCCACAAGGTGGCCACTGGCAGATCATCGCTGGGGCAGGCAAAGACGGATGGGCGGCTTTTCAAACCGTTCGTCGCCGACGGAGCTGGCATGTTTCCATTCGGGTCGGCAATTGCGGCGGCGTGCTGGTCGTAGATCGCCGACTCTTCCAGGTAGGGAAGCAGCAGCATGCCCCAGCCGAAACGCCGCTCCAGCCAGCGGTGGTTCCAGGCACTGCCGAGTGCCGGGTCAGGAACCAGCATGAAGCCGGGCGGCAATTTTCCGCGGGCATCATGGTGGTTGTGCATCGCTAGCCCCAGTTGCTTGAGATTGTTCTGGCAACTGCTGCGGCGGGCCGCTTCACGGGCCACCTGGACGGCAGGGAGCAGGAGCCCAACCAGCACACCGATGATGGCGATCACCACTAGCAGCTCAATCAGGGTAAAACCGGGGCGGTTCCTCTGCCAGCGTGGTGAACAAGACAACCTGTGCCAGCGACGAATGCAGATGATCGGCATGAGCGTGTCCTCGCGGAGAAAAGCGGAAAAAAAGCCGAGAAAAAAACCCCTTGGTAGTTCCTTCATGGCACGGCGACGAAAAATCAGACCATTGAAAAAATACCTTATCGAAAGCTGTTTCAGTCGGTTGTCACCCCGCTTGATGAGCGTTACTCTGCCACAAGTTTCCTCCCCCCGATCCAGCGGAGGCGTTGATGGGGACCCGCAGGCACTTCCGACCACTGTCTCCCAAGTTCCTACGTTTGATCGGCCGGGAGCCTCTGGTCCTGATCTGCCTGAGCTGTCTGGTGGGGGAGGGCAGGGCGGCTGTTCCAGAATGGCAGGTGGCACCGGCCGGTGATGACGCTGCCGATGGCAGTGTTGACCGGCCATTTGCCAGCCTGGAACGTGCCCGTGACGCTGCCCGAGCGGCGCGGGCGAAGGTGACTGACGGAGCTGCGGCATTCAAGGCGTTGATCCAGGTACAGCCGGGAATCTACCGCCGCACCGCCCCGTTGCTACTTGATGATCGTGATAGCGGCCTGCGGATTGTCGGACCGTCCGGACAGGCTGCACGGCTTCATCTGGGTCGATTCCTCCGGACCGCCGACTTTCACCGAGTGGCCGATCCACACCTGCTCAGCCGGGTCGATCAGGCCGCCCGTGGCGTCCTAGTGGCGATTGACCTGCAGGCTGCGGGTTTCGATCCGGTCACTGCTTGGCCCGACAGGTTTAATGATGGCGGGGGGCTGCCCGACCTGTTTTGGAACGACCGGCCGCTGCCACTGGCACGGTGGCCGAACGACGCGCCCACGACCATGCAGAAGGTGCTCGATCGGGGGGATTGGCCGAGTCGGCGGCCAGGTTCATTTGTTGCCCGCGAGGATCGGCTGGCCCGCTGGAACGTCGCCGATGGGCTCTGGCTTGAGGGCTATTGGCGGGTGCCCTGGGAGCCCTCCGCGATTCGCGTGAAGTCGATCGACGTCACGCGTCGTACCGTCACCTTTGCGGCAGCGATCTTTGGTGGGATCGGTTCGAAGTATGCCCGCAACTCGGCGCTTGGTGATGGCAATGAGCCCTGGTGGGCAATCAATCTGCTGGAGGAAATTGACCGACCCGGCGAATGGTGCCTGCATTTCCCGTCGCAGACCCTCTACCTCTGGCCGCCTGAGGGCTGGAACGATGAGCCTGATGCGCCGGTCTTCATCGCGCAGCGCACCGAGCCGATCATTCAGATTGACAACGCGGCGGCGATTTCGATTGAACGGCTCTCGCTCGAGGGCAGCCTGGGGGATGGGGTCAGGATTGATGGGGGGCGGGGAAATCGGGTGGCCGGCTGCCGGCTGCTGAACCTCGGCGGAACTGGCGTGGTCATTCGCGGTGGGCGTGAGCATGCCGTGGTCAGCTGTGATCTTCACACGCTCGGAGGGGCGGGCATCCGCCTGTCGGGAGGCGAACGGGCCACGCTCACTCCCTGTGGCCATGAGGCAACCAACAATCACATTTATGGGGTCGGCCGCCGGCAAAAGACCTACGCGGCGGCCATTCATGTCGGTTTTGCCACGTCGTCGGGGGGCGGTGGTGAGGATGCCGTCGGGTGCCGGGTGGCCCAGAACCTGATGCATGATCTGCCCCACGCTGCGGTTTTGTATGCCGGCAATGACCACCTCTTTGAAGGCAATGAAGTCGGTCGGGTTGCGTTGACGTCCAGTGATGTCGGAGCCTTTTACACCCGGTTTGACTGGACCAGTCAGGGCAACATCATCCGGCACAATTTTGTTCATTCGTCGCCGCAGGCGAATGCCTTCTATCTCGATGATGGTGACAGCGGTGACACGGTGACCGGAAACGTGGTGATGGGGTGCGCTGCTGGGCCTTTTCTTGGCGGCGGGCACCACAACCAGATTCGTGACAATCTGATCATCGACTGTGAGGTCGGTGTGCATGTCGATGCCCGGGGGGTGTCGAGGGCCTATGCCACGAACGAGCGGCTGCTGAAGGGGTTTGCGGCGGTTCATCCAGACCAGCTGCCTTGGAGCCGGACGTATCCTGGGCTGGCTGCACTGGCCGGGACTGACGCAGGCCTGCCCCATGGGAATCTGATTACGGGCACTATTACGATCGACTGCCCGACGCCGCTTCGGGTCAAGGCGTCCGCCGAACAGGTGGCCGATAACACCATCAGCCCGCCGACGATTGTGCCCCTGGCAACCGCCGGCTTTGCTGATCGCGGTCGTCTCCGCCGCAGCCTGCTGGAAAATACATTCTGGCGGGGAGGGCTCCGGAAGCTCACGCCGATTCCCTTTGACCGGATCGGGCTCGAACGGGATGCCTACCGCGAAACCCTGCCCTCCCGGAGGTCATGGCTGGGCCAGCCGCCGCGCCTCTCTGCTGCCGGTCATGACGCGTCAATGCGCGACATCCTGACAACTGACCGGTAGCGGCGGGAGTGGCTCTTCCAGCACGCCCTGCACCCGGCCCCAGAGCAGCAGGCCCTCGACCGCCATCCAGCCTTCGACCGCCAGCATGACGACCGCCACGGCGACCAATGCCAGGCTGCCACCGGCCAGCCAACGGTCGATGTTGATGCACAACGCCCAGGCAGGCATCACCAGCATCAGGATCATCGGCAGGGTCGCTACGAAGGTCGGCAGGCCGCGGCGGCGGAGGTAGAAGCTGATCACCAGCAGTGACAAGCCGGCGAGCAGCTGATTGGTCGCCCCGAACAGTGGCCAGAGAATCAGCCCGCCGGTCCCGAGGTTGGCCACGCTCCAATCCTTGCCGGGAGCCGGCAGCAGGGCCAGCAGGAAGGCGGTGCCGACGGCGAAGAGGGTCGCCCCATGCGGTGTGGTCAGCCACGAAAGCGGCAGGGCCAACGGGTTGGCAGAGCGGCCTGCGGTGGTACTACCCGACAGCTTGGCCACCAGGGTTCCGGCCAATTCCTGCACGACATACCGCTGCAGCCGCGTTGCCGTGTCGAGCGTGGTGCCGGCAAAGCTGGCCACCAGCACGCCGACCAATGCCCGCGCCATCACCGCGTCGATACCAAGTGACTCAAGCAGATTGCCCGATCCGACCACGAAGGCGGCGATCGCTTTGCCGCCGGTCACGCCCCGCCAGTCACCGTAGAGTTCCCGCCAGAGGGCAGTCCCGGTAAGACCGGGATATTCCTCTGGCCAGCCGAGGCCGATGCCCGCCCCGACCGCCACAATCACGAGCACCGCCAAGAAGGCCTCCAGCAGCATTGACCCATAGCCGACTGCCCGGGCGTCGGTCTCGCAGCGCAGCTGCTTGCTGGAGGTGCCGGAGCTGACTAGGCAGTGAAAGCCACTGACGGCGCCGCAGGCGATGGTGACGAATAGGAAGGGCACGACCGGTGGGGCATTGGTTGGGTGCAGGTCGAGCAGCGGAGCGAACATTTCCAGCGGCGGGGCCGGGGTGCCGGCCGAGATCGTTGCCGGCCCGATGAAGGCGGCCACCACCAGACCGCTGACGATCAGGCCGAGGCTCGAGATCAGCTGCAGGCTGTTGATATAGTCGCGGGGCTGCAGCAGCACCCAGACCGGCAGCACGCTGGCGACGTAGCAGTAGGCCAGCAGGATCGCCACCCAGAGCCAGATCGGCCAGCCGGCCACGAATACGTTGACGCTTTGAATGAGCTGCCCGACCGGGCCGCCGGTCCAGCTCGTCCCGGGGCAGCCGGCCCCCAGCCAGACTGTGGCATACATTGCCGCCAGGGCCGCCAGACTGGGGCCGAGCAGGTTCTTGCCCTGCCGATGGACCCGCAGGCCGATCGCCACAGCGATCGGAATCTGCAGGAAGACCGGCAGGATCGCCTCGGGGAACTGCACGAACACGCTGGCGATCACCCAGCCGAAAATGGCCAGCACCACCCAGAGAGCAAAGAGCAGCAGCACGAGGAACAGCAGCCGCACCCGCGGGTTGAGTAGCCGCCCGGCGACCTCGCCGATGGTCATGCCACGGTTCCGCAGGCTCACCACCAGCACTGCCATGTCGTGCATGCCGCCGATCAGGATCGAGCCCAGCAGGACCCAGAGCAGGGCCGGGCCCCAGCCCCACATGATCGCCAGGGCAGGGCCCACGATCGGGCCAGTGCCGGCGATGCTGGTGAAGTGATGGCCGAAGACAATTGCCGGTGGGGTTGGCACGAAGTCACGATCGTCCCGGAGGGTCTCACTCGGCATGGGAGCCGACGGGTCGAGCCGGAAGAGGCTGCCAGCCAGCCAACGGCCATAGCCAAAGTAGCCAAGCAGCAGAGCGGCTGCCGCCACCGCCACCAGTCCCAGAATCGCCATCGCGCTTGTCCTCCTGCGTGCCGATCGTCCCACTGCCGCGCAGAACCGGGACGGTCGATAGAATGCGGCAGACCGCCAGCAGTCTACTCGAGGCCGGCCGCGGTCGAATCCTTCCCGTCACCACCACCCGGCCCCCGCCATGCCCCGCTCGCCCAGCCGTTCCCTCCAGCAGATTCGCAACCTCGGCATCATCGCCCATATCGATGCCGGCAAGACGACGCTCACCGAGCGGATGCTCTTTTTCACCAGGGCGATCCACCGTCTGGGGGATGTCGATCGAGGGACAACGGTGACGGACTTCGATCCGGAAGAGCAGGAACGGGGGATCACGATCTATTCTGCCGCCGTCTCGTTCCCTTGGCGGGACGTGACCGTGAACCTGATCGACACGCCGGGGCATGTCGACTTCACTGCCGAGGTGGAACGCAGTCTGCGAGTGCTCGACGGGGCGGTGGTGGTCCTTTCGGCCCGCGAGGGCGTGGAAGCCCAGAGTGAGACGGTCTGGCGGCAGGCCGATCGTTACGGCGTGCCCCGGATCGTGCTGGTCAACAAGCTCGATCGCGAGGGGGCCGATTTCTTCGGTACGGTCGACCAGGTCCGTGAGCGGCTCAAGGCCGAGCCACTGCTGTTGCAGATTCCTGTCGGCAGTGGGCCGCCGCATATCAGCGATCCGTTCCGGGGGCTGATCGACCTGGTGACGATGGAGCAGATCAGCTTCCCCCCGAAGGATGAGGTGCTCAGCGGGTCGGCCGCTGCGGTCGATCCGAGCCGTGGGCCGATCCCCGAGGAACTCCGGCCGGCTGCGGAGGAGTGGCGGGAACAGCTCGTCTCGACGCTCTTCGACTACTCCGACGAACTGGCGGAACTGGCCCTGGCCGAGGCGGAGATTCCGGTCGCCCTGATGCGGCAGACGATCCGCACCGCGACGCTCACCCGCAAGCTGGTGCCGGTGCTGGCCGGTTCGGCCCTTGACTGCATTGGGGTGCAGCCGGTCCTCGACGCGGTTGCCTGGTACCTGCCGAGTCCCGCCGACGTGCCGCCGGTGGAAGGGCTCGATCCGAAACAGAAAGAACCAACCACCATCAGCCGGCCGGCCGACCCAGAGGCCCCTTTCTGCGGGCTGGTCTTCAAAATTCTCGCTGAAAAGCACGGCGATCTGGCCTTCGTGCGGGTCTATTCCGGCACGCTCAAGGCGGGCAGCCGGGCCTGGAACCCTGAAAAGCAGAAGAAGGAGAACATCGCCCAGCTCTGGCATGTGCAGGCCGACCGCCGTGAGCAGGTGGCCGAGTGTGCCGCCGGTGACATTGTCGGAGTGATCGGCCCGCGGCTGAGCGTGACCGGTGACACCCTCTGCGACGCTCAGCAGCCGATCGTGCTGGAGGCGATCGAGTTTCCCGAGACGGTGATCTCGATGGCAATCGAGCCGGAGACGAGCCTGGAGCGGAAGAAGCTCGGTGAGACCCTTGAGATGATGAAGCGGCAGGATCCGACCTTCCGGGCCACCGAGAGCGAGGAGACCGGCCAGACCTTGATTTCAGGCATGGGTGAACTGCATCTGGAGGTCATCCGGCATCGCCTTGAACGAGAGTTCAAGCTTCACTGCCGGGTTCATAAGCCCCGGGTCAGCTACAAGGAAACGCTCGCCAAGGCTGCGACGGTCAGTGGTGAGTCGAATCGGCAGGTGGCCGGCCAGACGCTCGTGGCGACGGTCACCATTGCTGGTGAGCCGACCGGCGAACAGGCCGGCGTGACAGTCGAGCAGGGCTGGTTTCCCGAGGGTGACCAGCAGGCCGACATTGCCGCGGCGATGACCGAGGCGGTGCGGGAAAGCGCCGAGCGGGGTGGCCTGAAGGGCTGTCCCTTATGGGGGGTGCGGATCGTGGTTCGGGAAAGCCCACTGCCAGACCCGTTGCCCGGTGAGATCGCGATCAAAATCGCGGCCGCCGACGCGATCGAGCAACTGCTGGAGCAGGCCGGTACGCTGTTACTCGAGCCGATCATGCGGGTCGAAGTGAGTGTGCCGGAGGAACACCTCGGGGATGTCATCAACGACCTGCAACAGCGCCGGGCCGTGATCACCGCCACCGAAATCCGCAGTGGCATGAACCTGCTGACTGCCGAGGCCCCTTTGGCCGCCATGTTCGGCTATTCCGCCGCGGTGCGGAGCGTCAGCCAGGGGCGGGCCAGCTTTACGATGGCACCGCTGAAGTACGGCCCAGCCACCGCCGAAACGGCCGCAGCCTACGTGTGAAGTTTGGCCAGACCGCCGGTCAGATCACAAAATGTCGGAAATCGTGCCGGCGTGTTGACAGCCGGTTACCCCGCTCGTAGATTCCGTGATTCCTCCGCAGTGCGGCGGCCGGTCTCCGACCGGCTCTGGCCGCTCGCGGAAAAAGTCGTTTCGGACGGCTTTTCGCGGTCTTGTTGGCCACCATGAACGGTTTGCTCCGGCACTATTGCTGAGCAAATGAGTGTTCGCGGGTCGATGCCAGCGGGGCCTGATCCCGGGATGTCCGAACCTTGGAGAAAGACTGTGGCTGCGCCGACGCAGGAAATCATTCGCATCAGGATGGAAGCCTACGACCACGCCGTGCTCGATCAGAGCGCGGCGGAGATCGTTGACACCGCCAAGCGGACCAACTCGGAAGTGCATGGCCCGATCCCGCTGCCGACGCGGATCGAGCGATACACCGTTCTGTCGGGGCCGCATGTCGACAAGAAGGCCCGGCAGCAGTACGAAATCCGCACCCACAAGCGGGTGGTCGACATCGTTCAGGCGACCGCCAAGACGATCGAGGCATTGAACAAATTGAGTCTGCCGGCTGGTGTCGACATCAAGATCAAGGCATCGTCGAAGTAGCTGGTCCCTTACCGGGTTGGGCGGTTTTGGCCCAAATACGGTGGCGGAAAACAAAACAATGATGGGGGGCCGCAGGGCCCCGAGGCATTCGAGAAGAACACGAATCAGGAGCGCACGGTTCATGCTTGGAAGGCGTCGTGGGTAAGGGTCGGGCGATGCTCGGCAACTCCCGCAGCCAACGGCTTCAGGTGTGACGGAGGGTGGCCCCCTGGGGGCTGGCTTTCACCGGCGATGTGAGATGGCTGACGAACAGCAGGACAACACGCACACGGACGACACGCCCGTTGCCGAAACCGAGCAGACCAGTGCCGAGCAGGCCGTGGCCGCGGGTGCGGAACCGGCCGAGCTTGATCGAAGGGGCATTCTGGGCCGCAAGGTTGGAATGACCCAGATCTTCGACGCCGACGGCACCGTGGTGCCGGTGACGGTGATCGAGGCCGGTCCTTGTGTGGTGCTGGCCACCCGGACGGCAGATCGGGATGGCTATGAGGCCGTGCAGGTCGGCTTCCTCGACAAGCCGCGACGGTTGGCCAGCCGGGCGGTTCGCGGGCAGGTTACGAGGCTCGACAGCAAGCGGGCGAAGCAACGGGCTGCCGCTGGCGTTATCCCGGTTCCCAAGGCCGACTGTGAGCCCCAGCGGTTTGTGCGTGAGTTTCGTGATGAGAAAAAGGCCGCGGTTGGCCAGGCTGTCACCGTTGCGGTGTTCGAAGGCTGTGAGGCTGTCGATATCACCGGTACCACGAAGGGCCGGGGTACGGCTGGCGTGATGAAGCGGCATAATTTTTCAGGCCAGCGAGCCAGTCACGGTGTCAAGAAGGTCCACCGTCATCAGGGTGGTACCGGCATGTGCCAATCGCCTGGGCGGCTGTTCAAAGGCAAGAAGATGGCGGGCCGTTACGGCAACGAACGGTCGACCATGCGAAACCTCCGCCTGGTCAGCATTGACAGCGAGCGGAACCTGTTGGTGGTCCGCGGGGCGGTGCCGGGGCCCAACGGTGGCTACGTCGTGGTTCGGCAGACCAACAAACTGCGGCGGTCGGCCACGGTCGGTACGCCGGCCTCCAAGAAGAAAGGGGGCGGGAAATGAATCTGACCGTTTTTGATGCCGCTGGTAAGCAGGTTGGCAGCTACGAGATCGATCCCGCGGAACTCGCACCAACCATTAATCGGCAACTACTGCACGACGCGGTGGTGATGTATCAGGCCAACTGCCGGCAAGGCACGTTCCGGACAAAGAGTCGGGCCGAAGTGGCTGGCACGACGAAGAAGATGTATCGTCAGAAGGGTACGGGTAACGCCCGGGCCGGCTCGAAACGCAGCGGTGTCCGGCGGGGTGGTGGTCACATCTTCGCCAAGCGGCCGCGTGACTTTGGCTTCCGTATGCCCCGCAAGGCGTTGCAGTCCGCCACCCGGATGGCGCTTGCTGCGCGGTTGGCCGACGAAGAGGTGAAACTGATCGACAGTCTCAGTTTCGAGGCTCCGAAGACGAGTGCGATGGCGGCCACCCTGGCTTCGCTCGGCGTTGCCGGCCAGACCGTCCTCGTCGCGCCGGAGAAGCACGACGGCAACCTCTGGAAGAGTGCGCGGAACATCGCGGGCGTGTCAGTCACGCCGGTGGCCGACCTCAACGCTTTGAGTATTCTGCTGCCCCGCACCATCGTGATGACCACAGCCGCCATCGATGCCTTCCGGGAAGAGGTGAAGCGGCGTCAGACGGGCAGTCGTACCCGGGTGGCCCGCAAGCAGGGTGGCCGTTCAGCCGCCCGCAATCGGACCGCCCAAGCGGCAGCCCCCGCAGGAGAAGCCTGATCCATGTCTGTGCCAGTCCCCCCGCCGCCGCAACTCAATCCCAATCTCGCGCCGCATCAGGTGATCCTGCGTCCCCTGGTGACGGAGAAGGGCATGCATCGTGCCAACCGGAATAACGCCTATGCGTTTGAGGTGGTTCGGGCCGCATCCAAGGCCGACATCCGGCGGGCTGTTGAAGAGCTTTTCCAGGTACGGGTCAGCAAGGTTGCCGTGCAGAACAGGCTGGGCAAGGTTCGTCGTAGTCGGCTGCGACGGGGCAGCACGAGGCCGTGGAAGAAGGCAATCGTCACCCTGAATTCTGAGGACAAGATCACGCTGTTCTAGGCTGGCAGCCAGGCCGGCTCGGAGGTGTTTCGCATCGGTTGCCGGTGTGAAACGTTGAGGACTGAAAGAACGACGGAAAGAAAGACTGACTCATGGGCATTCGCATCTACAAACCGACCAGCGCTGGCCGCCGTACCGCGAGTGTGTCGGACTTTGCCGAACTGACGCCAGCGGCCGAGGTGCCCAAGCGTCTGCGGGTGCGGAAAAAGAAGACCGGCGGCCGGAACAACCAGGGCAAGATTACTGCCCGGCATCGCGGTGGTGGCCACATGCGGCACTATCGCCTGATCGATTTCCGGCGGAACAAAGATGGTGTGCCGGGCAAGGTGCATTCCATTCAGTACGACCCCAACCGGACCTGCCGAATTGCATTGATTCATTACGCCGATGGTGAAAAGCGATTCATCCTTGCTCCCGATGGGCTCACTGCTGGCGGCACCATTGTCAGCGGGTCGTCCGTTCCGCCCGAAGTGGGCAACTGCATGCCGTTGTCGGCGATTCCCCTGAGCACGACGATTCACAACATCGAGATGCAGCCGGGCCGCGGTGGCCGGCTCTGCCGATCCGCTGGTACCTCGGCCACGCTGATGGCCAGGGAAGCGGGCTGGGCCCAGATTACGCTCCCTTCGGGTGAGATTCGCCGGGTGCCGGCCGCCTGCCGGGCGACGATCGGGTCGATCGGGAATTCTGAGCACATGAATGTTCGCCTCGGTAAGGCCGGACGGTCTCGGTGGCTTGGTCGTCGCCCGCATGTCCGGGGGACGGCGATGAATCCGATCGATCATCCCCACGGCGGTGGTGAGGGCCGAACCAAGGGGGGACGGCATCCGGTCAGCCCCACCGGCAAGACCGCAAAGGGTGGTGGAACCAGGAAGCCCCGGAAGCCGTCGGGGGCAGCGATTATTCGCAGGCGAAAGAGTAAGCGATACGGGCAGCTTCGGCTGAAGTAGCAGAATGACCCCGCTCTGCTGGTGGCCGCCAGGAGGCTGTCAGTGGCGAGCGGACCTCACAAGACACTCAGGTAACGAAAAGGTTTGGTATGGGACGCAGTTCGAAGAAGGGGCCATTCGTCGACCCCCGGCTGTACGGAAAGGTCGAAAAGCAACTCTCCAGTGGCGATCGCGAGCCGATCAAAACCTGGTCGCGGGCCTGCACGATCGTGCCGGAGTTCATCGGGTTGACGTTCATGGTCCATAACGGCAAGCAGCATCTTAAGGTCTTCGTGACCGAGGACATGGTGGGCCACAAGTTGGGTGAATTCTCGCCGAGTCGAACCTTCCGGGGACACGGCGGCAAGGGAAAGTGAGCCAAGGGAACCGATGCCATACACAGCAACGCACAAGTTTGCCCGAATCAGTCCCCGCAAAGTGCGGCATCTTGCCGACCTGGTTCGGGGCAAGTTCGCTGACGAAGCGCTCGACATCCTGCGGTTTCAGCCGCATCGGGGTGCCCGGATGCTTGAGAAAGTCATCAAGAGTGCCCTTGGTAATGCTGAGCACCAGCAGGCTCCCGGGGTTGACGATCTGGTGGTGGTCGATGCCCGGATCGACGGTGGTCCGATAATCAAGCGGTTTCAGCCGCGGGCGCGGGGCATGGCCTATGAGATCAAGAAGCGGACGTCGCACATCAAGGTGGCACTGGACAACGTGGTGACCGCTGCTGCTGAGGCTGACAAAGTCGGGGCAGTGGTGGCAACCGAGGAATAACACCGCCGCGGCGGACTGATCGGCACGACAGGCGAATCAGGCGAGAGAAGAGAAAGAACGATCAAATGGGCCAAAAAGTCAATCCAACAGGATTTCGCACCGGCATCATGGAGCCGTGGAAGAGTCGTTGGTACGCACCCAAAAAGGAGTTTCGTGATCTGCTGTTGGAGGACTTCAAGGTCCGGCAGTTCATGAAGAAGAAGTACCGGGCAGCGGCTATTTCGAAGGTGGAGATCGAGCGAACCCGCGACGAGGTCAAGGTGATTCTCCACTCGGCCCGGCCGGGCGTGATCATCGGCCGCAAGGGCCAAGAAGTTGACCGGCTTCAGGACGAGCTGCAGGAACTGCTCGGCCGCCGGGTGAACCTCAAGGTGGAGGAGATCTCGCGTCCAGAGATTCAGGCTCAATTGGTCGCGGAGGATATTGCCGACCAGCTGAGCAAACGGGCCGCTTTCCGTCGGACGTTGAAGCGAACGATTGAGTCGACCATGGATGCCGGCGCAAAGGGTGTCAAAATTCAGCTGGCCGGCCGGCTTGGTGGGGCGGAGATGTCGCGGTGCGAAAAGAGCATTGCCGGCTCGATGCCACTTTCGACGCTGCGGGCCAAAATTGATTACGGGTTCTGTGAAGCACCCACCGCGCAGGGGCACATTGGTGTCCAGGTGTGGGTGAACCAGGGAATGTACGAGGAGAACGGCGATGCCGCTGATGCCCAAGAGGGTCAAGCACCGAAAAAGCCAAAGAGGTCGTATAAGAGGTGAGGCGACTCGTGGTAACCGGGTCATCTTCGGTGAGTTCGGGCTTCAGGCCGAGCAACCGGGGTGGCTTCCAGCTGCCACGATCGAAGCCGGCCGAATCGCTGCGCAGCAGTATCTGCGTGGTGGCGGGCGGCTTTACATCCGCGTCTTTCCTCACAAGTCGATTACGTCAATCCCGCTTGAAACCCGAATGGGCAAAGGCAAGGGAGAACCCGATTTCTGGGCGGCCGTCATCCGGCCGGGGACGGTGTTGTTTGAAATTGGTGGTGTGACCGAAGACGTGGCCAAGGTTTGCTTTGCGAGACTTGCTCACAAGATGCCAGTCCGCGTGCGGATGGTGAAGAAACGGACAATGTAGATCAGGGAATGCATGAGATGACCAAGCCAGCAGAATTACGGGAGATGAGTGACGAGCAGATTCGCCTCGTCTGGAAGGACGCTGCGGAGTCGCTGTTCCGCCTGCGGATCCAGTCGCAGACTGAAAAGCTCGCGGCACCTTCGGAAATGCGGAAGCAACGCCGGCTGATCGCCCGCTGCCAGACCATTCTGGGGGAACGGAGTCGAGCCGCCGTCGGGACAGATGCGGTCGCTGAATCAGCCTCCGCCGAGGCGGCCACTGCCTGAGCACTCACCCGGGAACGGGCCGTCGTCATGAAGCCGACCCACCACAAACCAAAACAAGTTCACCAGAACACGAAAACGATCAGTACCGTCAGGACAGAGCCCAATGCCCAAACGAGTTGAAACAGGCACCGTCACGAGTGCCGCGGCCAGCAAGACCCGCCGCGTTGAGATTCCGCGGATTATCCGTCATCCAAAGTACGGCCGGATTCTCCACAGCCGGACAGTCTGTCATGTGCATGATGAGCAGGAAGAGTCCGCTCCCGGCGATCTTGTTGAGATCATTGAGTGCCCGCCCCGCAGTCGCACCAAGCGGTGGGAGCTGGTCCGGGTGGTTGCCAAGAGCACGGCCGTCGACATCAGCTCGCTCCGGTCAGGGGCCCGGGCAACCGAAATTCGGGAGGCTTCGGCTCGTGACGAAGCGGCCTCGGCGACCGGCCAGGACGCGACGACCGCCACGGCCGCCGAACAGGAAGGGACCAACTGATGATCCAGATGCAGTCGCGGCTGACGGTCGCAGACAACACCGGTGCCAAGGAAGTCATGTGCTTCAAGGTGCTGGGTGGTAGCAAGAAGCGCACCGCCGGCCTGGGGGATGTGATTATCTGCAGCGTGAAGAGTGTCATCGCCGGCAGTGACGTCAAAAAGAAGGCCGTTGTCAAAGCGGTGATTGTGCGGTGCAAGAATCCCACTCGGCGGCCCGACGGTAGCTATGTGCGATTTGATTCCAATGCCTGCGTGATCGTTGACAACGACAAGAACCCGAAAGGCACCCGGATCTTCGGGGCGGTTGCCCGGGAATTGCGGGATCGGAATTTCATGAAGATTGTCAGTCTGGCGAGTGAGGTGGTCTGATGCTGATTCGAACGGGCGACACGGTTGAGGTACGGACGGGAAATTCCCGCGGCACGCGAGCCCGTGTGCTGGCAGTCGATCCCAGCCGGGGCAAACTTGTTGTTGAGGGTGTGAATCGGGTTTACCGTCACATCAAACGAAGCCAGAAAAACCCTCAGGGTGGTCGGCTCAGCAAAGAGATGCCCATCGACGCATCCAACGTGCTGCTGGTCTGCTCCGCCTGTGGGAAAGCGACCCGGCTCGGGTGCAGTTCAACTGCCGGGGGGAAATCCAGAATCTGCCGGGCCTGCGGTGCTGACCTCGGGCAGGTGGGGCGAGCCAAGCCAGAACAGAAGGGCCAGACAGCGACCACCGCGTGACTAAGGGCAGGTGACTGATAGTCTGCCCGGAGCGGGCAGGGTGACGCCGTGGATCGCCATCGGGCTCCATGGCCGCTCACAGAGAAACCTTCAAAAAATAAGCAAACCAGCAGATAGCATTCCAAAGTTGAGTGAAGGGCCGGAGTGATGGCAAAAAAAGAAAAACCAGCAAAAGTGGAGGCCGCCGGCGAGACCGGGACGCCTCGGCTGTTCGAATTTTACAATACCACGGTGCGAACCGCCTTGGCCGAGCAACTTGGTCGCACCAATCCCCATGCCATCCCCAGGCTTGAGAAGATTGTCGTCAACATGGGCGTCGGCATTGCGATCACCGAGAAGAAGCACCTCGAGGAGGCGATCGCCGCGCTTGGGCAGATCACCGGCCAGAAGCCGGTGGCGACCTTGTCCCGCAAGGCAGTTTCGGGATTCAAGCTCCGGGAGGACCTGCCGATCGGTTGCAAGGTGACGCTCCGGGGCCGGCGAATGTATGAATTTTTGGACCGGCTGATCTCAATGGCGCTGCCTCGCGTCCGCGACTTTCGCGGACTGTCTGCGACCGCCTTTGATGGACACGGTAATTACAGCCTAGGGCTGTCGGAGCAGATGGTCTTCCCGGAGATCAACCCCGACAAGTTTGCCCGGCCCCAGGGGATGAACATCACATTGGTGACCACGGCCCATCAGGATGACGAGGCGCGGGCCTTGCTCCGAGCGTTGGGTTTGCCGATGAAGAAGACCGAGGGAGAAGGGGGTGAGGCCGCGGCGTAGCGGTCCGACACTTTCTCAGCACCGTCGGGAACGAGATCCGGCGGCGGAACAAAGCAATGGCAAGCAAATCAAAAATCGCGGCCGCCAAGCGACCGCCGAAGTTTTCCACCCGAACCGTCCGTCGGTGCATGCTTTGTGGTAGGCCGAGGGCGGTCTATCGCAAGTTCGGGACCTGTCGCATCTGTTTCCGGAAGCTGGCCGATCAAGGCTGCATTCCGGGTGTTCGCAAGGCCAGCTGGTAGGAACGAAATCATATGATGACCGACCCGATTGCCGACATGCTTACCCGCATTCGGAACGCCGTCCGTGTCGAGAAGCCTGTTGTCGAGGTGCCCTTCTCGAAAGTGAAGCGCGGCCTGGCCGAGGTGCTCAAGAAGGAGGGCTTTATCTGGGACTGGCGGGAGGTAGAAGCCAGCCCCGTACCGCTCCTGCAACTGGAGCTGAAATACGGCCCCAATGGTGAGCGGTTGATCCGCCACATTAAGCGGGTCAGCTCGCCCGGCCGTCGGGTCTACAGCCGCTCGGCCCTGCTTCGGCCAGTGCTGGGGGGGCTCGGAATCTCAATCCTGTCGACGTCTGGCGGAGTGGTCAGTGATCGCGAAGCGCGGCAGCGGAAGCTCGGCGGCGAAGTGCTATGCGAGCTTTGGTGAGAGCGTACCGGCTGGCCGGCAACGGTCGGTAGTTGAAACAGCGAACAGTATCCACGAACACGTAGCGGTCGGATCAGCGAAAGAGGGTTTCCCCCATGTCCCGTATCGGTAAGGCGCCTGTCGATATTCCTCAGGGCGTCAAAGTGAAAATAGACAATCGGCTGGTGGCCATCGAAGGTCCGCTGGGCAAGCTTGAGCATCAGCACCATCCCACCGTGCAAGTGGAATTGGATGAATCGGCTTCCAGCCTCCGAGTTTCCCGGCATGACGAGAGTCGGCTGGCCCGGTCGATCCACGGCCTGACTCGGGCGCTGGTCAACAACATGGTTGAGGGCGTTACCAAGGGCTACGAGAAGCGGCTGGAAATCGTCGGGGTCGGCTATCTGGCGGCGCTGCAAAAGAACATTCTGCAGCTGCGGGTTGGGTTCGCGAACGAACTGCACGTGCCGGTGCCCGAGGGGCTGACCGTCACCTGCCCCGACCAGACACACATCAGCATCAAGGGGATTGACAAGCAACTTGTCGGCCAATTTGCCGCCGAGGTGCGAGCGTTGCGGAAGCCAGAGCCCTACAAGGGCAAAGGTATCCGTTATGAAAACGAGCAGGTTCGCCGGAAGGCGGGCAAGGCTGTCACGAAGTAACCTGCACTGGAATCAGAGATCGGGGCCGCCCAGTCGGTGGCCACAACAGGAGTCATATCATGGATCATGCACGGTCAAATCGCTTGCAGCGGCTCAGGCGGCAACGTCGTGTGCGAAAGCCATTGCGGGGCACGTCGGAGCGACCCCGGCTGTCGGTTCGCCGGACGCTCAAGCACATTTACGCCCAGGTCATCGATGACGGTGCCGGTCGGACACTGGCTTCGGCTTCGACGGTCGAGCCGCAACTGAAGTCTGGGCTGGCGTCGGGTGGCAACAAGGATGCCGCGGTCGCCATTGGGAAGGCTCTTGCCGAGCGGGCCAAGGCGGCCGGGGTGTCGCAGGTCTGTTTTGATCGTGGGCCCTGCCGGTACCACGGACGGGTAGCGGCGTTGGCCGATGCCGCCCGCGAGGGCGGTTTGGAATTCTGAGGCACCGCAAACCATCGGGAGAGAGATTGTGGCGACGAACACATCATCAGGACGAGAATCGAGAGCAGGTGGGGAATTCACCGAAAAAGTGGTGAAGGTCCGCCGTTGCGCGACCGTGGTGAAGGGGGGACGGCGGTTCAGCTTTGCCGGCCTGGTTGTCGTTGGGAACGGCAAGGGCAAGGTTGGTTGTGGCTACGGGAAGGCCAACGAGGTCCCGCCGGCGGTCGAAAAAGCGATCAAGGACGGGATGAAAAACCTGGTGGAAGTCCAGGTGGTTTCCGGGACGATTCCGCATCGGGTGGAAGGCTGGAGCGGCACCTCGAAGGTGATTTTGCTGCCGGCCAGCCCGGGAACAGGAATCATCGCAGGAGCGGCCGTGCGAGCGGTCTGTGAATCAGCAGGAATTCAGGACGTTCTCACCAAGGCCCATGGGTCGGTCAATCCGGTGAACCTTGTCAAGGCCACCATCGAAGGCCTCAAGCAACTGCGGACGCTCGAGGATGTCGAGCGGTTGCGGGGTGTGAGTCTGGCGGACTAGCCACGGGAAAAAGCTGAAGCGGTTTGCGGGTGCCGGCTGTCCCCGCTGCCTCCAGAACAAATCTGACAGCGGAGACAGCGGAAAGAACGATCGCCATGAAACTCAACGACGTCAATAAGGGCATTCACAAGCGCCGCAAGCGGCTACGGATCGGCCGCGGGCCCGGTTCGGGCCGGGGCAAGACCTCGGGCCGAGGCCATAAGGGGCAGGGGCAGTTGGCCGGCTGGTCGGCCCCGTCCATTTTCGAGGGTGGCCGCAGCCCGATCATCCGCCGGATTCCAAAGCGAGGTTTCCACAATCGCCACGGCCGGATCATCAAAACCATCAACGTTGCCGATCTTGAAGCTGCCTTTGAGCCAGGGACCGATGTCACCCTCGACCTGCTGCGGTCTTCGGGAGTTGCCAAGGGAATATGGCAGCAGCTGAAGATCCTCGGCGACGGGGAACTCGCCAAGTCCCTGAAGGTTTCTGCCCATGCATTCAGCAAGCAGGCCCGGGAGAAGATTGTCGCCGCCGGGGGCAGTGTGACGGAAATCCCAGGTCCGGCCCCGGTCGTCAAAGGCCGCAAAAAGCCGGCCACTGCCGGGCAGGAGCCGGCGGCCGAACCGCCATCGCCAGGAACGACCGCTTCGGAGTAAAGTGGCGGCGACCTCCGGTATTGGTAGACGGCGGTGAGGACGCCCGGGCAATGACAGGAAGTCTTCGAAATCAAAAAATGGAGTCGCCGGCGTGTTCGAAAAAATCAGGATTATCTTCACGATCCCGGAGCTGCGGCAGAAGATTCTGTTGACGCTCGGTCTGCTTGCGATCTATCGGGTTGGCTGGCAGGTGCCGCTGCCAATTGTCGATCCGGCGGCAATGAGGGCCTTCGCCGAGGAGTCCGGCGGTATCAGTGACCTGCTGAAGACCGTTGCGGTGTTTTCCGCCAGCCAGCTTTCCCAGGCGACGATCTTCGGCCTCGGGATCATGCCCTACATCTCGGCCTCCATCATCTTCCAACTGCTCGGTACTGTCTGGCCGCCGCTTGAGCGGCTGCAAAAAGAGGGTGAGGCAGGTCGGAAGAAAATCAACGAGTACACCCGCTACGCGACCGTTGGGATCTGCATCCTGCAGAGTTGGGCCTACGTCGCGTTCCTATCCAACACGCAGATTGGCGAGGCGTCCCTCATCCAGTCAAGTTTTCTGGTTGACGGCAGCCTGCCGTTGAGCTGGCAACTTGTCGCGGTGATGACCATGACCGCCGGAACCGTCTTCCTGATGTGGCTTGGTGAACAGATCGACGAGTTTGGTATTGGCAACGGCATCAGCCTGCTGATTATGGCCGGCATTCTCGCGGCGATGCCCAGTGCCCTGGTTTCGCTGGCTGGTGACACCAGTCTCGAATTGGGTGGTGGTGGTGGCAAAATGGGGATTGAGAAAATTCTCGTCCTCGCCGCCCTGTTCGTCGGGGTGGTGGCGGGTGTGGTGTTCATGACGCAGGGGCAGCGGCGGATTCCGACTCAGAGCGCAAAGCATGTGCGGGGTCGCCGGGTCTACGGGGGCACCCGCGAGTACCTGCCGCTGCGGGTCAATCAGGCCGGCGTCATGCCGATCATCTTCGCCAGTTCATTGTTGCTGTTTCCGCAGATGTTTTTCCAGTATCTCAGCAACGCCTACCCGGGTAACGCGGTGCTGGCCGGTCTGCACGACTCGTTCACCCGCGGGCAGTCGTATCTTTACAACATCTGCTACATCGCGCTGATTTACTTTTTCTGCTACTTCTGGACGGCCATCACCTTCAATCCGAAGGAGATGGCCGATAATCTCAAGAATTTCGGGGCCTTCATTCCGGGCTACCGGCCGGGCAAGCGGACCGCCGACTATCTCGAGCGGGTGATGGAACGAATCACCTACGTCGGTGCCGGTTTCCTCGCCCTGGTTGCGGTCATTCCGACGATCGTCAGTGGGGCCCTGGGTATTCCGGTCCAGATTGCCAGCTTTTACGGCGGCACGGGCCTGCTGATCGCAGTGAGTGTCGCCTTCGACCTCGTGCAGAAGATTGATAGCCACCTCGTCATGCGAAACTACAGTGGACTGTTGGAGAAGTCGTGACCGCCCAGACCAGTCTGAGCAGTACGCGTGGTTCTCTGCCGGCCAGTTGGTTTTTGGCGGTGACCGCCGTAGGCTTTCAGCATTCGCTGGCGACGACCGCGACCAATTAAACCCTCTCGCCCCCTGACTGCCCCATGCGGATAATCCTGATCGGACCACCGGGGGCCGGGAAGGGAACGCAATGCCAGCGGCTGGTCGAAATGCTGGAGGTGCCCCATCTGTCGACCGGGGAGATGCTGCGGGCGGCAATCAAGCAGGGTACGGCTGAGGGACAGGAGGCGGCCGGCTACATGAGCCACGGGCAGTTGGTGCCAGACCAGCTGATTCTGGGTCTTGTCACCCGCCGACTGAAGTCGGCTGATTGCCGCAGGGGCTGTCTCCTTGACGGATTTCCCCGCACGATCACGCAGGCTGAAATGCTCGATGATCTGCTTGAGCGGCAAGCCATGAGTGTCGATGGGGTGATCGAACTGGCGGTGCCGCGGGATGAACTGGTCAAGCGGATGCTTGCCCGGAAACGGGAGGACGACAATCCGGAGATTTTCGCCCGCCGGATTGAAAGCTTTGAGCGGCAGACCGCACCGCTGCTGGAGTATTATGACCGGCAGGGAAAGCTTGCGAGCATTGACGGCCTCGGTACGGCTGAAGACATCTTCGAACGGGTGCGGCGGGCGGTCCGTGCATTCCGACGGTCGAGACGGTAGAACCAGTTATCGGTAGTCAGTGGCATGCCGGTCGGTTGACGATTGTGACGGGCGATTGTGACGGGATTGCGAACAGGTTGGACGTAGGTGAGGAGATCGGGCTGACGTGGTGACCTTGAAATCGAGCCGTGAGATTGCGGCCATGCGGAAGGCCGGCCTGCTCGTCTGGGAGGCCCATCAGATTGCTGCCCAATTGGTGCGGCCGGGCGCCACCACTGGTGAAATTGACCGTGCCGTCGAGCAGTTTTTCGAGGAACAGCAGGTGATCCCGCTGTTCAAGGGCGTTCCGGGAAAGATCCCGTTTCCGGCGGTGTGCTGTATTTCGGTTAATGATGAGGTTGTCCACGGGATTCCGGGGAGCCGCAAGTTGCGGGAGGGGGACATCATCAGCATCGACACCGGCTGCCGGCTCAAAGGTTGGTGCGGGGATTCCGCCTACACGCATCCGGTTGGTCAGGTGAGCGACGAGGTCCAGCGGTTGCTCGACTGCACCTCGGGGGTTCTCAAGTTGGCCATCGAACTGATGGCATCGCGGAACCGGTGGGGTGACGTCGCGGCGGAAATGGCCACCTATGTCAGGGATTTTGGCTTCACTGTGGTCGAGAATTTTGTTGGGCATGGCATCGGTAAAAACATGCACGAGGACCCCCAGGTGCCAAATTTCTGCTCCCCTTCGTTTCGGCGGAAGCACGATTTTGAACTCGAGCCGGGCCTGGTCATCGCGGTTGAGCCGATGGTCAATCTCGGCACCAAAAAAGTGCGGCCGCTGGCCGACCACTGGACGCAGTCAACCGTTGACGGCAAGCCCAGTGCCCATTTTGAGCACACGGTAGCCATCACCGAAGCGGGCCCGCAGGTGCTCACGGCCCCGCCGACCGACCAGGAACGGGTCGAGTCATCCCGCCGGGTGGCCGCAGCCCGGGGGTGAATGTTCCCGACGCTGTAGCCGGCGGATCTCTTTCAGCCGTTTTTTGCGGCTGAACCCGAGAAAATGCCACCCACTTGTGAAGCCCTCCTCCTCGGGCCTATACTCCGAGGCTTCGATGTGTCTAGTTCAATTGGTTCACCAACGCTGTGAGGTGTGACGCGACGGCGTCACGGGTGTGATGAAGGTTCGGGCAAGCGTCAAGCGGGTCTGTGAAAAGTGCAAAATTGTCCGCCGCCGCGGCGTCGTATTTGTTTTGTGCGATAACCCCCGTCACAAGCAGCGGCAGGGATGATTCAATTGACTGATCGTCGATGTCCGCGGCCCCCGCCGAGGCGGGAGGAGTTGCGGATATTCTTCGCCTCGTAGGGAGAAGGGTGTCAGCCGCTTTGGTGATCAGAGTGGCTGGCCCGGTCCACCGGTGGCTGAAGTGAGATGGCAGACGGCCCACGGCCAGGGCGGTCTGCAAGCATCGTTCGGTGCCACCGGCCGATCAACGGGATTTCGGTCCCGCCAACATACGTAACAAGAAACTTCAAACTTCGGATACCCACTCGGAACCGCCCAGCCATGCCACGACTCCTCGGCGTTGACATCCCCTCCGACAAGAAGACCGTCTACTCGCTCCAGTATCTCTATGGGGTTGGTCCCCGGATCGCTCGCGAACTCTGCCTCAAGGCAGGGGTGAGCCCGGAGGCCCAGGCCCGTGAACTGCATGAGGATGAGCTGGCCCGGATGGCGTCACTGCTCGACAAGGACTACGTCGTCGAAGGGCAGCTCCGACGGCAGGTCGCCCAGGGTGTTTCCCGGCTGAAGGACATCGGCTGCTACCGCGGTCTCCGGCATCGCCGCGGCCTTCCCGTTCGGGGGCAACGGACCAGAACCAACGCCCGTACCCGAAAGGGGCCGAAGAAGACCGTCGCAGGCAAGAAGGGCGTAAAGGACCTGCGCTAGCCGCCTGTCCCCCAAACAACCCCGCAGTCCTGGCGATCCGGCCCGGCTCTTACCGCCAACCGAATCAAGGGAGTTTCATCAAAGGTTTCAGAACAATGGCCAAGACAGCAAAATCAAAAAAGAAGAGTGTTTCCTCCGGCATCGCCTTCATTGACGCGACCTTCAACAACACCACGGTGACGATTACCGACCCCCGGGGCGACACGCTCTGCTGGGCGAGCGGTGGTACCTGTGGTTTCAAGGGAAGCCGCAAGGGAACCCCCTTCGCGGGGCAGTTGGCAGCCCAGCAGGCTGCCGAGAAGGCCGCCAAGTTTGGGGTGAAGGATTTGGAGGTTCGGGTGAAGGGGCCTGGCAGTGGCCGAGAGAGCGCCATCACCGCTCTGCAGGCCGCCGGCATGAACGTGAAAAGTATCGAAGACATCACGCCGCTGCCCCACAACGGCTGCCGCCCCCCGAAAAAGCGTCGCGTCTAAGTAGAGATTCCCTGACTGTCAGTGGGCAGTCGGATGGCATGAAATTGGTTGGACTGAGGAAGAGAACATGGGACGAATCACTGGGCCGGTCTGTCGGCTCTGCCGCCGGGATGGGCTGAAACTGTTTCTTAAGGGGAATCGTTGCGATACCCCAAAGTGTGCCTTTGATCGTCGGCCGACCCCGCCAGGTGTGGTGCAGAAACGGCGGCCCAAGCCGACCGATTACGGCCTGCGGCTGCGGGAGAAGCAGAAGGTCAAACATTATTACGGTGTGCTGGAGCGACAGTTCCGGACCTACTTCAACCGCGCTGAGAAGGGCTCGGGGAACACCGGCGAAACGCTGATGTCGCTTCTGGAAAGGCGGCTCGATAACGTGGTTCATCGGGTCGGCTTTGCGGCCTCCCGGTCAGCCGCCCGGCAGATGGTCGCCCACGGGCACATCACCGTGAATGGGCATCGGGTCGATGTGCCGAGTTACCTCGTTCGTGCCGGTGATCTCATCCGGATTAAAAACAGGGCCAAGAGCCTCCAGCTCGCCCACGGTTCGCTTGCCGAATTCCGTCGTGAAATGCCCGATTTCGTGTCTCGGTCCGAAGACGGTGTGCCCGAGGCCCGGGTCGACCGTCTGCCAGCTCCCGACGATGTTTCGATTCCGGTGCAGACAAATCTGATCATCGAACTCTGTTCGAAGTAGTCGTCACCAGCCGCCCCATCACCCCTCATCGCACCCGTCACCAAGGAGAACCCCATGCACATTCGCTGGCGTGGTCTCGAACTTCCCGGCTCGGTCGAAGCCGACAGCAAAACCCTCACTGGCACCTACGGCAAATTCACCGCCGAACCGTTTGAACGCGGCTTCGGTACGACCGTTGGCAACAGCCTGCGGCGGATTCTGCTGTCGAGCCTCGAAGGGAGTGCCATCACGCAGATGAAGCTCGGCGGTTCCCTGCACGAGTTCACCACAATCAAGGGAGTCCTTGAGGACGTCACCGATGTCGTGCTTGCGGTCAAAAGCCTGGTCGTCAAGAACCAGAGCGACTCGACCCGGGTGATCCGGGTGGAGAAAAGCACCAAGGGCCCGATCACGGCGGCTGATATCCAGACCGACGAAGCGGTTGAGGTGGTAAATCAGGATCTCGTTCTGGCCACGCTGACCGACGATGTTCCCTTCGAACTGGAAATGGTCGTGGAAAATGGCCGCGGGTATGTACCCAGTAGTGAGCACAGCCCCGATGGCCAGGAGATCGGAATCATTCCGGTCGACGCGGTCTTTAGTCCGGTGACGCGGGTTCGCTACGAGGTTGAGGAGACCCGGGTGGGGCAGAAGACAAACTACGACAAGCTCACCCTCGAAATCTGGACCGATGGCACGATCACGCCGGAGATGGCGTTGGTTGAGGCCGCCAAGATCCTGCGGAAGCATCTCAATCCGTTTGTCGGTTACACCTCACCAGGCAGCGCCGTCCACGGAGCCGGGGGTGAGGGGTTGCTTGACCTGGAGGCACCGCTGGAGAGCCGGCTGGGCATGCTCGTTAGCGACCTGCGGCTTTCGTTGCGGGCCAGCAACTGCCTTGAAGTCGAAGGCATTCAGACCCTGAAGGACCTCGTCTCCAAGACCCGCGAGGAAGTCCTGGAACTCCGGAATGCCGGTGATACGACGCTGCAGGAAATTGAAGAAAAGTTGAGCGACCTTGGCCTTTCCCTCGGCATGACATCCGCAGGGACTGAGTCCTGAGGCGGCTCGGTCGGGCCGCAGTCGTACGAACAAACAGCAAGAGCAGACAGGAAAAGGGTGGATCATGCGTCATCGTCGGAAGGGCCGTATCCTCGGCCGTAGCCCGTCGCATCAGCGGGCGTTGCTTCGGAATCTGGCATCAGCGTTGATGCTGACTGAGCGGGAATTCGACCCGGGTGAGGCGGGAGCGCCAAAGGTGCCCGGTCGGATCGTGACGACCGTGGCCAAGGCCAAGGAAGTGCGGCCGGTGGTTGAGCGGTGCATCACCATTGCCAGGCACGGCCTGGTCGCCGAGCGGGCGGCGGCAGAGTTTGCCACCGCAGCCGCGCGGGATTCGGCCGAATGGAAGCAGTGGCGGCAGAGCGAGCAGTGGCGGCAGTGGGCCCAGGCGATGGCTCCGGCTGTTACGGCCCGCCGGCGGGTGCTCAGGCTGCTCGGCGACAAGCAGGCGACCCGGCTGGTGTTTGATACGATTGCCCCCCGGTTTGCCGACCGACCCGGCGGCTACACCCGAATCCTCAAACTCGCCCGCCCCCGGCTTGGCGATGCCGGCCCCCGGGCCATTCTGGAATTTGTCGGGGAGATGTCGGCGGCCGGAAGAACCGCTCCGCGGGTCGAAACAGCCGCAACCTGAGCGGCCGGGCGTTTGGCCGAGGCTGTTGCCGTCGCATCCCCGCCGCAGGGAAGACACCGCCGAGGGAGCCTATTTTGTTGACCGCAGCCTGTCTGTGGTCGACAATGAGTGGCAGGGTTTATTCGGCAGTGGAGGACGGATGCGTGGAAACCGTTCCGAAAACGTGGGCCCTTGGTTCCAACTGGCGGCGAGTCATCCTGGTGGTGGGGCTTGTCGGTATGCCCGCCGTCGTTCTGCCGGCTTCGCCGGAGGCGGGTTCGAGCGAGCCGCAGATTGCCTTCATCAACGAGCGGATTGAGGCAGTCTGGAGCGACACCGGACTGACGCCGGCTGATGCCGCCACCGATGGTGAGTGGTGCCGGCGGGTCTACCTCGATCTGATCGGCCGGATTCCAACGGTTACGGAACTGCAGGACTACCTCAAAAGCCGGGACCGCCGTCGTGCAACCCGCCTGGTCGACCGCCTGCTGGGGGACGACTACGCCTCCGAGTATGCCCGGCATTGGGCCAATGTCTGGACAACCATTCTGATTGGCCGGGACACCACCAACCGGATGGTCGACCGCGACGGGATGCGGCGGTATCTCACGGATGCCTTTGCGGCCAACATTCCCTACGACCGCTTTGTTGAGGAGTTGCTGGTTGCCACTGGCGACAACGCCGACCGTGAGGGAGTGGAGCGGTTCAACGGGGCGACCAATTTTCTCAGTGGGAAACTGGCAGATGGGGGGATTCAGGCGACGGCCAAGACAGCGCAGATCTTTCTGGGCCTTCAGGTTCAATGCACGCAGTGCCACAACCATCCGTTCAACAGCGGGGTCAAGCAGAATCAGTTCTGGGAACTCAATGCCTTCTTCCGGCAGACCCGTGGACTGCGGCGTTTCGGCGGCGGCCGCCAGGTCGCCTGGGTTGAGCTCGTCGATGAGGATTTCGCCGGCGAAGGGGGCAATCCGGACAAAGCGGAGATCTATTACGAATTGCGGAATGGACTGGTGAAGGTCGCCTATCCAACCTTCATTGACGGCAGTGAGATTTCCCGGAGCGGCCTGTTGCCCGGCAAACTGCCGACTGGCGAATCGTACGGGGTGAACCGACGGCAGGAGTTGGCCCGGCTGTTGGTGGGCAGCCCACTGCTGCCGAAGGCGATCGTCAACCGGCTCTGGGCCCGCTTTCTGGGGTATGGATTCACCAAGCCGATCGATGACTTTGGCGATCACAACCGGCCGACTCATCCGGCCCTGCTCGATGGGTTGGCCGAGCGGCTGCAGCAGTACAGCTATGACCTCAAGTCGTTGATGCGGTGGATCGTGCTATCAAAACCCTACTCGCTTTCGAGTCGGATCGACGCAGGCAACGAGAATGACGCCCCGCAGCTTGGTGAGCCGCCCCGGTTTGCCCGGTTCTATCCCCGGCAGATGCAGGCTGAGCAGCTCTACGAGTCGCTGCTGACGGCGACCCGGGCCGACCGGGGCGACGAGGCCGAGGCAGCCCGCCAGCGGGATCGCTGGCTGTCCCAATTCGTGATCGCGTTCGGGACCGACGAGGGGGACGACACGACCATGTTCAACGGATCGATTCCGCAGGTTCTGATGCTGTTCAACGGTGACCTGATCAAGACCGCCATCAGGCTCGACCGTGGTGGATTTCTCGATCAAATCGCCAGTGGGCCGCTGCGGAATCGGGAAAAAATCGACGCCCTCTACCTGGCCGCGTTGGCCCGGCGGCCGTCGGCCAAGGAGGTCGGGGAGGCCAACCGGCTGCTGCTGGCCCGAAAAGGGAAGGCGGCCGAGGCTCTCCAGGATGTCTGGTGGGCGTTGCTCAATTCCAACGAATTCATTCTCAATCACTGATCAGCCAGGAGCCGTGCGATGGTTTTCCACCCGACTGCCCAACTGCCCGCCGCCGGTCTCCAGCGGCGGCACTTCCTCTCCCATCTGGCTGGCCTGGCGGCTCTGGCGGCTCCGGCCAGCTGCTTCACCAGGTCGCTGCTGGCCAATGCGGCCGATCTGAAAAAGCGGCACAAGTCGGCCATCCTGCTCTGGATGGGAGGCGGTCCGAGCACCATGGACATCTGGGATCTCAAGCCGGGCCAGGCGACTGGCGGGCCATTCAAGCAGATTTCGACGTCGGCCGACGGAGTCGCGATCAGTGAGCACATGCCATTGACCGCCCAGCAGATGCACCACCTGGCGATTGTCCGCTCGATGAGCACCCGCGAGGCCGATCACCAGCGGGGCCGTTACTACATGCACACTGGATTTGTGCCGAATCCGAATGTCGAGCACCCCAGCTATGGATCGGTCATCGCCCACGAATTGGCGGACGCCATCGAAACCCTTGAGATTCCCCCCTTCGTCTCGGTGGGAGGAGGGAGTGTCGGCTCGGGTTTTCTGGGGACAGCCTGGGATCCCTTCGTCGTTAATGCCGATGGCCAGGTCCGTAACCTCGACATGGGGATCGAGCCGCAGCGGCTGGCGGAGCGACTCCGGATGCTCGCTGCCGTCGAGGATCGGTTCATCGGCGAAAGCCGGGGCGGGCTCCCCGGCGACCACCGCAAGGTGGTCGAGAAGACGGTGCGGCTGATGACCAGCAGCCAGTTGGATGCCTTCAAGGTCGCCCAGGAGCCGGCGGAGGTCAGGGAACGCTACGGCGAAAACAACTTTGGCCGTGGCTGCCTGATGGCCCGGCGACTCGTGGAGGTTGGAGTGCCTTTCATCGAGGTGAATCTGGGAGGCTGGGACAACCACAGCGACATCTTCCCGACCCTGGCCGACCGGAAGCTGCCTGAACTCGACCGGGCAATGAGCGGCCTGGTGGCCGATCTGGCCGACCGGGGCCTGCTCGACGACACGGCCATCATCTGGATGGGCGAGTTCAGCCGCACTCCGACAATCAACGGCAATGGTGGCCGCGATCACTGGGCCCGCAGTTGGAGCGTGGTGGTCGGTGGCGCCGGCTTCAAGCGAGGCGTGGCAGTCGGTGAGACCAGTGCCGACGGCCGCGAAGTCGTCAGCGAGCCCTACTCGTCGCAGGATCTGATGGCCAGCGTGCTCCAGGCCCTGGGCATTCCGCTCGAGACGAACTACCGGGCGAAAAATGGGCGGCCGATGAAAATTGCCAATGGCGGTCGGGTCATTTCTGAACTCCTTTCTTGAGCAGTGCCCGGGCAGGGCGGCGGCAGCCCGGCCCGAGGAAATCCTGCCGGTGGTCCCAGGGCGGTGTCGCCGCCCGCTGACAACGCTACACTTTTCGCGCGTGCTGAACGTGTCCGCAACCGCGTGGTTCCCAGGTGAGTGATGGCGGTCGATCTCGACGTAGAAACATGGACCGTTGCGGATGCGGCCGACCTTTATGAGGTCAGCCGGTGGGGGAAGGGCTATTTTTCCGTGGGGGCCGCCGGAAACCTGCTCGTCCATCCCGACAAGCAGGCCGATCGCAGCATCGACCTGAAGCAATTGGTCGATCGGCTGCAGATGCGCGGAATCGACCTGCCAATCCTGCTGCGGTTCGGTGAGATCCTGCAGCATCGCCTCAAGGAAATCCACGATGCCTTCGTCCAGGCGATGGCCGAGGGGGGCTACCGCGGCGACTACTGTTGCGTCTATCCCATCAAGGTCAACCAGCAACGCCAGGTTGTCGAGGAGGTGCTGCGGTTCGGCCGTCCTTACCGATTCGGCCTCGAGGCGGGAAGCAAGCCCGAACTGCTGGCGGTGATCGCCCTCGCCGACAACGACACACCGATCATCTGCAATGGCTTCAAGGATGCAGAGTTCATCGAAACGGCGATGCTCGCCCAGAAGATTGGCCGGCAAATCATGCCGGTTGTCGAGCGATTCTCTGAACTCGAGCAGATTCTTGAGCAGTCGGAGCGGCTTGGCGTCCGGCCCCGCATCGGGATGCGGGTGAAACTGGCCGCCCGGGGCAGCGGGCGGTGGCAGGCCTCCGGCGGCTTCCGGAGCAAGTTTGGCCTGACCGTTGGTGAACTGATGCGGGGGCTCGACCTGCTGGCCGCCCGCGGCATGGCTGACTGCTTTCAGTTGCTCCACTATCACCAAGGCAGCCAGATCACCAACATTCGCCACATCAAGGCGGCCCTCAACGAAGCGGCACGGGTTTATGTCGAACTGGTGAAGCGTGGGGCCGGGCTGCGGTACCTCGATGTCGGTGGTGGCCTGGGGGTCGATTATGACGGCTCGCAGACCAACTTCGAATCGAGCGTGAACTACAGCCTGCAGGAATATGCCAACGACGTCGTTGCCCATGTGCAGAACGTCTGCGATGACGCCGGTGTCGATCATCCGACGATCATTTCGGAGAGTGGGCGGGCGGTGGTCGCCTATCACAGCGTGCTGGTCTTTAGCGTGCTGGGGGTCTCCGAGCAGACCGACCAGCGTGAACTCAAACCGCAGCCGCAGGACCTCGAACAGCCGGTCCAGGACCTGTTCGAGACCTATCGCGACGTGAATGTCCGCAATCTGCTGGAATCGTATCACGATGCCCAGCAGTCACTCGACACGGCCATGAACCTCTTTGCCACCGGCCATCTGCCGCTCGACCAGCGGTCGATGGTGGAAAACCTCTACTGGGCAATCTGCCGCAAGGTGACCAAGCTGGCCCGGCAACTGGAGTTCGTGCCCGAGGAGATCGACGCGCTTGCCGCCACGCTCTGCGATACCTATTTCTGTAACTTTTCATTGTTTCAGTCGATTCCCGACTCGTGGGCCATCAAGCAACTTTTTCCGGTGATGCCGATCCACCGGCTCGATGAACGTCCGACTCGGTCGGCGGTGCTCGGGGATGTCACCTGTGACTCCGACGGCAAGATCGATCAGTTCATCGATCGCCGTGATGTCAAGCGAACGCTGCCGCTGCACGCCTGGCAGAACGAGCCCTATTGCCTGGGGGCATTCCTGATCGGGGCCTACCAGGAGATTCTGGGCGACCTCCACAACCTGTTTGGCGACACCCATGCGGTTCACGTCAGCACGGATGAGCGGGGGGAAGTGGTCGTCGATGCGGTCATCAAGGGTGACACGGTCCGCGAGGTGCTCGACTACGTCGAGTTCGATCCGGCCGAACTGGTCAAGCAGCTGCGGTCGTCCATCGAGCAGGCGGTTCGGGAGGGCCGCATCGGGGACGAACAGGCCGGCCGCTTCCTGCGGTTCTACGAGGAGGGCCTCGGCGGCTACACCTATCTTGAGGAGGCCCCGTTCGAGCGGCCGTGAGCCCACCGTGCATCGTATTCGCCTCGGGGCCGCGGCCCTCAATCAAACGCCGCTCGACTGGGACGGCAACCGTGACCGGATCGCCGCCGCCTGCGCTGAAGCACGGCGGCGAAAAGTCTCCGTGCTCTGTTGTCCCGAACTCTGCATCAGTGGCTACGGCTGCGAAGATGCCTTCCAGTCCGCCGGCGTACTTGAGCTGGCGGCCACCGTGCTGCTGGAACTCGAGCCCGCCAGTCGCGGGCTGCTGCTGGCCGTCGGCCTGCCGGTCCGTTGGGAAAGCGGCATCTACGACGCGACCGCGGTCTTGGTCGATGGCCGGCTGGCCGGTCTGGTGGCCAAGCAGCATCTGGCGGGTGAAGGGCTTCACTATGAGCCCCGCTGGTTTCGCCGCTGGCCGGCTGGTCGTCGCGGCGTCGTGGCCATCGCGGACCGTCGGGTGCCGATCGGTGACCTGCGATTCAGTTGCGGCGGCGTTCGGATCGGCTTTGAGATTTGTGAGGATGCCTGGACGGCCGACCGGCCCGGCGGCCGGCTGGCTGCCCGCGGGGTCGATGTCATCCTGAATCCATCGGCCAGCCATTTCGCCTTTGGCAAGGAGGACATCCGGCGGCGGTTCGTGCTGGAGGGAGCCCGGGCGTACGCTGCCGCGTACGTCTATGCGAATCTGCTGGGCAACGAGGCCGGCCGGGTGGTTTACGACGGCGGCACCCTCGTCGCCGCACCCGCCGGTCTGGTCGCCTGTGGCCGCCGCTTCGGGTTTGGTGACATGACCGTGACCGACGGTCTGGTCGACCTCGACACCATCCGGCTGGCGCAGGCGAGATTTCTGCCCGATGCTGGCACCGCGGGTAACGATGATTGCGTCAGCCTCGATTTCACGCCCCCGCGGGTGAGCTTGGACGCGCCAGTGCCGCCGGGCGATCAGCGGGATCCGTGGGAGCGGCAGATGGCAACGGCCGCCGCAGCCAAGGAGGAGGAGTTCACCCGGGCAGTAGCACTCGGCCTGATCGACAGCCTCAGGAAGAGCCACAGCCGCGGGTTTGTCGTCAGCGCCAGCGGGGGAGCCGACTCATCGGCGGTGATCTGCCTGGCGGCCATCGGCATCGCCCTGGTCGTCGATGAGTATGGTCCAGCCGCGGCCGCCCGGCTCGGGCTGGAGGATGAACCTTCCGGAGCGGCTTCAGCGGAACAGGCCGACTGTTTCAGCCGACCGTTTCTACGGCAGCTCGTTGCCCGGCTTGTGACCTGCGTCTACCAGGCCACGGCCCACTCCGGATTGGTGACCAGGCAGGCGGCGGAGGCCCTCGCGGGTGCGGTCGGTGCAACCTTCCACGTGTTTGAGGTTGAATCTCTCGTGCAGGGCTACGAGCGGCTGGTTGAGGCAGCCATCGGCCGCTCACTCGACTGGAGCCGTGACGATCTGGCCCTGCAGAACATCCAGGCCCGGGCCCGGGCCCCCGGGGTCTGGATGTTGGCCAATCTGCTGGGGGCCTTGCTGGTCTCCACAAGCAATCGCTCGGAGGCGGCGGTGGGCTATGCCACCATGGATGGCGACACCGCCGGGGGGATCGCCCCGATTGCCGGGATCGACAAGGCCTTCCTGAGGCAGTGGCTGGTCTGGCTCGAGCGGCGCGGGCCGGCCGGTATCGGCGCGATCCCGGCACTTGGCAGCGTCACCGTCCAGCAGCCGACGGCCGAACTAAGGCCGCCTGGCGCCGGCCAGACCGACGAGGCAGACCTGATGCCCTACGAGGTGCTCGACCGGATTGAACGCTATGCCATCCGTGACCGGCAGATGCCGCTGGAAATCTGGCAGCAACTCCGGCTCGACTATCCGCGGCAGCCGCCGACCCAGTTGGCCGACTGGACTGAACGGTTCTTCCGGCTCTGGGCCCGGAATCAGTGGAAGCGGGAGCGGTACGCCCCGTCGTTTCACCTCGATGACGAAAGCCTCGACCCCAAGTCCTGGTGCCGGTTTCCGATTCTCTCCGGAGGCTTCGCCCGCGAACTGAGGCAGCTGCGGGCCGCTGTCGAGGCCACCGGCGGGGCTGGATAGCCGCGGGTTTTCACGGGGCAAACAGGCCTCGCGACTGGTTTGCGGGGCTGCTAGAGTTCAGCTGCCCCTCGCGGAGAACAAAATGCTGCAGTCAATTTCCGCCAATCCCTCACGCTCGTCCTCAGCCCGGCTGGCGACCGGCTGCTGCACCCTGCTTATGGCCTGCCTCTGCCCGCTGGTGGGGCTGGGCCAACAGCCTCCGGGGCAGCCGGCGGCCCCGGCGCAGGCTCCTCAGCTCACGCCACAGCAGCAGGCGGCGCTCAATCAGCTTTTGAACGCCTGGGAGGCCCGCAACGCCAGGGTCACGACCTGGTCCTGCACCTTCTACAAATGGGAATACAACGCCTGGAGCCCGGCCGACGCCGCTGGTGAGCGGCTGGCCTTCTCCGAGAGCACGGGCGAAATCAAGTATGCGGCTCCTGACAAGGGCCTCTTCCGGGTGAAGTCGACGAAGCAGTGGAACCCCGAGAAGCGGCTGTATGAATCGCGGCCCTCAGGCACGGGCGAACACTGGGTCTGCAACGGCAGCAGCATCTACGAATTCCGCCATCCTGAGCGGCAGCTGCGTGAAACCAGGCTGCCGCCCGAGATGCAGGGCAAGGCGATCAGCGAAGGGCCGCTGCCCTTTGTCTTCGGAGCCAAGGCAGCCACGCTCAAAAAGCGGTACAGCATGCGAATCGTCACCCCGCCGGGCGTGGCTGACCAGGTCTGGCTGGAGGCTCTGCCCAGGTTCCAGGTTGATGCTGCCAACTTTTCGAAGGTCGAACTGATTCTCCAGACGGCCGATCTGATGCCGTTTGCCATCCAGATCTACAAGCCGGGGGGGCAGGATCGTGACGTCTATCAGTTTGATCCCCGCACCAGCCTGATCGACCGCGGACTCGACCTGATTCGTGACTTTTCGCGGCCCCTCACCCCGCTGGGCTACACCTTCATCGAGGAACAGGCCCCGGGCAGCTGACACGCCTTCCGGCTGACCTGGAGCGAGGGCCCGGAATCCTCGAACCGCCCGCTGGTACTGATTGGCGGCATCCTGTCGCCGGGTGGTACGACCTGCGGAAGCCCCTGGGTATTTCCGGGGAAGGCCCGGTCAAACATGCTGCTGCTCCGGCCGCTTCCGCTCCCGGCCTGCAGAGCGGACTCACGCGATACGAGCGGGGCAAAGGGCACAGGCAGGTTGGCCTGTCTGCTACACTCCCGAGAGACCTTCTGCCCGCGAGGATGCCATGCCCCTTGTCGATCCTTCCCACCCGCTTGCCGATCTGCTCGAGCAGGATTGCCGTTACACCCTCGATGCCTACCTGTTCATTCTCGAGGCGTTGTCCTTCGCTCAGGATTCGCTGGGGATGGGTGAGTGCAAGCAGGTGGGGAGCAAGCGGGCGAGCAAGAAAAAGAGCGAGCGGCATGTCAGTGGTCAGGAGCTCTGTGAGGCGGCTCGCCGGTATGCTCAGCAGCAGTACGGCTATCTTGCCGCCACAGTGCTGTCGTCCTGGGGGGTGCGGGAGACAGCCGATTTTGGTGAGATCGTCTTCAACATGATAGAAGTCGGGCAGATGCGGAAAACCAGTCGGGATCGTCGTGAAGACTTTCAAGATGTCTATGCCTTTGACGAGGCCTTTGTCCGTGATCTTGTCTTCGCTGTTCCCGATGCCTGTTGATTTCGGATTGAGAGGCCGGCTGTGACACCTGCCGCCCGCCGCCGGTTCCTGGTGGTTGCAGCGCTGGCTGAGGCGGTCTGGCTGGCCGGACTTGTCTGGCTGGCGTGGCGAGGCTGACGGCATGCCGCAGGGAACCGGACCTTCAGATTCATGATGGCGATGAATATCTGGCTCGATCGTCTGCCGCTCTGGTCGGCGCTGTTGCCGCTGGCACTCTACTGCTTCGTGCTCGGTGGGCTGCAGTTGCGTCGGCGGCCACTGGTCGTCTCGGGTGCCTGGGATGGCACGCTCCTGGCCGTCGGGCTGTCGGGGCTGGTGGCGATCGGGCCACTGGCCGCCGTTCAACCGCTGCTGGGTGGATCACCCTGGAGCGAGGTGATGCTCCTCCTGCTCTACGCCCTGATCGTGGCGATCTGCATCCTCTTCGCCCGGCCGCGGCTGCTCGTTTACAACGCGACCATCGAACAGGTCCGGCCACTCGTCGCCGAAACGGTTGCAGCGATCGATCCGGCGGCCCGCTGGGCGGGTGAAAGCGTCGCCCTGCCGTCACTCGGTCTGCAGGCCCACATCGAGGCCAATGGGCCGTTGCGGACAGTCAGCCTGGTCGTCCTTCGCAGTGAGGCGACAGCCGACGGCTGGAGCGACCTCGGCCGCCGGGTGCGACGGGCAGTTCGCCGGCTGCCCGTGCGGCCGAGTCCGGTTGGCGGTGGGTTGCTGGCCGTTGGCGGCCTGCTACTGGCAACGGCTGTCGGCCTCGCCCTCGGCTGGTTGCCGGCAGTGATCCGCTAAGGGTAGGAGAGCGGACTGCAATTGTTTCACCCCATTCCTCCCAAGGTGCAGCCATGCCGATTCATGTCGACCTGAGCCCCCAGGAAATCACCGTTCCGGTCGTGGTCCGCAATGCTCCACCAGCCCGGCTCTATGAGGATGCGGTCACCCGGGAGCGGGCCGGCATCGTCTCCAGTGGGGCGATTGCCATCCGGTCGGGTGCGAAGACCGGTCGCAGCCCGAAGGACAAGCATGTCGTGCGGCATCCCGAGTCCGAACGGGATGTCTGGTGGGGACCGGTCAATCACCCGATCGACGAGCACACCTTCCTGCTCAACCGCCAGCGGGCGATCGACTATCTCAACACCCGCGACCAGATCTATGTCTTCGATGGCTTTGCTGGCTGGGACCCGTCCTGTCGGCTGAAGGTGCGGGTGATCTGCGCCCGGGCCTACCATGCCCTGTTCATGCACAACATGCTGATCCGCCCCACCCTCGACGAGCTGGAGCGGTTCGGGCATCCCGACTATGTGATCTACAACGCGGGACAATTTCCGGCTAATCCGCTGACCGCCCAGATGACCAGTCGGACAAGTATTGACCTGTCACTGGAACGCGGCGAGCAGGTGATCCTCGGCACCGAGTATGCCGGCGAGATGAAGAAGGGCGTCTTCTCTCTGATGCACTGGCTGCTACCGGCCCGGGGCATTCTTTCGATGCACTGTTCGGCCAACGAGGGGCCCGAAGGTGACGTTTCTCTCTTTTTTGGCCTCTCGGGCACAGGCAAGACAACCCTCTCGGCCGATCCGGCCCGCCGCCTGCTCGGTGATGACGAGCATGGGTGGGGAGATGCCGGCGTCTTCAACATCGAGGGCGGCTGCTACGCCAAGTGCATTCACCTCTCGCCAGCCCAGGAGCCGGAGATCTATCGGGCCATCCGGTTCGGCACGGTCCTTGAAAACGTGGTCTACGATCCGGCCACCCGTGAGGTCGACTTCGAATCGACCGCCATCACCGAAAACACCCGGGCCGCCTATCCGATCGATCACATTGAGAACGCTCGTCCCCCGTGCATGGCCGGGCATCCGCGGCATGTGATCTTCCTCACCTGCGATGCCTCCGGTGTGCTGCCGCCGGTCAGCCGGTTGACGCGGGAGCAGGCGATGTATCACTTTCTGTCGGGGTACACCGCCCGGGTGGCTGGAACCGAGGTCGGAATCTTTGAGCCCCAACTCGCCTTCTCGGCCTGCTTCAGCGCCGCCTTCCTGTTGCGACACCCGGCGGTCTACGCCCGGCTGTTGGCGGAGAAGCTCAAACAGCACGGAACCCGCGTCTGGCTGATCAACACCGGCTGGACCGGTGGGGGATATGGCGTTGGCAAGCGAATTGATCTGGCGGTCACCCGGCGGATCATCGACGCGATCCATGCCGGCGGCCTCGATGAAGCGGCGGTCGAGACCGATCCCATTTTTGGGGTGGCGGCGGTCAGCCGGGTGCCGGGCGTACCCGATCAGCTGCTGATTCCCCGCCGGGCCTGGGCTGATCCGGCCGCCTGGGAGGGGGCTGCCCGCCGGCTTGCCGGTCAGCTGCGGGAAAATTTCGCTTCCTACGCCGCTGAGGCTGGTTCCGACGTCGTTGCGGCAGGTCCGCCCGGGTGCTGATGGCCGCCGGCGTCGCAGGAACTCTTTGACAGCGGCCCGTTGCTGTCGATAGCTTCAGGGGCGTACGTAACGGCTGCCAGGGCCTCGCGGGGTGTCACCGTGGCCCAGCCGCCAGGGTTGACTGCCCGCTGTGATTCGGTGGTGCGGTCCGAGGAGAAACAACGATGGTTTCGCTTTCCGTGACGAAGTTCATCTGCTGCTGCCTGGTGGCCGCTGGCATGCTCGCCCTGTCGGCCTCCAGTGAGGCGGCCAGTCCCCTGAGCGGGACCATGAAGCGGATCGACGGCAAGGAGCAGGATCTTGCCGCCTACAAGGGCAAGGTCGTCCTGATTGTCAATGTTGCCAGCCAGTGCGGCTACACCCGCCAGTACGCTGGCCTGCAGAAGCTCTACGATACCTACAAAGACAAGGGGCTTGTGCTGCTTGGCTTTCCCGCAAACGACTTCGGTGCCCAGGAGCCCGGCACCGACCTTGAGATAGCCAACTTCTGCTCATCGCAGTACGGTGTGACCTTCGACATGTTTTCGAAGATCACCGTCAAAGGGGCGAACAAGGCCGCGCTTTATGAGGCCCTGACCGAATCGGCCACGCCAGCGGGCGAGGTCGGCTGGAACTTCGAGAAGTTCCTGATCGGTCGCGACGGTGAAATCATCGGCCGGTACAAGTCGGGTGTCGCACCGCAGGACCCGAAGCTGACCGCCGCAATCGAGGCGGCCTTGGGTCAAGCGGGGTAGCTGGCTGTGCAGGTGGCCACAGGGCCTTGCCGTCAACGGGTCAGGCAGCGTCACTTCGGTGAAGATGTGCCGAATTGTTTCGGTCCGAAACCTCGGCCCTCTCACCGATCGTCCGCCGGATGACATACGGAGGCCGGCCCTGGGTCTCGCGGTAGCCCCGGACGACATATTCGCCAACCAGGGCGATGGCGACGGTCTGCACCGCCGCGATGAACCCGGTGATCGCCAGCACGGCCGGCAACGTCGCAGCCTGCTGGCCGGAGGCCGCCATCGCCACCAGCCCGCCCAAGCCGACCAGGCCGAGGGTGCCGGCGGCCAGCCAGGTCAGCCGCAGCGGCTTGTCGGAGGAGAGGATGACGGCATCGGCTGCCAGGGCCAGCAGCTTGCGGGCTGAGTATTTGGTTTCACCTGCCGATCGGGCGTCGCGGTCGTACCAGACCGGCTCGTGACGGAAGCCGGCCCAGGGCACCAGATTGCGGAGGTAGCGGCGTTTTTCCGGCAGCCTGCAGACGGCGTCGATGACCGCCCGATCGCAGAGTTTGAAGTCGCCGGTGTCCACCGGCATCGGATAAGGCATCAGGCTGGCGAAAAACCGGTGAAAGAGACTTGCTGTAATGAGCTTGAAGGCGGTCTCACCCTCCCGCCGACGCCGCCGGCCGTAGGCGACATCGACCCCCTCCCGCCAGCGGGCCACCATCTCGGGGATGACCTCGGGAGGATCCTGCAGGTCGGCATCGATGATCACCACGGCGTCCCCGTGGGCTCGCTCAAGGCCCGCCGACATGGCCGCCTGCTGGCCGAAGTTGCGGGAGAGTTCCAGCACCACCACCCGGGGGTCTCCCGCCGCGATTCGCTGCAGCCGCTCAAGGGTCCGATCATGGCTGCCATCGTCGATGTAGATCAGCTCCAGTGGCATGCCCAGAGCTGGGGCGATGCCGCAAAGCCGGCCATGGGTTGCCTCGATCACCGCCTCCTCGTTGTGGCAGGGGATGATGATCGAGAGCAGCCCGGACCGCGAACGAGCCGGTGGTCCGGTGGGGCCTGGCTGCTGGTGCGAGGGGGCTTGGCTCATCGCTTCAGGCTCCCGGTCGTGGCGGTCCGCGCGGGGGCTGCCTCAGCTGGCCGGGTGCTGCCAACCAGCAGAAAGTCGCGTTTTTTGAAGAGGGGGCGGGTGCGGCCGACCACGCCGGTGCCGCGGGGCAGGCTGGCGGCCAGTGCGCCGAAGTGATCTTCAGGCACGATCACGACCGCATCGGAACCCGAGGCTAGAAAGGCGGCCGCCCGAGCCGTCTCGCCCGGCTGCCACTGCGTCACCTCGCCCCGGGCGTAGTAGACAATGTTGGGCGTCAGCTGCGGGTAGACACCGATCCGGGCAGTGCCCCCGGCATGGGCATGGGCCTCATCCAGCAGGCCGGGCAGGGTGTTGGCCCGGCTGATCCAGCCTGCGGCCGGTCCGACGGCCAGGCTTGAGTAGACGAGTCCGACGGTGACCAGGACGGCCACCGCCCGGGCTGGTTGGAGCCGGCTCGACCAGGCGATCCAGCCGGCTGCCGCCAGGGGAATGATGCCCACCGCCGCCGCCAACTCACTGCCGGTGAGTCCGAAGAAGGTTGCCACCAGCACCGTGGCGGCCGTGGCAATCCCGCCGAAGGCGAGGCCGCCGAGGCCAAGGGCCAGCCAGCGGGGAAAGGGCCAGCTGGGCAGCCGGGCGGCCTCGACGGCGAGCGCCGCCACCAGCACCGCTGCGGCCGGGTACGCAGGCATGATGTAGTTGGGAAGTTTCGTAGCCGCCAGCGAAAAGCCACCGATCCAGACCGCCATCCAGAACAGCAGCAGCCCGTAGCAACGGAGTGTCTGGGGGTCCGCATCGACGGCCAGGCCGATTCGCCAGCTCCGCCAGAGCCGCCTGCCGGCAACCACGATGGCCAGCGGGAGGAAGCAGCTCCAGGGATAAAAGCCGACGAGCATCGTCAGAGGGTGAAACAGCAGCCCGCCGGAGTGGCGTTCCATCGGGGCGACGAACCGGCCGACGTTGTGCACGAAGAAGAATCCGGCCGGCCAGGCCCAGTCGGTGCGAAGGCCGACGGCGATGTACCACGGGGCGGCCACTGCCAGCATGGCCGTGGCCACCGCCAGCAGCCGGACCTGTCGCATGGCCCGCCAGGCAGCCGGCAGTCCCGCCCACACCAGGTGGCGGACCAGGCTGACGGACTGGCTGCCAAGGCTTTGCCGGACCGGGTTGATCTCCGCAGGACGTTCCAGCAGATCGGCCAGCCAGACCCAGCCCAGGACGACCACCAGCGGGCCCACGAAGCCGATCGGCCCCTTGCAGAGGACGGCCAGCCCGAACAGGCCGCCAGCCAGCAGAGCCCGGGCCAGACCGATGGCCGGCCGGACGATCAGCTGATGCGATTCTGCCGCTGCCGCTGCCGGGGCGACACCCGATCGGCGGTCGGGCAGGAACGGTTCGACCAGCAGCAGGGTGCCCCAGGTCGTCAACGCCACCAGAATCGCGTCGGGAGTGGCGGCATGGGCCTCGATGGCCACCAGCAGGCAGCCGAGATAGGCCAGTGCGGCGGTGACTCCGGCGGCGGGGCTGAACCAGCGGCTGCCGGCCCGCAGCAGGACCAGCGCGGTGAGGAGGGCCGCAATCGCCGAGGGCAGCCGGGCAGCAAATTCGGTGAAACCAAAGGTTGAAAATCCGAGGGCCATGCACCAGTGCATCAGCACCGGCTTGTCGACTGCCAGTTCACCGTTGAACATCGGCACCACCCAGTCGCCCGTCTCAACCATGGTGCGGGCAATGGCGGCAAAGCGGGGCTCGTCCTCGTCCCAGAAGGGCATTGCGACGAAGCCAGCCGCCAGGGCGGCTGCACCGAGCACAATGACCAACAGTCGGGGCCGGCGTTCGATCAGCGAGGTCAGGGTCGGCATCAATATCTCTCCAGGCGGGCAAGGGGGAGTGCGGAGGGCTGTTGGGCAAGCGTCTCGGTAGCCCGGCCACCAGTCCGGCCGATGACAGCCAGGCCAGGATCGAGCGAGGCTGGTTTCATGCTCAGCAGCCGACAGTCGGCGGGTAGATCGGGCAGCAGGTCAGCGAGTTGGTCGGCCGGAATTACCAGCCGGGCCGACGGGTCGGACCGGAGATGCTCAAGGCAGGCCTCGGCATCGGGCAGTGCAGCGACTTCTTGGCCGGTGTAAAAAACCAGGCTGGGCCGGATTGGGTGGAGCCCGGCCCAGTTGCCCGGTCGGGCAGAAGCGGGTATCGCCGCGATCAGCCCAGCGGTGCCCTGATGCCGGGCCAGTTCCACGGCGGCGACTCCGCCGAGTAGGGCCAGCAGCAGCACGGCCGAGGCGGCCAGGGTGGCAAGGGCCAGACGGGGATTTTGCTTCTGCTGGCTGGTCGCCGCCAAGCCGGCCGCCGCGATCGGCACCAGACCGATGAGGCCAAGCCATTCCCGACCCGGGGCGAACCGCTGGGCAATCAGGGGGAGGCCCGCGAGGAAGCCGCAGCCGACGACACCCAGGCTGGCCCAGCCGACATGCATGACGGCCCCGGGGGAGAGCGGTCGCCAGAGCCGCCGCTCCCAGCCGGTCCGGCCTTCGATCCAGTCGGCAAGATAGATCGCTGTGGCGAGGGCGAGGGCTGGATAGGCGGGCCAGACATAGCCGGGCAGCTTGGTGCCGGCCAGCGAGAAGGTCCCGACCCAGACGGCGATCCAGCAGCCGGCGAAGGCCAGCGGCAGCCGCCGGCGGTCAGTGGCCGGGGTCGACCGCCAGGTGAACCAGGCGTGCAGCGGAACGGCGAGGATGACCAGCGACCAGGGGAACAGCCCGATTGCGATGGTCACCGGGTAGTACACCAGCGAGCCGTCGTGTCCCTCCATCGGTGCCGCGAACCGGCCGACGTTGTGGATGAGCACGAATTCTTCCAGCCAGCGTCCGCCCGTCCGCAGGCTCACCAGCAGGTACCACGGCAGAGCAACAGCCAGCGCGACGCCGGTGACGATCAGCGGCCGGATGGCGGCGACCGCCGTACGTAGCCGGGCCAGGTGGCTGCTGGCCCGGGCGGTGGTTTGCCACCAAAGCAGGCTGATGAAGGCGGTCAGGGGCAGCACGATGCCGACCGGTCCCTTGGCAAGAATCGCGAGGCCGCAGGCCAGGCCGATCCCGCCGGCATGGAGCAGGCTCAGCCTTGCCGGCAACCCGTCCCGGGCAGCGTGCGCGAAGATTGCGGCGGCCAGCGTGGTGCAAAAAAGGAGTGGGGCGTCGGGGGTGGCGGCCCGGCCGCCGATGGCCGTCCAGATGCAGCTGGCCATAATCAGGCCCGTCAGCAGACCGGCCAGCGGCCCGGCCAAGAGCCGACCGAGCCACCAGGAGAGCAGGCAACTGCCGATCGTCAAGATCACCGAACCGATCCTGATACCGGCCTCGGAGCGTCCCAGCAGGCCGATGCCTGCCAGCTGCACCCAATTGACCAGCGGTGGCTTCTCCACTCGTAGATCACCGTTGAACGTCGGGACGACCCAGTCACCCGAGTCGAGCATTGCCAGGGAGCAGGCGGCATTTTTTGGCTCATCCTCGTCCCAGAGCGGTGCCGTGCCGATTCCGGGCAGCAGGACGCAGCTGGCGGCGACGGTGACGATGAGGATCGAAAAGAGGGGACTGCGCATGGGTGGCGGAGCGATTCCGGAGCCTCGGGAAGCGGGGCGGGAGGGTAGGACTGGCCGCGGTGCCGGTCAAGCCGTCCCGGAGCCCGTTTTTTGCCGGGTTTCCGGCCGGTTGACCGACTGCCGGGGGCGGGTATGTTCAACTGTTTCCGCCACCCTTGCCGGCGGGGATTACTCGGGAGCACAACCCTCTTGGCCGACGACGACACCCCTGCCGACAACGAGTCTGAGCCCCCCTCTCCAGCCGGTGCCGGCGGACAGCCCCCCGCCGACGGTGGCCCACCCGGGCCGACCGCGGCTGAAGGTGGGGGGGACGATTGGTCGGCTGGCCGGCTGATCGACCTGCCGATCGAGCAGGAGCTCAAGGAGAGCTACCTCACCTACGCGATGAGCGTGATCGTCAGCCGGGCCCTGCCCGACGTCCGCGACGGCCTCAAGCCCTCGCAGCGCCGGATTCTCGTCGCCATGAACGATCTGAACCTCTCGCCCGGCTCCTCGCGGGTGAAGTGTGCGAAGATTTCGGGCGATACCAGCGGCAACTACCATCCGCACGGCGAAAGCGTCATCTATCCGACCCTCGTCCGCATGGCCCAGGAATGGAACATGCGGCATGTGCTGGTCGACAAGCAGGGCAACTTCGGCTCGATCGCCGGCCTGCCTGCCGCTGCCATGCGGTACACGGAGGCCCGGCTCTCGCCGATTGCGGCGCAGATGCTCGATGACCTCAACCTCGACACGGTCGACTTCGTGCCGACCTATGACGAGCGGAACACCGAGCCGGTCGTCCTGCCGAGTCGGTTTCCCAACCTCGTGGTCAACGGGGCAGGGGGCATTGCCGTCGGCATGGCCACCAGCATTCCACCGCACAACCTCGGCGAGGTCTGCCGGGCGCTCGTCAGGTTGATCGACGAGCCCGAAACGTCAATAGCTGAACTGCTGGAGATCGTGCCGGGGCCCGACTTCCCGACCGGTGGGATCGTGATGGGCCGGGAGCCGTTGCTACGGGGCTACCTCACCGGTCGCAGCACGATCACGCTGCGGGCCCGCACCCGAGTGGAGGAGTTCGGCAAGAACCGCAACCGGATCATCATCACGGAGATTCCCTACCAGCAGACCCGCGACGCGATCGAGGAGAAGATCGCCGATCAGGTCAACGAGGACCGGATCAAGGGAATCTCGGCGATCCGCAACGAGAGTGACCTCAAGGAGCCGGTGCGGCTGGTGCTCGAACTCAAGAAGGATGCCGATCCGGACGTCGTTCTCAACCAGCTCTACCAGTACACGCCGCTGCAGAGCAGCTTTTCGCTGATCTTCCTGGCTCTTGTCGACGGTAAGCCGCGGGTGCTCTCGTTCAAGAATCTGCTGGAGGAGTTCCTTCGCCACCGCACCACGGTCATTCGCCGCCGCACTGAACACCTCCTGGCCCGGGCCCGCAACCGGAAGCACACCCTGGAAGGGCTGCTGGTGGCGTTGGCCAATATCGATGAGGTGATTGCGATCATTCGCAGTTCGACCTCACAGGCCGAAGCCAAGCAGCGATTGATGCAGATTGAAACGCCGGCGGCCCTGCTCGAGCGGGCCCTGGGTGACGAGGGCTTTGGCGTGCTCCAGGAGGAGCGTGGTGCGGCTGAGACCTACGGGCTCTCACCGGTGCAGGCCGATGCCGTGCTGCGGCTGACGCTGGGGCAGCTGGTCAACCTCGAGCAGGAAAAGCTCGGTGGCGAGCACCGCGAACTGCTCGAAAAGATTCGGGAACTTCGCCGGATTCTCTCCAGTGAGGCCAACATCCGGAGCCTGATCCGTGAGGACCTGCTCACGCTCGAGAACAAGTTCGCCAATCCACGACGAACCGAGATCAGTGGAGAGCTGGCCGACATCCGGGATATGGCCGAACTGATCACCGAAGCGACCATGGTGGTCACGATCACGCGGTCGGGCTACGTCAAACGGACGGCCGCCGACACCTACCGGGCCCAGCGGCGGGGCGGCAAGGGGCTCACCGGGGCCCGGGTGGATGAATCTGATCCGGTTGAACATTTTTTCGTGGCCAGCACCCATGACTGGCTGTTGGTCTTCACGACCAAGGGCAAGGTCTTCTCGATGCGGGTCTTCGAGCTGCCGGAACTGGCCCGCGATTCCAAGGGCCGGGCCCTGGTCAATCTGCTGGAGTTCGAGGAGGGAGAGCGGGTCGCGGAATGCCGGGCGGTCTCGGGTTTTGAAGATCCGGATCAATGCCTCCTTCTCGCCACTCGCCGCGGCCTGGTGAAGAAGACGCCGTTGGAGCAGTACCGCCGACGGCGGACCAAGGGCCTGATTGCGGTGAAACTGCGGGAGGATGATGAGCTGATCGGCGCGGTGGTGACGCAGCCCGGCGATGAGCTGGTGCTGGCAACCGCCAAGGGCATGGCGATCCGGTTTCCCGAGTCGGATGCTCGGCCGATGGGGCGGGACACCAGCGGGGTCCGCGGAATCAGGCTTGGCAAGGGGGATCAGCTTGTCGGGATCGTCGTGGCCGACCCCGCAGCTACCTTGCTGACGGTCTGTGAGAAGGGGTACGGCAAACGAACACCGTTCGGAGCCGGCACGCTACCGACCGACGCGGAGCCGGCAGAGGCAGGCGAGGCGGCGGTTGATGCCGAATCGGCCGCGGCCGGAGAGGAAGCCGAATCTGATGCTGAATCGAGCGGCATGCGGTATCGGACCCAGGGGCGTGGTGGGAAGGGCATCCGTGACATCAAAACCACCGCCCGGAACGGCGAGGTGGTCTCGGTCGTGGCGGTCCACGATGACGATCAGGTGCTGATGATGACCGCTCGGGGCAAGCTCCAGCGGGTCAACGTCGCTGAGATCAAGACGATCGGGCGGAACACCCAGGGCGTCCGGATCATGCGGCTGGACAAGGCCGACGCGTTGGCGGCGGTTGTGCCGGTACCACCGAGTGAACAGGAAGAGGCCGACGCAGTGGCCGACGACGAATAGGCGGTCCCACCGGGAAAGCCGTGGTCCAGCGAAAGGAACGGTCGTGCGAATCGCAGTTGTGGGGACTGGCTACGTTGGCCTGGTAACCGGAACCTGTCTGGCCGACAGCGGCAACATCGTCACCTGCCTCGACATTGATGCCGGCAAGGTCGAGCGACTCAACCAGGGCGAGGTGCCGATCTACGAGCCCGGGCTTGAGGAACTGGTCCACCGCAATGCCAAGGTGGGCCGGCTTTCGTTCACCACCGACACCGCCGCCGCGATCAGCGCGGCCGAGATTGTCTTTCTGGCCGTCGGCACCCCACCGAACACTGATGGCTCAGCTGATCTCTCGGCGCTCTGGGGAGTGGTCGCTGCGATCGCTCCGCATCTTGACCCCAGTGTGATCGTCATCACCAAGAGCACAGTGCCGGTCGGTACTGCCGCAGGCATTGAGCGGCGGCTGCGGGAGGCAACCGGCAGCGACTGGCAGGTTGCCAGCAACCCTGAGTTCCTCAAAGAGGGAGCGGCGATCGAGGACTTCCAGAAGCCTGACCGGGTGGTGGTCGGTGTCCGGACAGCAGCGGTCGCCGAAAAACTCCAGACGCTCTACGCGCCTTTTCTGCGAACCGAAAATCCCTTTCTGGTGATGACACCGGAGAGCGCCGAGATGACCAAGTATGTCGCCAACGCGCTGCTGGCAACAAAGATCAGCTTCATCAACGAGGTCGCCAATCTCTGCGAGCGGATGGAGGCCGACATCGATGACGTCCGGCGGGGCATCGGCCATGACAGCCGGATCGGCTTCGCCTTTTTGTTCCCCGGGGCGGGCTACGGCGGCAGCTGCTTTCCCAAGGATGTTCAGGCGTTGGCCGCCATGGCGCGGGAGCACGATTGTGACAATCGGATCCTGACCGCCGTGCATGAGACCAACCGGGCCCAGAAGCAGGTGCTCGGCAGAAAGATCGTCGGTTTCTTCGGCGGCTCCCTCGCCGGTCGCCGGATCGCCGTCTGGGGGCTGGCCTTCAAGCCCCGCACCGATGACATTCGCGACGCTCCCGCGCTCGACCTGATTGATCGGCTGCTGGAAGAGTCAGCGGTGGTCCGGGTTTTCGATCCGGAGGCGATGGACCATGTTCGGGACCGCTACGGCGATCGGATTGAATATGCCGCCAATCCGCTCGATGCGGCGGCCGCTGCCGATGCACTGGCCGTGGTGACCGAGTGGGGAGATTTCCGCCGGCCCGACTTCGTGGCCCTGCGGCAGACGATGGCAGCCCCGGTGATTTTCGATGGTCGCAATCTCTATGAGGCGGCGGAGTTGCGGGCCAAGGGGTTTTCGTACCATGCCATCGGGAAGCCACCGGTCGATGGCCGGCCAGTCTGAAAGGCCCAGCCGATCGGCCTGAGAGAAACCGCGCACCGGACTGCCCGGTAGTCACCGAGCGGTGTCTGCCTGCCGGCCTGAGCGAGGCGGGTCGACTCACCCGTCTGACCCGGGCGGAAAATTATGAGCCGTCTGTTTGACACCTCATTTTTCTGGGCGGTAGAGTTCCGACTTCACTTCGCGTCGTGAGGGTGGCTCCGGCCGGTTCTCCAACGTGGCCACCCTCTTTCGGAGTTTCCCCGCCCGTGACTATTTTGACTGCCCCCAGTGTCGTTCAGTCAGCATCCTGGCTCTTGTCTGCCTCACTCTTCGCCAGTAGCGATCCAGAGCCCGCCGCCTGGTTCTTCGGCATCTACGGACTGTTCTGGCTCGTGGGGCTCGCGGGTGCCGGCTTTGCTCTCTGGCAGGCGTGGCAGTTCTACCAGTGGATGGAAAAGCAGTCCGGCGGCACGGAAAAGAACATCGAGATTGCCGGCTACGTCCGCACTGGTGCCGATGCCTACCTGCGGCAGCAGTACAAGGTGGTCGCGCTCTTTTTCGCCGTCATCTTCGTGCTGTTGCTGTTCATGGCCTTCGTGCTCAATGTCCAGAGTGCCTGGGTGCCGTTCGCCTTTCTTTCGGGAGGGTTTTTCTCGGGGCTCGCCGGCTGGTTCGGCATGAAGACGGCCACGTTGGCCAGCAACCGCACGGCGGCTGGTGCCGAGAAGAGCCTCAACGAGGGCCTGCAGGTCGCCTTCCGATCGGGGGCGGTGATGGGCCTGACTGTTGTCGGCCTCGGCCTGCTCGATATTGTTGTCTGGTTTTTTATCCTCTACTGGCTGGTGCCGCTATTCGCCACGCCACTCTCGCTGGAGGAAATCACCGTCACGATGCTCTGCTTTGGCATGGGGGCGAGTTCCCAGGCGCTCTTTGCCCGAGTCGGCGGAGGCATCTTTACCAAGGCGGCTGATGTCGGGGCTGACCTTGTTGGCAAGGTCGAGCAGAACATCCCCGAGGACGATGCCCGTAATCCGGCCACCATTGCCGACAACGTCGGTGATAACGTCGGCGATGTCGCCGGCATGGGGGCGGACCTGTACGAGAGCTATTGCGGCAGCATCCTGGCGACCGCCGCGCTTGGCGTGGCTGCATTCCAGAGTCAGGGTGGCGACTGGCAGATGGCGGCGCTGTTCCTGCCGATGTTGATCGCCTCGGTCGGAATCGGTCTCTCCGTCTGGGGGATCTGGCAGGTCAAGACTGATGAAAACTCATCGCAAAAGTCGCTCCTGGCAGCGCTTGCCCGGGGTATCAATCTCTCGACCATCGCGATTGTCGGGGCGGCGGTGGCGCTCACCTTGCTGCTCCTGGGCTGGGCGCATCTCGGGGTGGCGGTCAGTGTGATCGTGGGCCTGGTCGCCGGCTGGCTGATCGGCAAATGGACCGAGTACTCGACCAGTAATGAATTTGCCCCGACCAAGGAACTGGCTGATCAGGCGTTGACCGGTCCGGCGACAATCATCATCGGCGGTGTCGCCGAGGGCATGCTGTCGGTCTGGGCGCCGGTCATGATCACCGGAGCGGCCACTCTGCTGGCCTTCGGCTTTGCCAACGGGTTCGACTTCAACGACCCCAATGCCTTCGCTCTCGGCCTCTACGGTGTTGGGATCGCCGCCGTTGGCATGCTCTCGACGCTCGGCATCACCCTGGCGACCGATGCCTATGGTCCGATCGCTGACAACGCCGGTGGCAATGCTCAGATGGCCGGCATGCCCGAGTTCGTCCGCGAGCGGACCGACGCCCTTGACGCCCTCGGCAACACCACTGCCGCCACCGGCAAGGGCTTTGCGATCGGCTCGGCGGCCCTTACGGCATTGGCCCTGCTGGCGGCCTACGTTGAGGAGGTGCGGATTGGCTTTGAGCGGTGGGGCGAATCGGCAGTGACCCTCACCGAGAGTGGGGCTGCCCAGCCTGGTTCATGGGTGAAGGTGGCCAATGGGGTGTTGGTGAAAGCCGGGGCCACGCCGGTCGAGAATCAGACCTGGCTGCTGGTCGACGAGCGGGAGCTGGTCAATCAGATGCCCGACTTCCCGAAGTTGGCGGCAGGTTCGGTCATCGAAAAGATGCCCGAGACCAAGCCGCTGGAGACGGCCCATGATCTGGTCGAGGTCAAAGCCGCCCGGATGGCCGACTTTATGCGGTTCTATGACGTGACCCTGATGAACCCCAAGGTGCTCGTCGGGATGTTCCTGGGGGCGATGAGCACCTTTGTCTTCTGCGCCCTGACGATGAAGGCGGTCGGCCGGGCCGCGAAGGGTATGGTTGAGGAGGTCCGCCGCCAGTTTCGCGAGAAGCCGGGCATCATGGATGGCACCGAGAAGCCTGACTACGCCGCTCCGGTGGAGATCAGCACCAAGGCGGCCCAGCGGGAGATGGTCCTGCCGTCGCTGCTGGCCCTGCTCACGCCGGTGGTCGTCGGCCTGCTGCTGGGTGTCGGCGGGGTGATGGGGCTGTTGGTCGGCGGCCTCACGAGTGGCTTCTGTGTGGCGGTCTTCATGGCCAATGCCGGTGGTGCCTGGGACAACGCCAAAAAGTACATCGAAAGTGGCGCCCATGGGGGCAAGGGAACCGAGGCCCACAAGGCGGCGGTGGTCGGTGACACCGTCGGTGATCCCTTCAAGGACACCAGCGGGCCCAGCCTCAACATCCTGGTGAAACTGATGAGCATGGTCAGTGTCGTCGCGGCGGGCCTGGTCGTTCGGTACAGCCTTGAGGCACTCGGCATCTTTTGAGCGTGGGATTCGGCTTTCGTGTGGTGGCCGACGACCCGGCGGGACCGCGGGCCGGCCGGCTCACCACCCCGCATGGTGAGGTCGAGACGCCGCTGTTCATGCCGGTGGGGACGCTCGCTTCGGTCAAGGGTGTCGACGTCGGACGGGTGGCACAGACCGGCGCGGCGATGCTGCTGGCCAATACCTACCATCTGCACCTACGGCCAGGCGAGGATCTGGTTGCCCGCGGCGGTGGGCTGGCCCGCTTCATGGGCTGGTCGGGGCCGACGCTGACTGACAGTGGCGGCTATCAGGTCTTCAGCCTCGCGCAACAGGTGCAGGTGACCGATCGTGGAGCCTCCTTTCGTTCACACCTCGACGGCAGCCCGGTGGACCTCACGCCGGAAGCGGCTGTGGCCATTCAAGAGAAGCTCGGGGCCGATATTGCGATGCAGCTCGATCATGTGATCGGCCTGCCGGCCGCTCGCAGCGAGGTGGCCCAGGCGATGGAGCGGTCACTGGCCTGGGCGGCCCGCTGCCTTGCCGCCCGCCAGCGGGCCGACCAGGCCATGTTCGGCATCGTCCAGGGCGGGCTTGAGCCCGATCTTCGCGAGGCGAGTGCCCGCGAGTTGCGGAGCCTGCCCTTCGAGGGCTATGCCGTGGGCGGTCTGTCGGTCGGGGAGGGGCCTGTGGCGATGGCGGCGGCGCTTGCGGCCACCATGCCGCACCTGCCGGTTGAAAAACCCCGGTACCTGATGGGGGTCGGCAAACCCGAGGACATCGTGAATGCCGTCGCTGTCGGCATCGATATGTTCGACTGCGTGCTGCCGACGCGTTGCGGCCGCAACGCCCTGCTGTACACCTTTACGGGACCGATTCGGCTGCGGAATGCCCGGTTCGCCGAGGATCAGGCCCCGGTCGAGGAGGACTGCCCCTGTCTGGCCTGCCAGCACAGCCGTAGCTATCTGCGGCACCTCTTCCTGGCCGGGGAGCTGCTTGGACCGGTTCTGGCCTCGATCCACAACCTCACCTTCTACCAGCGACTCGTGCGCCGGCTGCGGGAGGCAATTGTGGCCGGGCAGTTCGGCCAGACCCGACAGGACCTGCTGCGTCAACTGGCCTGCTGAACGGCCTCGCCGCGGAGTGTGGCCCGGGAAGTGGCCGCTGGACTTGTCCATAGCGACCGCTGACAACTACATTTGCCGATTCACCTTCGTCCGCCAGCCCCTTTCCCAGAACCTTGTCGATGTCGCCTTCCTGCCTGCCTGTGACCTTTGCACCTCTGCTGGCAGCGGCCGAACCGGCTCAACCGGCCGGTCCACTCGAACTGCTGATCACCTATCTACCGATGGTGCTGATCGTGTTCGCGGCCTGGATGCTGCTCTACCGGCCCGAACGGGAGCGGATGCGGAAGCAGCGAGAACTGCTCGCGGCGATCAAAAAGAATGATCGGGTGATCACCGCCTCGGGTATCTGCGGCACGGTGGCCAGTGTTGACCGGGATCACGACCGGGTGGTGCTCAAAGTTGATGAGGGTTCAAACGCCAAGCTCACCTTTACGCTGGCGAGTGTCAGCCAGGTGCTGACCGAATCAGCTGGCGGCTCGACGGGCGACAGCCCCGGTTGAGCCGGGCCCGGAATTGCATCAGACGATTGAAAACCTGACGAAAGAAGAATCGATGAATCGCATGGATGGCTGGTTCGGAACGCTTGCCCAGGCCGCGGACGCCGTGCCGGTGACAGGGCCCTGGTGGGAGGAGAGCTGGGCGGTCTGGGGGCTGACGCTGGCGGTGGTGGCCGTCCCGACTTTTCTTGCCTGGCTGATCACGCGGCAACTGCGGGTCACGAAACTCTGGGGCCGGCTGGCGACAGTGCTGGTTGCCCTGACGGCGGGGCTGGTGCTGACCAACCTCGGCTGGCCGCCCCGGATGGGCATCGACCTGAAGGGGGGCGTGATCCTCGTCTACGAGATTGATGCCGAGAAGCAGCCGGAAGATGGCGTCAGCATGGACAAACTGGTCGCTGCCGTCAGCCGGCGGGTCAATCCCGGCGGCCAGAAGGAGGTGACCGTCCGCCAGTACGGCCTCAACCAGATTGAAGTGATCGTACCGGAGGTCGACCAGGCCGAGGTCGAACTGATCAAACGGATTGTCTCGAGTGCCGGCGTGCTGGAGTTCCGTATCGTCGCCAACCCGCAGGATCCCCGCCACAAGGAGGTCATTGCCAAGGCAACCCGAGCCCCCGGTGTCCAGGTCAGTGATGGCAAGCGGCCGATCGGCCGCTGGGTACAGATCGACACCGCCAAAATCGACCCGGCCGGTGACCCCACCCTGGTCACCCGGCAGGCGGCCGATGGGGAACCTGAGGTGCTGATGGTCCTGGACCGGTTTGATGTGACCGGTGGTTATCTGTCCCGGGCGTCCGGTGGGTACGACCAGAATCTGCAGCCGTGCGTGAACTTCTCCTTCAATTCCCAGGGGGCGGCCCTGTTTGGCACCCTCACCAGCCAGAATCTGCCCGATCCTGCCAACCGGCTCACCAGCCGCTTGGGCATCCTGCTGGATGATGTGTTGCTGTCGGCCCCGACGATTCGCAGCACGATTTCGAGTGATGGCCAGATCACCGGCAGCTTCAAGCAGGCCGACGTCGAGTTTCTGGTCGGGGTACTCAATGCCGGCAGCCTGCCGGCCGCGCTGTCGAAGGACCCCATTAGCGAGCAGAAGATCAGTCCCCAGTTGGGGGCCGACACCATTCGCTCCGGCGCCCAGGCGATGCTGCTGGCGACCATCCTGGTGCTCAGCTTCATGCTCGTCTACTACAGGTTCTCCGGACTGGTGGCCGACCTGGCAGTGCTGCTGAATATTGTGCTGGTGCTGGCACTGATGATTTCGATCAAGGCGGCCTTCACCCTGGCGGGCCTGGCTGGTCTGGTGCTCTCCGTCGGCATGGCGGTCGATGCCAACGTGCTGATCTACGAGCGGATGCGGGAGGAACTCGACCGTGGTGCCTCAGTCAGGATGGCGATTCGGAATGGCTTTCAGCGGGCTTTCTCCACGATTGTCGACTCAAACCTGACGACCCTGATCACAGGGTTGGTGCTGTTTTCGATCGGCACCGATCAGCTGAAGGGCTTTGCCGTGACGTTGATTCTGGGCCTCACCCTCAACCTGTTCACGGCTGTTTTCTGCTCACGAGTGATCTTTGATCTGGCAGAGCAGACCCGGCTGCTGAAAAAGCTCTCGATGGCCCGGCTCTTCGGCCGGACCAATTTCCAGTTTGTCCGCTGGGTGCGGCCGGCGGTGATCGGTTCGCTGGTCTTCATTGCCGTCGGCCTCGCGGCCGCCTGGCAGCGGGGGCAGGGGCTGTTCGACATCGACTTCACCGGCGGCACGAGTGTGCAGATCGCCTTCAAGCCGGACCAGGCACTGGAGATCGCTGCCGTCCGCGACGCGGTTTCCGAGCTCCCCGACGTCGCTGTCAGTTCGGTGACGGTGGGCGATGCCGCTGCCAATCTGCGGTACAAGATCGATACGTCCGAGCGGGATGCCGCGGCAGTCGAGCAGACCCTGCGAGCGTCCTTCCCTGGCCGGCTGGCGACCTATTCGATGGGCTTCGGTGAGATCGTCTCAGCAGCCAAAACGGAGGGATCAGGGACGACGGGTGACGGCAACGGTGAGCAGGCCGAGGGTGGGGCCGCGAGCGGGGAACCGCAGGCCGACACCGAGGCGACTGCGTCGACGACGCCGGAGGAGACACCAGCAGCGGAGGTTGCGTCACTTAGCACGGCAGTGGAACTCGACTTTCCGCAGAAGATTAACCTGCCGACACTGCAAGAGACGATCGAACAGGCATTTGCAGCCGCTGGCCATGCCGAGGCGGCCTTTGAATTGACCTCCCCTGAGATGACCGCCCGGCTGAAGCCCTATCGCGTCTGGTCGCTTTCAACGACTCTCGACCCGAAGACCACCCGTGGCGTCCTCGAGCAGGTGGCGGCCAAGCTGGCAGAAACGCCGATCTATCTTTCGGCGAATACGATTGGTGGCAAGGTGGCTGGTAATACCAAGGTGACCGCGGTCTATGCGCTGCTGGCGAGCCTGGTGATGATCGTGGCCTATGTATGGCTGCGATTTCAGAATGTCGCCTTTGGTCTGGCGGCGGTCGTCGCACTCCTGCATGACGTGCTGGTGACCATTGGCTGTCTCGCCCTGAGCATCTATGTGGCACCGTTCCTGGGCTGGGCCTTGGTGGATGATTTCAAAATCAGTCTCGATGTCGTGGCAGCCTTGCTGACGACGGTTGGCTTCTCGATCAACGACACCATTGTGATCTTCGACCGGATGCGTGAAATCCGAGGGAAAAGCACCACGGTCACGACCGAAATGGTTGACCGGGCCGTCAATCAAACCCTGAGCCGCACGATCCTCACCTCCGGGACGGCATTCCTGGCGACATTCATCCTGTACGCCCTCGGTGGCCAGGGTATTCATGCCTTTGCCTTTGCCACGATGATCGGCATCCTCAGTGGTACCTACAGCACGATTTACATCGCCGCACCGATTGTGCTCTGGCTTCAGGGGCGGCTCGGGGCGGTGCCCGCCACGAGCAACCGGCCGGCAACCCAGCCGGCGTAACGGCTCGCGAAAGCACCCTCAAGGGGTGGTTTCGAAGCCGGCAGCACCTGAAAACCCTGAGGGGTTTCCCGGGCACCAGCTTCCGCTTCCGGGAGGCGTGGGCCTTTTCCGCAGTCTGCAAGCCCGCCGGCGAAAAAGTCATCCCGGGCCTTGCCGATGGTGGGGGTTCCGGTTCGGTCGACTGTTCCGGTCAATCGCCTGGCGGCCGGCCCGCGGAAAATTCCTGATGGTAGGCGGTGGTGGCGGAACGTAGCGCATAGTTGTATGGCCGTAGCCGGGTCGGCCTGGTTCTCTGCTGCCGCCATCCCGTTGCCAGCAGCAGCTTCCTGCTCTCTGGTTGCTTTCCTCCTCTCCGCCACTCCTCTCTCTTTTTCCGCGGTGCTCACCATGTCGAATGTCCTGCAGATCGTCCGCTTCGCCGTTGGCCTGACGATGGTTGCCGCTGGCGGGCTGTTGGCTGCTCCTTTTCTGGCAGCCGTGGTCGACTCGGCTCGGCAGCCTGCAGCTGAGCTGCCGGTGGCTGGCGGGCAGTCACGTGTTGAATCGGTCCCCCGGTCGCCGGGGGTCTTTGCGGTGCCCGGCACCATGGCCTCCTCCCTTCTCCGTCACCCTGAGGTGGTGGCCGAGCCGTTCGGGCAGCCTGCTGCCGGCGGGCCAGCCCCACGGGCTCAGGCCGGGATGGCCCCGCCGAGTCCCCTGCCACCGGTGCAACCCGTAGGGCCTGCACCGGGCATGAACAACGTGTACCGGTCGACCGTGGAGATACCGCCTCCCCCGCTCCTCGCTGCGGCAGGTCCCCCGCCTGCGCGGCTCAGCCACGAGCCGCACCGCTTCCCGGCTGCACCGGTTCGTCCGACTGAGTCGGCAACACCCGATTTGTATCGGGTACGTGATGGTGATGACCTGACCGCAATCGCGACCAGCCTGTATGGCCATCCCCGCGGTGCCGCCGCACTCTGGCAGGCGAACGCAGATCGGCTGGAAAGCCCCGACCTGCTGCCGATCGGCATGCCCCTGAAGGTCCCGCCCGCCTGGCAGGTCTTCCAGGGTGACCAAGCGTTCTCCGGAGGACCGCAGCAGATTGAGCCGCAGCGGGCTGAGCGACAAGTCGTGCCGGCCGGTGGTGCCGTCCCGAAGGCCGGGCCGGCGGCGTCGACCGTGGGGTTTGAAACAGCCACCGCCATCACTCCCTGGTTGGGCCGGGGCAGCGTTAGGGGGCCGGTGGCTACCGATCAGCCGGTGGCTACCGGGGGACGAGGCAGCCTGCGGGTCGCCGCGGGTGAAACGCTTGAGTCGATCGCCGGGCGGGTTTACGGCGACCCACAGATGGCTGCCGCGCTGTTTGCCGCCAACCGCGATCGGCTCCGGAGCCCTGCGCTGTTGGTGCCGGGCATGGAATTGCGGTTGCCGTAGCCACCGGGGTGGTTCTGATGGACGCGGGTGGGAAGCCCGGAGTCATTCCTTCCCGAGCACATTGCTGATGAACCAATTGCAGATCTGGTCTGGTGTCCGGTCACCCGTGGGCAGCGTCGCCAATTTGTCCGCCCGGAGGATCGACTTGATCTGGACGAAGACGATCGGGCCGGTATCCCCCCGCCTTTCCGAATCGGCCTGGCTTTTTGTGCCATCGGCAAGTTGCTGATACCAACTTGTCGGCCGCGCCTGCTGGAAGGTCTTGAACAGGCGTTCCGCCTGTGAATCATCCTCGCCGGCGATGATCATCACGGGCAGGTGCTCAAGCAGCGGCTTGACGGGCCGACGGTTGACCAGCGCCCGAGCCCCCAACGCCTTGTTGATTGAGATACCCTTGTCGGCCCAGACGGGACTGATCAGGATCAGGCCATCGACGTCCTGTCCCTGGGGGCCCCTGGTGATCGGCTGCCAGCCCCAGTCAGCGGCAGCCCAGAGGGCGGCGAGTGTGCCACCGAGCCCCGAGCCGATCACGCAGAACCGCTCCAAGGCGATTTCGCCTTCCTGTTCTTTGGCTTTGAGCCAGTTCCTTACGGTTTCCAGGTCTCCGCGAATTCTGGCCTGGCTACGGACTGACCCGCCCCCCGTCCCCGCGATCATCAGGAGGTCGTTTCGTTTCAGGGAGGATCCGCCCGACCGCTGTCCCCCTCCGGTGCTGCCACCGCTTCCCCTCAGGTCGGGCACGGCGACGGCACAACCGGCCCGCTGCAGGCCGGTGGCGAGTTCCCGGACGGAGGCGTGCGATCCGCCGACGTCGTGAACCAGGAGCACTGTGGCGACACTGTCACCTGCCGGCGGGTAGAAGCTGAGGCTGAGGCTGACCCCGTCTGAGGTTTCAAGTGCGGCCGTCTCGATTGTCCCTTCGGCCCCTCTGACGAGCGGGCTGGCGGCAGCCGTGAGCAGGAGGCTGAGAACCAGGGGGCTCACGGTCTGCGGCAGGAGCCTCCCCAGGCCTGAAAGCCCGGGACGAAAACGGGCCCAATCAGCACCCTCCGAGGAAGTCCCGGTCGGCCCGGCGTCCTGTCCGTCGCAGCCGGTGACGGAAGACTTTTTCCGCAGGCTGCCCCGAGCTGGCGGTTTCCTGGGCATTTGGCGTGGTTTTGCCGAACTGTGGGTGATGAATCGTTGCAGCATGCGTTCCTCCAGTCGTAGCAGTCATGGGGGCCGACAGAGGCGAGCCCCCACCAGCTTGATTGAGTATACTTTTGAGAGGGAAAACGAATATTTGAACCGTTCTTTGCCGTCTGACCGCGGCCACGAACCGACATTCCCTGGCTGGGGGCCGTATGACGAATCATCACGAAGACCATCAACTGCCGCCGAACGAGGTCCTCGTCCCGCCGCCGGTTCCGGCTCCCTCCTCCCAGGTTGAGTCACGAAGGCAGCCCGCCCTGCCGATCATCCCCACTGGTGCTGAGTCGGCCCGAATTGCATCAGGACCAGCCAAGCGGCGTGGCCGGTTGCCGGGGTGGGTGGTGAGCTTCTCGCTCCACCTTCTGGTGCTTGCGGGCTTGTCGTCGATTGCGATCGATCCGCCCCCGGTGCCGGTTCCGGCCATCATGCTGGAGCAGGAGCCGGAAGAGCCCGAACCTGAAATCGTCCTTGAGCCGGAGGAATTGGCGGTCTCTGAGGAGGATTTTGAGGAAATCGGTGCCCTCAGTGAGGCGGGGGTGAGCATTGCCGAGGCAATCTCACCCGTGGCTGCTGAGCTTTCAGTGGTTCCTCTCCGAGCCGACACAGTACTGGAGACGAAGGTGCGGGTCGAGCCGGTCAGCTTTGAGGCGATGGGGCCGAATCAGGTCGATCAGCTGATCGAGATGGTGGCTGGCGTCAACGTTGGAGTGGCCGCCACCGGAGCTGCCGGCGCGGTGGATCGGATGAGCCTTGAGATCGCCCGCTCGCTCGAAGATGCCCCCACCTGTGTCTGCTGGGTCTTCGACCAGTCGGTCAGCCTGGCCGGCCAGCGGCAGGAGATCGCTGCCCGGCTGGACCGCGTCTTTCGGGAACTGCAGGTGGACGAGCAGGGGGGGCTTCCCGCAGGCCTGACCAATCTGGTGCTCGCCTACGGGCAGCGGTTCCGATTTATCACTGACCGACCGACTGCGCTCTCGACCGATGTGATCGAAGCGATCCGTGGGATTGAGGTCGACAACAGCGGGGTCGAACAGACCTTCACCGCCATCCAGGCGGCGGCGGAGCGGCTGCAGGCCACCCAGGGCGGTGGTCGGACCAATGCCATGATTGTTGTCTTCACCGACGAGGTTGGTGATGACCAGATGCTGGCCGATCGGGTGGCTGCCCGCTGCCGACGGCTTGATACCCCCGTCTATGTTGTCGGGGTTCCGGCGCCCTTTGGCCGGCGGTTCATTGAGATGAAATATGTCGAGTTCGATCCATCCTTCGCCTCGGCCGAGGAATGGGCGGTGGTTGAGCAGGGCCCGGAAACCCTGCTGCCGGAGTCGGTGCGAATTGGTAGCACCGCTGTTGCGGACGAGGCGATTGATTCGGGCTTCGGGCCTTTCAGCTTGTCGAAGCTCTGTTATCAGACCGGAGGAATCTACATTGCCGTCCACGCCAACCGTGACGCCACGGGGCGGGTAAATGACCGGATGACGGCGGCGATGAGTTCCCGCCTGCGGTATTTCTTCGATCCTGAGGCGATGCGGGATTATCAGCCCGACTACGTTTCCGCCACGAAGCTCAAGCAGAAGCTTGCCGCCAATCGAGCCAAGCAGGTGCTCGTGCAGGCGGCCACCGCCACCAACCTGTCGCCGATGGAGTCTCCGGAGACGGTCTTTCCCCGGAAGAGTGAGGGTGAACTGGCAAACCTGCTGACGGTTGCCCAGCGGGCGGCCGCCGTGCTGCAGCCCCAAATCGATGCTATTCACAGAGTGCTTCTCAGCGGCCTGAAGGACCGCGATGCCATTGAGGAAAAGCGGTGGCGGGCCGGCTATGACCTGGCAATGGGCCGCATCTTGGCGCTCAAGGTACGCACCGATGCCTACAACCTGATGCTGGCTCAGGCGAAGGCGGGCATGCAGTTTCAGAATCCGAAGAGTGACACCTGGGTATTGAAACCGGCCGCGGAAGTTCGGGTCGGCTCGCAGACCGAAAAGCTGGCTCGGCAGGCGAGTGAAATTCTGGAACGAGTGGTGCAGGAACACCCAGGCACTCCCTGGGCGTTCATCGCTGAAAGGGAATTGCGGGTACCGCTGGGATATTCCTGGGATGAGATTCACACGGGTATCAACGATCCACCACCTCCGCGGCCCGCAGCGAACAACAACAATAATCGGCCGATGCCGCGAGACGAACAGCGACGGATGCTGGGCCCACCGAAGCCGAAGCGAAACCTCAAGCGGATCTGACCGACTGTCTCGGCTCATGCTGTTTCAAAGTCTGGCATCCAATTGATTTGGCCCTGTCCGTGAAGCCAGCCGGTCGGGAATACCCGTGCCGACTCGCTGGCCGTTCACGTCGGCCTTCCTGGCCTCCGTTCACTGCCCGTCCGCT
>CBFIHA010000009.1:0-2498 GCA_965662195.1 uncultured Pirellulales bacterium
CGCGGCATGTTCACCGACGGGCTGATGCACGGGGGCCTCCATGTCATCGAGCATCACCTGGCTCCCGACACCGAAAGCACCCCCCACCTGGTATCGGGCCTCGGCAAGTGCTTCGTCAAAGTGCCTGATACCGATTGGCCGGGCTGGGCCTATGCCAACCTCTATCTGCGGCGGCTGCTCTATCGGCTGTCGGCTGCGTCGGCCGACGAGATCGACGCGACCGTCGCTGAAATCGCGGCCGCCCCTGATGCCGGCAAGAATGAATATCGCCGGGCCGAGCCGATGGCAGAACTCCGGGAATGGGCTGCCGTGCTGCGTAAGACCGGTGGTACGGCTGATGCACTGCGGGCCGAGGCGGTGCGGCTGGCAAAGGACGCCGATCCCGCCAAACGGGCCGTTGCCCTGTCGCTGGTGTGGCCCAGTCAGCAGGCCCTGATGATTGCTTCCACCCGCTACTACAACGCCAAGGAGGTGCCCGACACCTCGCGGATCGAGGATCCCGCCACCGCGCTGGCCGTCGCCCGTGCCGCCGCGGAACACCTGGAATCGAACACGCCGATTCATTGGTTCATGATTTGGCTGACCGTCAGGAAATACCAGGACCAACCTGGTGCCAATGAGGCCATGGCGTCGCTGGGCGAGTTCTTCGATACGGTCGCTTGGCGGCAGCGGGGCACGTTCATGTTCAAGGCGATCGACGTGGCGCTGGAACCGGCGAAGGCCCAGCTTGCTGCGTCAGGTGGCGGCGATACCCACACGCTCGCCCGCGGGCTCTGCAAGACCTATGCAACCTCCTCCAACAATGGCTGGTACACCGGGACCCGCGACAAGCTGCAAAAGGTGGTGCTGCCACTGGCGGCATCATCCCCGCGGGCCGCGGCGGAGGCGGCGACCGCCATCCAGGCGTGGCTGAAGGACGGCCCGGCCGAAGAGAAGAAAACCGTGATTGCCTATCAATACAAGTTGAACGGCAACGACATCTCCAAGCGGCTGGCTGAACTCACCGGAAAAAAGCCCTGAACCGCACGGCCCGTCAGTGACCGAAAAAGGTGCCATTCACGGCCGCCACCGTTCTCGTCACCGCGGCCCGCGACCCCAGGCCGACAATCAAGATGTGGCGTCGACATTTCTGCGCTGGGGGTTGTAGCACGCTCTGTCGCCAAACCCTTGGGGCATCGGTGAGAATGATGCGGATGCTGGGCGGCCGCGGGCGTCGATACCTGGCCGCATGGTGTCATGCCTCCAAAAAGCCGACATATACTTGTAACACCTGACGGCTTGAGGCCCAGCAGCCAAATGCTCACCCGACGCGACATCCTGAAGCGGCTCGGCATCGCCCCCGCCGCCCTGCCCTTTCTTGCCAATCTGCCAAGTCTGGCCGCGGCCAGTGCTGCCGGCCGGCCACGGCAGCGGCTGGTGATCGTCTTCAGCCCCGATGGTGTGGTGAAAAAGAACTTCTGGCCGGAGCGGGCCGGGGCCTTCACCACCCCGCCACCGGTCGAGCAGCCGCTCCCGCTGCCGGAAATTCTGACCCCCCTCGAGCCCTTTCGCGATCAGCTGTTGCTGGTCAAGGGCGTTCACAACAAGGTGCGGGGTGACGGCGACGGCCACATGCGGGGAATGGGCTGTCTGCTAACCGGGATCGAACTGTTCCCGGGCAACATCCAGGGGGGCAGCGACACGCCGGCGGGCTGGGCCAGTGGCCGGTCGATCGATCAAGAAATCCGCGAGTTCCTCCAGGTCGACCCTGCCACCGCCACCCGCTTCGGCTCACTCGAGTTTGGCGTGCTCGTGCCCAACCGGGCCGACACCTGGACCCGGATGGTTTACACCGGCCCCAACCGGCCGGTCACCCCGATCGACGACCCCTATCAGATGTTTGACCGGCTCTACGGCCAGACCAAAGATCGCGAGAGCCTCTATCATGCTTTGACGGGATGCTTGTTTGCAGTTGCGGCAACGCTATCCCGCGGAGGCCCGATCTGCAGGGTCCCCGGCAGCAGCGGGGTGAGTAGCGTAACGGAGGGGAGTGCGGGGGTGCAATGCCGCTACGATGATTCTTGGTATCGGGGGCCACGTGTGGCGCCCTGCGCCAGTACAAGCCGCCTCGTGTAGCGTTCGGAGCTACAGCCTCCCCGTGGGGAGATTTGGTCGGGGCGGGGTCGTGTGGCTCGTGCGCCAGGGGTTTGGCGTGTGGACCGCCGATGCCAGGCTACCCCCCCATCCCCAAACCGCGTATGGGCCCAGCTTCACCAGCCGGGATGCCGATCCCGCCACCACATGCCCTGCCAGGTTTCCTTCGGGCGGCCGAGGATCCAGGAAAGCGCCACAGCGTGGGTAGCCACATGGCTTCGCCGCATGATGGCAGAATGACAAACCGGCTGCTGGCGAGTCTTGACGCAGTCGAAGAAAGTGCGGGCATGCAACGATGCATCTGTGCCCCGGATGCGCCGATAGGCCTGACCCAATCCAGCTCCTAGCGCATCTGGAGTGATATC
>CBFIHA010000009.1:2508-62129 GCA_965662195.1 uncultured Pirellulales bacterium
CCGGATAAAATCTTCATAGTGGGAACTGGCGGGGTTTCTCCCGAGATGGTTCGGCAGGAAGGCTCGGCTGCTAGTGTAGTGTCTCAGAAATAACGAAACTTATTCTCGGCAGTGGCGTTCAATCCTCTACTCATGGAGGATTCAACGCATGCGAGTTGCCAAGCCAGTTGCACTGACGAGCGAACAGCGGGCGACGCTGGTGAAGTGGTCGAGAGGGCGGAGCACCCCGGCGCGGCTGGTGCAGCGGTCCAAGATCGTTCTTGCGGCGGCAGATGGGCAGGAGAACAAGCAGATCGCCTCGGAACTGGGATGCACTCGACGAACTGTCGGGTTGTGGCGAAGCCGGTTCGTGTCTTCCGGTATAGCGGGGATCGAGCGAGATGCCCCACGCGGCGGCCGGCCGATGACTGTTCGCGGCCGCAAAGAGGCAGCGATCATTCGGAAGACCACCCAGGAAACGCCGCCCAACGCTACGCAGTGGAGCGTACGGTCAATGGCGGAGGCTGTCGGCGTGAGCAAGGACACCGTGCAGCGAGTCTGGAAAGACAATGGTTTGCAGCCTCATCGCACCAAGAGTTTCAAGGTCTCGAACGATCCTCATTTCGTCGAGAAACTGGTCGATATCGTGGGTTTGTACCTGGATCCGCCCGACCACGCGCTGGTCTTGTCATGCGACGAGAAGAGCCAGATCCAAGCCCTTGATCGCACGCAAAAAAGCCTGCCCATCTATCCGGGACGACTAAAAACCCTGACGCATGACTACAAACGAAACGGAACAACGACGCTTTTTGCGGCGATCGAGTTAGCCGAAGGCCGCATTATCTCTGAGTGCATGCCGCGGCATCGCCATCAGGAGTGGATCAAGTTCCTCAGGAAGATCGACGCCGAGACACCGCCAGAACTTGACCTCCACTTGATCGTGGACAACTACTCCACGCACAAGCACCCCAAGGTCCGGAACTGGCTGAAACGCCACAAGCGATTCCACATGCACTTTATCCCGACCAGCAGCTCATGGCTGAATGTCATCGAACGCTGGTTCCGGGACCTGACACACAACCAAATCCGGAACGGCGTGTTCCAGAGTGTTGCCCAGTTGGTTGATGCGATCCGTCGGTACGTCGACCACCACAATGCAAATCCGACATCCTTTGTGTGGACGAAGAAGGCGGAAGACATCCTTGAAAAAATCGCCCGAGCGAGAAAGGCTCTCGATAAGGTCCCATCTGAGTGAGACACTACACTAGCTGTCCGTGGAAAAAGCCATCCGTGGCAATCCTGTTCGGCACGAGACGTGCTGCCTCAGATGACCGGTATTTTTAGAGTTGTTTTTGAGAAGGGAACACCGACGTCCAGCGTGGGTCGGGGTGCCCGTGCCCTGTCGCCGGACACTCGCTGCGGCCCTCCAGGCCTCCGCTCGTTCGAAGCTGCCTGCGCTCCGCCATCCATGGCTCCGCTGGCCAGCTACGCCGGCTCTCAGGGCACGAGCACCCCGACCGAAATATCGAGTGGGGATTAGATCAGCGCAGCATGAACCTCCACGCGTCTCTGAGGCCGTGGCAGTCCTGTCGCGGATTACCGTCTGCTTTTGATGAAGGCCTCGAGTTCTTTGAGACTGGCAAGGCCGATCAGGTAGTACCAGACCATCTGATACATTGCCCGGTTTGGCTTCTCGCCGGTGTAGATCAGGATCAGCATGCAGACGATCATGGCGCAGTACGCTTGGATCTCTACGCCATTGCGGTTGTCCGAGAACAAGTGCCGACAGCCAAGCAACTGCTTGAACGTGCGGAAGAACATCTCGATCAGCCAGCGGAGCCGGTACATCTCGGCGATCAGTTCCGCCGACAGATCGAGTCGGTTGGTCACGATCCGCAACACGCCGTCACATCGCGGCCCCTTCATGCCCCGATAGCTCTCGTGGGGCTTGACGGCCACCTGAATGAGCCGCGTTGGATGGTCCGGCAGCGTCCGGGACCGCGACTTCCATCCCAGTTCGACGATCTCGTCGCTGATCACGCCAACGGCACGATCCGCGTCCGTCAACCCGTTGACCTGGGCAACCGTAAAGGTGAGCTTGTCTCGAACCCGGCAGACGTAGCTGCTGCCCTTGGAGTTGATCGTGTTCCAAAGCCCAAACTTCGCGTAGCCGCGATCAATCACGTAGCAGCGATCCGATTCAACCGTTCGCTCCAGGACCGCACGCTCGTCGGCATCCCCTTTGGGATTGGCCGACGTCGCATCGATTCGTAAACCGTCCGCCGCTCAGGGCGCAACTCCCCTCAGCCTGCCTGGATTGCCCGTCTTCCGTATTGCAAGCATCGTGCCGAACAGGATTGGGCGGATGGCCGCTGCGCGGCGGCCGCTGAATCGCAGACGGCGATCCAAGCCATCCCTGCCAGGAGAAAGCTGTTGGCAAGAGAACGGTTTGTTCCTAGCGGTGGCATGACGGCTGGAACCAGTGCGGGAGCTCCTGAATCGTGTCAGAAGGAGGCCGCCATAGCTGCGGCTCCTCTATCCATCCGGCATCTTTCCGGTGGAATGCGAGGGTTTTTCTGAATACGGGTTTTGGGTGGAATGAGATGAATGGGGGTGCTGTGCGAGGCCGGCATCTCAGCAATCTCCACGGACTGTTCGGCAAAACGGGATCGGTGTGCAGTGCCGCCCGGTCATCGAAGTCGTTTGCTGCAGCCCAGGTTGAACCCTGCGGCAGACTTGGCTGGCGACCGCCGACACAGGTAGATCGTTTGCTCGATTTTGATCGAGCCCCGATGGTCCGACGCTTTCTGAAAATACGATCCCACCTTTCGCGCGGAGATCGGGGGCGCACGGTCGATTGGTTTCAACACCGATGGGAGCCAGCTCGCCCTTGGCGGCATCACCAAGGTCACCAATGCCTTTGCGGGCATCGGCAAGCTGGTGATCGTGCTGGTTGATTGGGAGCAGCCAGCCGTTGCTGACAAGGCCAAAGAATAGGACGGTCAACGGCACTTTCGCAAGCATCTCGCCCGCCGGCAACAGCTGAACAGTTGGCTTCTGCTCGCTTTTGAGGCCAGGTCGTCGACTCGTACGCCTCGTGAATGACGGATAAAGACGCGAAAGCGTTGGCTCACGCGGAGAAATTTGCGATCGGCGCAGACCGCTTCCGAATCGCATTCAATGCGGCTGCACGTTTGTGGTATCGCGAGGGACAGGGCAGCGGCTCTTAGCGGTGATGAATGTCGATCATCGGCAGATCATCCGGTGATGTTTGCTCGAACTCCCCATCACCATCGGACTGCGCTAGGTCAACCCAGTCGACCGGCGGCCCCCGCGCTGGTGATACGCGCGGTGGCTCCAGCGGTTCGCCGAGATGCGTCAGGATTTTCCGAATCGGTCCCGGGTCAGTGATGAAGCTGATCAGCCGGATATCGCCACCACAGCTTGGACACGCCAGTGGAAACTCCTCCCCCACCCGTGCCAGCAGCTTCGCCCAGGCAATCCGCGACGTGTCATGATGGCACGACTTTTCATCAACGGTTCCCGCTGAACCGCAGCAGCCACTACCCGCGGTAGCCGAGACACCGTCATGCTCGCCCGTCTTCGCGTCCCGCTGCTTGCTGAGATTCCCGATGGCAAGCGCCGTGACGGCCTGCCGCAGCGGGTGGTTCGCCGCAAACACCCCGTGATACCGATGCCGGTGCCGCCGGGGCGGTGGGATCAGCGCTGCCAACCGGTCAAGAAACTCAAACGGCGTCAGCTCGATGACACCACTGGTCCAAGGCCGCGTCGACTTTCGCGAACGTCCCGGGCCAACCCAGTTCCCGCGCTTGTGCCGAGGCAACGTGTAGCGAACCCGTTCGAGTCGGTTGCCAGTACCCAGCACGACCGACAGCCGATCTAGCGCAAACGCCGGCCGGCCGCGGTAACGCAGCAGATGCTCCAGACTCCGGAAGTACCCCGGCACGTCCCGGTCAGTAAGCGCAATCCGAACGCTGGCATCGACTGAGAATCCGCTGTGTTGCCAGGTGAGCATGTCAGCGGCGGCCTCACGGCTGAGAAAACCCTTCCGGCGGAACCACCGCACCAAGATCGCCGCCCGGATCGCCAACTATGAAATGGCCTGTCGGATGCAGGCGAGCGTCCCGGAGGCGACCGATTTTTCTGACGAGCCCCAGCATGTCCTCGACCGTTGTGGTCCCGACGCCAAGGATGCCGGCAGCTTTGCCGCCAGCTGCCTGTTGGCCCGGCGGCTAGCGGAGCGGGGCGTGCGGTTCATCCAGCTCTATAACCAGGGCTGGGATCATCACGGCGGGCTCAAGGGTGGCCTCAAACGGCAGTGCCAAGAGATCGACCAGCCGGCCGCGGCCCTCGTGCAGGACCTTGCCGACCGGGGCATGCTTGATGAAACCCTGGTGGTCTGGGGGGGTGAATTTGGCCGCACCAACTATTGCCAGGGGCTTTACCGGCCGGGGGCCGAGTTTGGCCGTGACCATCACCCCCGCTGCTTCACCAGCTGGATGGCCGGTGGCGGCATCAAGCCGGGGGTCAGCTGGGGCGAGACCTGCGAGTATGGCTACAACGTCGCGAGCGATGGTGTGCATGTGCATGGCTTTCATGCCACGCTGCTTCACCTGCTGGGCATCGACCACGAGCGGCTGACCTACAAGTTCCAGGGCCGCCGCTACCGCCTGACCGATGTGCATGGCCATGTGGTGAAGGGTATTCTGGCGTAGCTGTCACTTCAGAATTTTGAGCTCCTGGCGGGTGTAAGGATCGCCAGCCGTGCCAATGATCGGCCGTGTTGAGGATGAGCTCATTCCGCGTGAGTTACCTGTCTTGTTGCCACCGGCAGCCGTGCCAACATCAGCGCTGCCGCGCACGCCACCAGCGTCCAACTGATCTTGCCGTCAGAGCAGGTGGATCAGATGATCTGGAGCATGCACGCTCCTCCCGGCCCTCGAGTTGTCCCGCTCACAGCCCCGACGCTTGACCGCGCGCTCGGTGGTCGGCCCCACCTGCTGCTCCATCTCGGGACCCACAAGACCGGTAGTACCGCCCTGCAGGTCTTTTTCCAGCAGCAGCGGGAGACGCTCCGCACGCAGGGCATTCTCTATCCGAAGGTCGGTGCGGATGACCTGTCTCACCTACTGTTCCAAAAAGCGGTCGGTCTGGTCCACAGAAAAGGTGAAACCCACAGCCTCACGACCTATTTGCAGCACCTCCGACAGCTGATTGCAGAGACCACCCCTTCGCTGGTGGTGATGAGCTCGGAGCACTTCTTTGCAATGCCACAGGAGTGGGTGGAAACCCTGATTGATGCGGTTGAGCCGCTGTTTACCGCCGTCACCGTCGTGCTCTATGTGCGGCCGCAGCGGGAGCTTTGGATGGCAACCTACAACCAGAAGGCAAAGGCCCTCAAGGTATTGCCTACCCAAGCCCTCTGGGGAACGACCGACTATCTCAATGCCGATCGGGTCCGCAACATGTTTTACGCCGATTACCTCGACTGCTTTGCCCGCCTGCTTGGGCGAGAGCATGTCATTGTCCGGCCCTACCGCCGGGAACTGTTCCCGGGAGGTGACATTGTCAGTGACTTCTGCATGCTCCTCAGGAGCTTCACTGACGTTCATCCGAGTCCACTGGCAGAGCCGATCAATCCGTCCCTCGGCTGGAAGGGCTTGGCCTTCGCCCTGCAACTGGCTCCCCACCATTACGGCCGTGCGTCACAGCAGCCCGCTGCCAGAGCGATGCGAATCGGACTTTTACGAGCTATGCGTGAAGGCTTGCCTGACTGGCTCGGCTCAGCCCCCAACTATCTGACTGCCGCTGAGCGGTGCCGGGTTCACGAACACTATGAAACCAACAACGCCCGGCTGGTTGCCGACTACGCTTTGCCTGGGACTGCCTTTTCGTCGGGGCTCGCTGAGCAGGAGCATCGACGTTCACTCGAAGAAATTCCAGCCCACGAACTCAGCCTCGTGAACCGCTTCATGAGTGAGGCATTCGTGAAACATAATCTCTCCAAGGCGGTTTCATGATCGTCTCCCATAGTCATCACTTTCTTTTTCTGAAGCCCTTCAAGGTGGGTGGCACCAGTGTGCTCCAGGCACTCGGCACCAGCTGTCGTGACGGCGATCTCGTCAGTGCGGTCTTTCTCGATCCCGAAGAGCTGCAACGATTTCCGGCCAGCCACCTGACGCCGCTCCCGCAGCATGCCTGCGCCGATCGCCCGCGGGCCAAGCGGTACCAGGTCAACACCTCGCTCAACACCCATGCCCTGCCGGAGACGATTCGAGAGACTGTTGGCCACGACACCTGGGATTCCCTGTTCAAATTCACCATCGTCCGCAATCCCTGGGATCTGATGGTGTCATTCCGGAGGATGCGGCTGCTCAACCCTGACGGATACCAGCAACCGGCGGCAGACAATTTTGCTGCCTTCGTCGAGCAGTTCGACTTTGCTGCGGTTCCGGCACCGTATCACGAGGAGCCGATCAACGACTGCTGGTACTTCGATCCGGCTACCGGCCAGCCACTGGTCGATGGTTTTCTGCGGTTCGAGCAGTTGCAGGCCGACTTTGACGCAGTCTGTGACCGGCTGGGGATTCCCCGCCACCAGCTGCCGCACCTGCAGAATAAAGGGGTCCGCCCGCATTACAGCCGGTTCTATGATGCAGCCGCCCGCGACCGGGTTGCCCAGCTCTTTGCCCGGACGATCGATCACTTTGGCTACACCTTCGAGGAGGCCGGCCGCAAATGAGGCCAGCTCGGTTGTGGCCTTGCTCAAACCATAATGGCGTTTCCTAGCTGTCCGTGGAAAAAGCCGTCCATGGCCCCTGCCCGCGAATGCGGGCGAACGATAGTCCACTTGGGCAACACCCGAAAACTCCGAGGGTTTTCGGGGTTGCCAATCGCCGCATCCTGCGGCGGCAGACTTTGTCCACAGTCTGCGAGGGCAGCGTGCCTCAAAACAGCCTCGGTCTGGTCGGTGGTGAGTCCACTGCAATTCTCCCTTCTCCAAGGAGCCGCCGCTTCGCTACAACCAGCAGGCGACGCAACTGTGACGGGAAACGAAACCAGAGGAACAAGGCCATGGCAGGACTGTTTGAGAAGCCACAGCGACGGATCATCCGGCTCACTGGTGATGAGCTGGCGGTCGAAACGGTGTATGGATTCTTTCTGGTCGTTCCCGCCTGGAATGTCGATGTCGCCCTCGGCATCATCCGCGATGGCATCATCGAACCCTGGACCAACGCGGTCTTTCTGAGCCTGTTGGAGCTGGGTGACCATGTCGTCAACGTGGGGGCCAACTTCGGTTACTACAGTGCGCTGGCCGCCCAGCGGGTGGGGAGCCAGGGCTGCGTTCATGCGATTGAGGCCAATCCGGTCGTCTTTCCCTACCTTGTCAAAGGGGTGTACTGGAGTGGTTTTCCTGGGATTATTCGGGCCTACAACGCTGCCGCCGTTGCCCCCGAGTCACACCAAACACTACTGAAGTTCGCCTATGACCCGCAGTTCATCGGCGGTGGTAATCTCTTCTCTCGGGCCCGGATACCCCGGCAGCTGCCCGACTGTCTCTGGTCGGCGGAGACGGTGCCCGACATTCTGGATGACAATCGGATGTTCATTCCGCGTGGCCTGTTTCATGAGATTGAGAGCGAAGGTCGCACGCTTGATTCGTTTATTGAGCCTCCAGTCAAAGCGATGCTGATTGACGCTGAAGGCTCTGAGAGTTTCGTCATTGCCGGGGGGCGTGAACTAATCGCCGGCAGCCCCGAACTCTCGATCGTAATGGAGTGGGACCCCCATTCCTACCGGGCATTTGCTGACCACCGACCGACCATCGATGCCATGTGGGACTTTTTGCTTGATGAGCAGGGCTTCACAGCCCGGCGGATTTGCCCCGAGAACTATCCCGGTATCGGTCAGCTGCCAGCGCTGCAGCCGCTCACGCGGGAAGCGCTCTTTACGGTCCCCCACTCCGACCTGCTGCTGACCCGTGGTAGCTGAGCGACCGCGCAAGTCCTGAGCCTTACGCGGCCCGTCGTTGCGGCCGGGCGATAATCTCGGGCATGTCGGTCTGCTCGCGAGCGGGAAAGATCGCCAGCGAACGTGGTGGTGGGAATTTCGTGGCAGGGGGGCTGGCATCATCCCGATCGACCAGCAGGCGGCGGCTGACGCCCTCAGCATGGACGGAAACCCCACTCTGGATCCGGCGGTAGAGGTCTTTCGTCACGATCGCGGTTTCCTTCCAGGTGTGCGCATCGGCATAGCACCGGGCAGCCGTCACCAGTCGTTCGGCATATGCCGGCGCGGTGCTCAGCTTTTCGACCGCCCAGACAATCTCATCGACCCGGCCCGGTGTCGTCAGCAGCATGCAGGGCTGTTCATGGCAGATGTTTCGGAAGGCTGGAACCTTGCTGCCGATAATCGGCTTCCCCGAGGCGAGCGCCCAAGTGATGGCACCGGAGGCTGACAGATCGGTGGTGGTGTAGGGGGCGAGGCAGATGTCAGTAGCCGCATAGTAGCGTTCAGCCTCCGCCGGTGCCAGCCAGCCGGTGATCGTGACCCGATCATCCAGGTCGAGATCGTGCACCAGGGTGATGAGCGACGCCAGGTAATCGTCATCAGCCTCGGGGTGGGAGCCACCGCAGATTGCCAGGTGAACATGCTCGGGCAGCCGTTCGAGGGCCTGAATGGCCAGGTCGTGTCCCTTGTAGGGACTAACAAAGCCGAACATGGTCAGCAGGGTGTCGGTCGGGGCCAGACCAAGGGCCTGCTTGGCGGCCGGGCCGTCCGCCTGATCATCGCGAGGGGCCAGGCAGCCGTGCTCAATCACATGCACCGCCGTGGCCGGCATCCCCTGCCGGATCAGGGCTCTGCGGCTCGACATGGTGTGAACGATCGCCTTCGCCTGCTCTGGTGAAGAGCCGAAACGTGCACTGACCTTTCGCCGCCACACGAGCCTCCGCTGCATGTTCCTGAAACCCTCACGGAGCGTGGCCAGCGACGGCCGTGCGAGCCTCGACCGGTCGTCTCCCAGCGGATCCGTATGAAAAGTTGTCACCACTGGAATCCCCGCAGCCTGCAGCTTCCGCAGGATGCCGCCAAAGTGACGGCTCGAATTTTTGTAGCCCAGACCGTGGCCAAAGAGCCCATGCTCATGCTGGACATGGACGAGATCGTAGCCACGTGCCTGCCTGACAATATCTTCCTGCAACTCAGCTACGTCGCTGGCGACGTAGCTCTTCCAGAGTTCCGGTTGCAGGGGGTAGACATCGTTTTCGACACCAAGGTCATCAAGGGCCCGCACCAGGTTGCCGCAGTAGGTAGCGATCCCACAGGGCCGATCCCAGGTAGAAAAATGCAGAACCCGCATGCGTTCAGTCCTCTCGAAATACGGAACACGGTGTCAGAAAAACCGGGGACGATAATGAAACGCAACTGCCGTTGCAACAGAGAAACAGCCCGCTCCCCACCGATTCGAATCTCTACGATCAAAACCCTGCTTCGGTCTATTCCTGGAGGCCGCAATCGGTCATGGTTCCCAGCTGGCGGCCGGACCGCAGCCGGCCACCGCCACCACCTCCGGAGATCGACCTGTGGCCGAGCAGCTGCCGACGACCCGCGGCACCATCGTCCTGTCGGGCTTCTTTGGCCGGGGAAACTGCGGTGACGAGGCAATCCTTCAGGCCCAGTACGAACGGCTCTCGCCCCACTACGACCTGATCATCAGCGTCGATCAGCATGGCGCTTATGACGGCTTTTGGAACTGGTATCCCTACGACCGGTGTCCGATCGTCCATCAGGGCAATCTCGGCTGTGTGGCCGACCACGATGTTGTTGCGGTGCATGTTGGCGGTGGCGGCCTGCCCCACGGGTTCAATGCTGCTCAGGTGGTCCATGCCCGCAGCCACGGCAAGCCAGCCCTGCTGACCGGCGTTGATGCCAAGCCGGTGAGCACACCGGCTGCTGCCGCCGCCCTGCAGAGTTACCTTGGCCTGTTCGACTTTGTCTCCGTGCGGTCGGGCGGCAGCCACCAGGTGCTGTCCGAACTGGCTCCCCACTGCCACCGTGGAGCCGATTGGGCAGTTGCCCTGCCGACCGATGGACCGTTGCCTGTTTCCCGAACCGATCGGGTGCTGATCACGCTCAGAGAGTTTCCCCGGGAGCTGCTCTCGTCGGCCTACTGCCAGAGCATTGCCGAACTGGTGAGTCGGCTGGCCGATCGCTACGACGAGATCGCTCTGCTGCCCTGCTGCCCGGAGGACGAGCGGTTTCTTGACTGGGTGCCGGCTGTTGAGCAGCTGCCCCGTGAAGTCCACTGGTGGAACCCCCGCCGGGTTCAGCGGGAGATTGCCGCTGCTGCTGCCGTGGTCAGCGTCGGCCGGCTGCATCCACTGATTTTTGCCGCTAACGTCGGCACCCCGGCCGCCTTCGTCGAGCCACTGTCGGGGGACCCCCGCTGGCCGAAATCGGCCAAGGCCAGCCAGCTCTGCGATGAGCACGGGTGGCTCAGCTTTGCCACGGTGGATGATCTGCTGGCCCATTTCGACCAGGGCCTTCCCCTACCGCCCTTGTCGCATGCGTCAGGCACCCAGGCCCGTTGGGAGGCGATGGCCCGCCAGGTCGAAGACTGTTGCCACCAGTCACCGCGCAGCACCGGGGGCACGCCATGACCAGCTGGGACCAATTCGGCGAGGCCTATGACTTTCCGGATTTTTTGGGGACTGCCCGCAGCTATTTGATTGCCTCTACACCACGGTGCGGCAGCCACTACCTCGGTCACCTGTTGCGGGCGACAGGCCAGCTGGGCAGTCCGCTGGAATACTTCTCCCGAGGCCGGATCGCCGACTGGCAGGCTCGACTGGGTACAACCACCCACTACGACCTTTTCCGGCAACTGTTGCGGAGGCGGACCTCTCCGAGCGGCTGGTTTGGCGTGAAGGCCCACTGGCCGCAGTTTGAACCGATCGCTGCCGATCCGGAACTCTTTGGCCTCTTTCAGTTCGAGCGGTTTGTCCAGCTCACCCGCGCTGACCGCGTAGCCCAAGCGGTCTCACTGGTCATCGCCCAGCAGACCTCGGCCTGGATCAGCTTTCAGTCCCCGCGGCAGCAGCCGGTCTACGATCCAGAGGCGATCACAGCTGCACTCACCGGCATCGACCACCAGCTCGGCTGCTGGCAACGATTTTTCACGAGTCGCGGCTTGAAGCCTCTGGTGCTCAGCTATGACGAGCTTGCCAAGGACCCAACGGGTAGTGTGGGACGTGTGCTCAAATACTGTGGGCTGCCTGCAGCGGAGTCGCCCATGGGCTCTTCCCTGTTACCGCACCGGCAGGCCTCACCGCTCAACCAAGCCTGGGCCGACAGATTCAGAGCCGAGCAGTTGGCCACCACGGCCTGAGGTTGCCATGCCGGGAAATCGTCGTGGTTCAAGCGAGCCGGTGAACCTCGACCCGTTCGACCGCCACGGTTTTTTGGCGGTGGTCGGCTGCGCCGCAGATATCCCAGGCGGATGCGGTGCAAGGAAATGCCAGCTCCACGGGCAGGCAGCGGGACTCGGTGTCAGCGACGCTGATCGTAGCGGTGGCGACCTGGAAGCCCTCGCAGACCGTGATCGCATGCTCAGCCAGCCTGCCGGCCACCCGCACCGCCATGCCGGCGACCACCTCACCACTGATCACCGACGGCATCCAGATCGTGACCCTGAAGGTTCCTTCGGGCACAACAGCAAGATAGAGCGACGAGCACCGCTGCGGTCCCGCCCACCGGCACGCAGCGTGAATACCCCCTTCGCGTTCGTGCCAGCCATCACCCACGAGTGGCTCGCCCATTGAGAACACGGCTGTCTCGCCGGCGGGCAGCTGCCGTGGAGCCGGAGGGGTCGTACGATCGTACAGGGCCCTCTTCCAGCGATGGATGAGCCGCTCACACTGCAGTTCGGCCTCTTGATAGACCACCATATCGACTTGGTTGAGTTCGGCGAGCTGCCCGCTGATGGACTGGCGTTCCTCGGCCGACAATCGGCTGGTGGCTTGGCTCACATTCAGCCGGTGGGCATTCATTGAGTCGAAGAACCCCATCAAGTGCGACACAGCGGCAGCAAAGGTCAGGATCTGGCTGGTGACGCCGACGTAGTCGATCTGGTGCAGGTTCCGGAGGGCCGCTTCGCGCAGCTCGGTGCGATCAACTGGCTGGCATTCATCAGGCTCTCCACCGATGAGTTTGGCTTGCCGATCGGAGAGCCGTTCGTGGTGCCGCTCGACGAAGTTGGCCAGCGGCATGGTACGGACATCGGTGAGCAGTTCTCGCCGGGCGGGATCAGCTTTCTGGATACTTTCCGCCGGTACCCGCCGCCAGTGGTCAATGCTGGAGAGTGCCCGTTCCACCGGTGGCCGCAGGATGGTGAGCACCCGCAGCAGCGGATGGATGGCCTGTAGCCGCTCAACATAGGAGTAATCGAGATGCAGCCTGGTGATCAGCCGGACATTGGCGAGCATGGCGACGAAGGCCTCTGGCTCACCCGATCGGCCACGAAGGGCAGCAAAGAGTTCTGGCCCGATTGAATCCTGCTGTGGGTAATTGTTTTCCAGAAACCGGCAAAACGTGGTGCCCCCGGTCTTCGGGAGGTGCAGGAAGAACAGTCGTTTGGGAACACACTGCCCCGCAGGGTCGCAGATTCTGTCCCCTTTCATTGCAGCTGCTCCAGAGGGTTCGACCATCATGACCCCGGTGCTACCGGGGTTGATTCGGCATAGCCGGCAAAGGCCGATGCGATGTCAGCCTGCTGCCGGTCCCCGCGATGGAACAGCAGCCGGTAGCGGAGGGCGATCCGCTCACCAGCCTTGAGCGTGATCACTCCCGACTCTTTTTGGAGTCCAAGCGACTTCAGTCCGAACGGGTTCGCTGTGAACAGGCCGTAGGTCCGCACATGCCACGGGGTTGGGTGGCGGAAGGTGCTGGGGTGGCCCAGGAAGGCGATTCCATAGGTCTGGCTGTCGATCGGCCCGTGGTAGTCAACCCAGGCGGCCCGCTTGGCCCAGGCGTCGGCGTTGCGGTCGCCCTCGCTGTTGACGATTTCGCCCCCCTGCTTGGCATCGACCCGAATTGACTCCGGCACCCGGATCGACAGGCCGGCATCTTTGAAGTCTTCGATGGTGGCCGGGCCGTGGGCCGCCACCAGATCGAGGGCAATATCGATCAGCCGGTGATCGCCTTCGACTGCACAGGTCAGCCGCTGCTCGACTGTCAGCACCGGCTTGTTGGTCGGGGAGAGCATGGTGGCAATGCTGTCGATCACCGCTGTCTTGCCGCCGGCAAGCTTCCGGTAGCGGTCATGGCGAATGCTCCCGATGAAGGCGAGCCGGCTGTCCTTTCCGTTTGGCCCCCAACTCTCCCGTTCATGCCAGGTGTCGGTTGCGGCGATCCGCTGATGGCCGAAGGTGACACCCCGGTGATGGATATGGTCGATCGCCTCACCAGGCACCTCTTTCATTGGATAGCACCGGGTCATCTCCTTGCCGTCCGGCCCGATCACCGGCCAGAGGAACGGTTTGTTGCTCTGATCGACGACGTAGTTCGTGAAGGGTTGGCCGTTGAGGGAGACGATGGCCCCACCGGTTGCGTCCTCGACAACCGTAAAGACAGCTTCGGCCGCGGCTGCGCCGGCCACGCCGATCAGCATGAGCAGCAGCAGGGCGAGGAAACCGTGGCGGAACATCTGCATGGGAAACTCCTTCAGGTGAGCGGTTGGGGCTAACGATCCGTGGAAAAAATCCGCTATGGCCATTGCCCGCGAATGCGGGCGAACGATAGTCCACCTAGGGCAACCACGCCAACGCCAAGGGTTTTCGAGGTTGCCGGTCGCCGCTTCCTGCGGCGGCAGACTTTATCGACAGTCTGCTCAATCGCGGGTGTCGCGGCCACCGAGCATCGCCGGGAAGTGGGCTGCCGGACGGTATCGGGCGGCCCGCATTGTATCTCCGGCGGCAACGTGGTGGGGTGAGGTTCCCCGCACCCGGCCTGCCCAAAGCTCCGCTTTTTGCTTGACAACCTCCGCTGGCTTGCGCCCGGCTTGCTGCTCACCTTTGCCTCGGCCGGTGGCCAGACCTGGTTTATTTCGCTGTCGGCCGCTGCCATCAAGCAGGAGTATGGCCTCAGTGACGGCAGCTGGGGCGGCCTCTACACCCCGGCCACGCTCGCCTCGGCAGCCTTGATGTTCTGGCAGGGCTCGGTGGTTGACCGGGTCTCACCCCGGCTGGTGGCCATCGGCACGGCTGGCGGGTTTGCGGCAGCGGCGGCTGGGATGGCGGTGGGCCACTCGGTCTGGCTGCTGGGCTGCTCGCTGTTCCTGCTGCGGTTCTGCGGCCAGGGCATGTTCGGTCACATCGCCATGACCGCGATCGGCCGCTGGTTCGTTGCCCTGCGTGGCCGAGCGGTGGCCATCGCCAACCTCGGCTATCCGGCCAGTGAAATCCTGCTGGCCGCCCCAGCCATTCTCACCATCAACACCCTCGGCTGGCGGTCACTCTGGGCGGCTGCCGCCGCCCTGCTGCTGCTGGCAGTCGCGCCGCTGATCGGCTGGCTGCTGGCCGGCAGTCGCACCCCACAGGCGATGGCGGCCCAGCAGGAGCAGACCGGTCTCGGTGGCCGGCACTGGCAGCGGCGAGAGGCAATCCGGCACTGGCTGCTGCCGGTGTTGCTGTTGCCGATCGGTCTGGGCATGGCGGTCATCGGCCCGGCCAGCCAGGTTGCGTTCTGGTATGTCGCCCTCGGGCTGATGGGCGTCACCATGGGCATGGCCAGTGCCCTCTGGGGGGCGTTTCTGCCGACGCTCTACCGCACTCGGCATCTCGGGGCGATTCGGTCCCTTTCCACCACGATCATGGTCTTTTCGACTGCCATCGGTCCGGGCCTGACCGGCCTGCTGATCGATCAGGGCGTCAATGTGCCGACCCAGTGCCTGGCGCTGGCCGGCTGGTGCTTTGCAGTGTCAGCCGGCTCAGTGGTCATCAAACGACGGCTGACCAGAGAGCTGGCTGCGTGAGATGATTGAACGAGAGTCCCCTGTCAAAAGGCCCCTTTACCATTGACACGGCAAGTGATCCTCCGTGCAGTTCGCCAGGAAGATATCCCGCAATGAGCGCCGATATCTCATTAGATCAACTGACCACCACCGAAAAGCTGGCGCTGATGGAGAGGCTCTGGACTGACCTGTCGCAGAATCCAGAGACGATTCCATCACCTGTGTGGCATGGGGCAGTGCTGGAGGAGCGTCGGGAGGCTGTGCGTCAGGGGCGCACAAACTTTGAAGCCTGGGAGGACGCTCGGCAGCGACTGTTGGGGCGTCATGGATGAGGATTCGTATATTGCCTGAGGCAGAACGCGACCTTGATCTTGGGGCCGTCTTTTACGAGTCCCAGTCGCCCGGGGCGGGAAGCTTCTTTATTCGTGGGCTGCTCGAAGATATTGACAGGCTCGTCAGGCACGGTGGTGTGCATGCCAAGCACCGGGGCTTTTTTCGAGCGATGTCGCGGAGATTTCCCTTCGGGAATATCGGCAAGCAGCGGGAAGTGAAGACTGGCGAGCATGCCGGTGTCACGGTTGGAGACTGCTGCGGCTTGGCTGGCACTATTGATGCAAAGCCTTGACACCACGACACGTCACGGATCGCCTGGGCAAAACTGCTGGCTCGGCTGGGAGAGGCGCTTCCGCTGGCGTGTCCCAGCTGTGGTGGCGATATCCGGCTGATCAGCTTCATCACTGACCGGGGGGCGATCCGAAAAATATTGATGCAGCTTGGTGAGCCGCTGGAGCCACCACATGTGTCACCGGTCCGGGGTCCGCCGGTCGACTGGGGTGAGCTGGCGCAGTCCGATGGTGATGGGGAACTCGAGCAAGCATCACCGGATGATCTGCCGATGATTGACATTCATCACCGCTGAGAGCCGGTGCCCCGCCCTTCGTGATGCTCGATTACGCTTCCGCATTGAATACGATTCGGAGGCGGTCTTCGCGGATGGCAGAATTCAGCGAGTGAGTCGGCTCTGTTTCACATTTTCCTGCTGTTCACGAGACGTACAAGTCGACAACTTGACCTCAAAAGGGGGGCGAAGCCAACTGTTCGGTTGATGCAGGCGGGCGAGATGCTTGCGAAAGTGCCGTTGACCGTCCTATCCTTTTCCGGTTGCAGCGATGGAAACGACCGAAAGGCCCGGATTTCAATCCGCTTGACAGCCCGAAATCGCTTGAATGCCTGGAATTGCCTTTGTTCTCAGCATCCCCTTCAGCCATGGGGTGTAAGACTTCTGCCCGACGGCCGATTATAATAAGGCGCGGTGAGGTATCTCCGGGTTGTCGACTGACCGGGCACGAAAAGGCCACTCTCCAGTCCGAACGCACCCCCTGCGGTTCCAAGGCATCGCCGACCATTTGCCCGTTGGGCTCGCTTCCCCCCCCTCGCTGCGGTGTTCCATGCTGCCTCGCGTCACAACTCGGTCCGGCCGATTGCGGGGCATGCTCTCCGGACTGCTGTGGGCCTGCCTCTTGGCCAATGGGGCGGTGGCCGAGTCGACCTCCCGCGAGGCCGAGAATTTTTTTGAGACCAAGGTGCGGCCGTTGCTGGTGGCGAAGTGCCAGGAGTGCCACGGGCCCGATGTCTCGGAGGCGGGGCTGCGGCTTGATAGCCGGGGAGCGATGCTGCGGGGCAGCGACACGGGCCCAGTCGTCGTGCCCGGAGATGCCGCCACGAGTCGGCTCGTGCATGTGATCCGGCACGCCGATGAGACGGCGATGCCGCCCGATGAAAAACTTTCGGCTGAAGAAATCGCCACCCTCGAGCAGTGGGTCTCAATTGGGGCTCCCTGGACTGGCTCCGGCGGCAAAACCGATTCACTGCCGACCCATGCCGAGGCCATGGCTAAGCGGATTGCCAACGCCCGAGTGTCGCACTGGGCCCTCAAGCAGCCGGTTCATCGGCAACCGCCGGCCTTGCCCGATAGCCTGCCGGCCGATCTCCGCAGCAGCTGGTTGGGCAATCCGATCGATCACTTCACGGCGGTCCGAATGGCAGCGGACCACGTCACGCCGGCACCACCTGCCGAGCCCCGCCGGCTCATCCGGCGGCTGTTCTACGACCTTACCGGCCTGCCACCTTCGGCGGCCGAGGCCGATGCCTTTGCTGCCGACCCGAGTAAGCTGGCTTATGAAACAGTGGTTGATCGGCTGCTTGCGTCCCCCGAGCATGCCGAGCACTGGGCGAGACACTGGCTCGATCTGGCCCGCTATGCCGACACCATCGGCTATGCCTTTGGCGGGCAGTCGTCGAAGTACCCTTATGCCTGGACCTATCGCGACTGGGTGGTGCAGGCTTTCCATGAAGACCTGCCGTACAACCAATTCGTCACGCTGCAGCTCGCCGCCGACCGGCTGGAGCCCCCGGTGCCACGGGATGACCTCGCCGCCCTGGGCTTCCTGACGGTGGGCCGAACATTTCGCGGCAACACCCACGACATCATCGATGACCGGATCGATCTGGTGACCCGGGGCCTGATGGGACTCACGGTTGCCTGCGCTCGTTGCCACGATCACAAATACGAGCCGATTGGGACGGACGATTACTACTCGCTCCATGGCATCTTCGCGAGCTGCGAGATGCCCGAAGAGCTGCCGGTCATTGGGGAGCCGGCGGCAGGGCCCGCAGCCGAAGCCTTTGCCAAAAAGCTCGCTGAACTGCAGCAGCAGCTCACCGATCACGAGGACGCAATCTATGAGCGGGCTGTACGAGAGGCGGTGGCTCATGCCGCCGACTATTTCCTCGAGGTGGCCCGGCCGGCCCCCCGGCCCGACGGTCGGCCGCCAAAACTAGCCGACGGCTATGAGCTTGAGCAGTTGGTGATTGACCGGCTGAAACGGCTGCTGGATGGGGCCAAGCCAGCAGATAAGGTGTTTGCCCCCTGGGTTGCCAGCGGCCCACTCTCCGATGCCGAGATCGCCAAGGCCTCGGCGGGACCTCTGGCTGAACCTGAAAGTGGGCTTCAGCGTCTCGTTCGCGAGGAACTGCAATCGGCCCGCCCCCGTTCATTGCGAGAACTTGCCGAGGTCTACGGTCGGTTGATCATTCGGGTGGCTCCAAAAACGGCCGGCGGCGCAGCAGCGGAGGTGAATGAGTCAGCGGAACTGGCCGAATTGCGGCATCTCTTTGGAGAACCAGGAACGCCGCTCATTCCGCTGCGGACCGAGGTGATGCGGGTTTCGAAGCGGTCTGAGCAGGATGAGCACCGCCGGAGGCAACGGTTTATCACGAAGCATCAATCCGAGGCGCCGGGCGGGCCCCTGCGGGCCATGGTGCTGAGGGACAAGGCGAAGCCGGGCGACAGCCCCGTGTTCCTGCGGGGGAATCCCAGTCGCCGGGGTGACGTCCAGAAGCGTCGACTGCCCACGGTGCTCGGTGGCACTGAGGTCAATCGGGGCAGTAGTGGCCGGCTCGATCTGGCCCGGGCCATTGTCGCTGCCGACAATCCGTTGACGCCCCGGGTGCTGGTCAACTGGGTCTGGACCCATCACTTCGGCCGGGGGCTGGTGGGGACACCGGGCGACTTCGGCCTGCGAGGCGAGCCGCCCAGTCATCCGGCCCTGCTCGATGATCTGGCCCAACGCTTCGTGACCGAGGGCAACTGGAGCCTGCGCTGGCTGCATCGGGAGATCGTCCTGAGCCAGACCTGGCAGCAGGCGGCCGAACCACGGCCCGAAACGCTCACCCGCGATCCGGACAACCGGCTCTTCAGCCGGGCCAGCCGTCGCCGACTCTCCTGGGAGGCCTGGCGTGACAGCCTGCTGATGGCAGCGGGCACCCTCATGCCGGACACTCGTGGCGGCCCCGGCAGTGATCCACTGGATGCCAGCCAAATCTCCCGGCGGACACTCTACACCTGGCTCGATCGGCAGGACGTACCGGGCATTCTGCGGACGTTCGATATCGCCAGCCCCGATACTGCGGTCCATGTGCGACCGCAGACGACCGTCCCGCAGCAGGGACTGGTAGCGCTCAATGCCCCGCTGGTGGTGGCCGCTGCCACCCAGGTCGCTGCCCGCTCAGCCCGCGAGGTGGGCGAGACCGTTGACCCAGCGGCCCGGATCACTGCCCTCTGGCGGGCGGTCTTGGCCCGCAGTCCGACCGACCGCGAGCAGGTGCTGGCCCGGTCCTGGCTGGAAGGTCGGGGCGACGCTGACCCGTCCGACTTCGGCCCCTGGCCCCAGCTGGCCCAAGCCCTGCTGGCGACAGCGGAATTTCAGTACATCGACTAACCGAGAAGCTCAGATGACCGCTTCCAACCTGCATGCCGCGCACTCACGCCGTGACCTGCTTACCCGGTCAGGCCTTGGCCTCGGCTGGCTGGCCGCTTCAGGGCTGCTGCACGGTGAGTCTGCGGCGGCTGCGGCCGGCAGTGCCCGGCAGCCAGCCACGAGCCTCGCCCCCCGGCCGCCGCACTTTCCCGCCCGGGCCAAGGCGGTGATTCACATCTTTGCCAACGGTGGGCCGAGCCATGTCGACACCTTTGATCCGAAGCCAAAACTTCAGGAGTACGCCGGCCGGGAGATTCCCGGCGCCCTCAAGACCGAGCGAAGGACCGGGGCGGCCTTTCCCTCCCCCTTTCGGTTTAGCCGACATGGTGAGAGCGGGCTCGAGGTCAGCGAGCTGTTTCCGTCGGTGGCCCGGCATGCCGACCGGCTGCTGGTGGTGCGGTCGATGCGGGCCGATGTGCCCAACCATGAGCCGTCACTCTTGCTGATGAACTGCGGCGATGCGCGGCTGGTGCGGCCGGCTGCAGGTGCCTGGGTCACCTATGGCCTCGGTACCGAAAACCAGAACCTCCCCGGCTTTGTGGCGATGTGCCCCGGTGGCTATCCCATCAGCGGCACAGCCAACTGGCGAAGTGCCTTCCTGCCGGGTGTCTTCCAGGGCACCTACGTTGACACCAAAAAGAAAAAGGTTGATGAGCTGGTCGAGTGCATCCGGCACCCGCTGCTGGCGGCAGAAGCCCAGCGACGTCAGTTTGAACTGACGCAGATCCTCGACCGTGAGCACCTGGCGGGCCGGCCGCACGACCCACAGCTGGAGGCCCGGCTGGCATCAATGGAACTGGCCTGGCGGATGCAGTTTGAGGCTGGTGAGGCGTTCGATGTCACCCGTGAGCCCAAGCACGTGCTCGACCGCTATGGTGATACGCCGCACGGCCGGCAGTTATTAATTGCCCGCAGGCTCGTTGAGCGGGGCGTGCGGTATGTGCAGGTCTGGCATGGCCAGGGCCAGCCCTGGGACAGCCACAGCAACATCGAAAAGAGCCACCGCAAGTTGGCCGGTGAGGCTGACCGACCGATCGGCGCGTTGCTTGACGATCTGGTCGGCCTCGGCCTGCTAGACGACACGCTGGTGTTCTGGGGCGGTGAGTTCGGCCGGACCCCGACGGTCGAACTGCCCAACGACGCCGGCGTGAAGTCACCTACTGGCCGGGATCACAACCATCACGGCTTCACCGTCTGGCTGGCCGGCGGCGGCGTGAAGGGGGGGACGGTCCACGGAGCCACCGACGAGTTCGGCTTCAAGGCGGTCGAGAAGCCGGTGCATGTCCACGACCTGCAGGCGACGATGCTGCACCTGCTCGGCCTCGATCACAAGCGGCTCACCTATCGCCACAGTGGGCGTGACTTCCGGCTGACCGATGTGCATGGCCATGTGGTTGATGACTGGCTGGCGTAGCGGTCAGGTGAAGCCTGTTGTTGATGATCACACGGAGCCACAGCGTCCCGGAGATGTGTTGAGGGGAAAGGTTGCGCTGGCTCACTGGTCCTGAAAAAACCATCCACGGCAATGCTGTTCGGCACACAGAACGCCTTCAAGCAATCATCAGCAGCATCTGCCAACCGGAATCACGGCGAGTGGTTTCTTATCACCCGAGCAAGCCCCCTGCGCAAGTTTTGATGGTGCAGCGTTGCGTTTGCCGGCAAACCCCCCCATGCTTCAAAGCCCGAAGCGCAAGCTGAGGGAAATCGCTTTTTTGATCCCGGAAACGCATTCCCTTGGCTCGCGCCTCGGGCTTTCTGGAGTTTGGTGCCGCTTAGCGCACCATCAAAAGCGCAAGCTGAGGGAAATCGCTTTTTTGATCCCGGAAACGCATTCCCTCGGCTCGCGGCCCGGGGCTTCCAGCGAGCCTTGAAATGATTCGCCTCCGCCTTGCATCAGTCGCAGACCGCCAGCCGTTCGCGAGCGACCTCGGCCCAGGGGCTTTCTGGGGCCAGCCCGAGGAAGGTGAGCAGGTGTCGGCGGGATTCGGCTTCACGGCTCAGCTCAGCCAGCACCCCGGCCATGTGCCAGTGGGCATCGGCATAGTCCGGCTGCTGCCGGAGCACACCCTCAAGCGCCGCAGCAGCCAGTTCAAAGTCGCCCTGCTCGGCCAGCACGCAGCCGAGGCTGGTGCGAGCCTCCAGGTGATCGGCATCGAGTTCCACCGCCGCGTAGTAGCGCTCGCGGGCGGCAGCCACGTCGCCAGCCCGGTAGAGCGTCTCGGCCAGCATGAACGTGACGGCGGCTGAGGGGCCGTCAGCCTGGAGGACTGCCCGGAGGGCTTCCGCCGCCTCGGCAAAGCTCCCGGCAGCTTCGAGTTCGGCCGCAAGGTCGAGGAGTTCGGTGGTCGAGCCGATGGCTTCGGGAAGACCGGCCGCCTCATCTTCGGGACCGCTGCAGGCGGTGGCCAAGGCGATGATGCCGGGCCCGCCCTCGGTTCCCGCCGCCGGCTCTTCCGTGGGGAAGACCATGCCATCGGTATAGAAGCCGAACTGTAGCTGGCCGCCGGCATCGAGGAGGGTCGCATCCTGACGCAGGCTCATTCGCCGGCCATCGACCACCACCCGGCTGGCCAGTTGGGCGGCCCGGCGTGGATCGCCGCCGGCAAATCGGCGGAGCTTGTAGTCGAGTTCCCGCAGGGAAAGCCCGGTCTGCAGCAGGCGGGCCAGATCACGGGCCACCACCAGCATTGCGTAGTCGTACCAGTTGATCGCTCCGGAGGACTTCGCTGCTGCCAGGAAGCCACGCCTGGTCCAGTGGCGGATTGTGGCCCGGCCGATTCCCAGCAGGTCAGCCATCATCCCCACGGTGTAGAGCCGGCTGACACCGGGATGGTCAGCAGGAAAGAGTGACCGGGGCATGTTGGTGGTTCGCGTGGCGTCGGGTACCGAGCACGGTAGTGGCGGTGGACTGGCGTTCTACTTCACCGACACCGTGGCAATCCACCCCTCAAGCGGATCGAGATCCCGGGGCAGGCCAAATTGAGACAACAACGCGGCGTGACCAGCCTGCAGCCCGCAAAGGACCGCATCGAGCAGGTCGCCCCGGCCGTCGGCCAGCATTCGCCGCCGCCAGGCGACGCTGGCCTCCAGCCGCACGGCCAGTCCGGCGGTGCCGGCGATCGTTGCCTCGAGAATCTGCCGCCGCCGCTGCCGCCGGTCGGCAGTCTGGCTGGCTGCCGTGTCGCTCTTGTACGAGCCCCGAGTCACCTGTCGGGCGGTCAAGCCGGGATAGGACTCCAGCGCGATTCGCTGCTGCCGGCCGCGGCGGCCAGGATGCCGGTGGGCGGGAAAGGTCAGGCCGGCAGCCAGCATCCGGCCGATGCCGGCGTGCATCATCCAGGCGACCGGCGGGTTGGTCCACCGCATCGCCGGGCTCGAACCAGCCGGCTTGTCGGTCTTCCGCCAGGCAAACTTGTCGCCGACCGGCCGGGCATCACACCAGCGGCGAAAGCTCTCGCGGAGTTCCTCCCGGGGCTGCTGGCAGAAGAACCGGACAAAGGCCGGCCAGTCGGTCGGCCAACCCTCATGCTCGATCAGTATCCGGGGCTGACCAAATGGCAGGTCGAAGCCACCGAGCCAGTCGCCCGGTTCGGCCAGCAGTTGCTCGAATGCTTCGAGGCTGGCCAGTTCCCGGATGGTCTCCAGCCGATAGACCGGCTGACGGGTTCCCAGCAGCTGACCCACAGCCACCGTGATCGGCTTGCGGGCTGTCGGTGCCGAGGAGAAGTCGACCCCGATCAGTTGCCGGCTCAATGTCATTGTGGTCGGTCGAATGGCCGGCTGCTGGTGGCGTCGGCGGTGGGAAAGTCGGCCGGGACGGTGGTTGTCACCCTGCCGGTGGCCGCCCACTCACAACCGCGGACAAAACTGGTGATGAACCCGACACACTCCTGCGATTCATTGGCATGGCCCATCGGCGTGTGAAAGACCCGCCCCTTGCCATAATCGATCGTCATCAGCATCGGCTCATGCCGCTTGGTTCGCGGGCAGTAGGCGGTGGCCAGCACCGTGAGGTTTTCGGCCGGCCCCCGCAGGCTGTCGTAGAGCTCGTCTTTGGCATGCATCCAGGTGGAGGGCATGCCGGCGGTGATCGGATGGCGGCTGTCACGCACGATAATGGTAAAGGGGGCCTGGGGACCGTGGGAACCACCCCGGCCAGGCGAGCTGTCGCGGACCAGTTTGCCCTCGTCGGAGTAATAGACATAGGGCCCGCTTTTCTCCGAGCGGCCGCCCCAGCCCCCGAGGCCGATCATCTCGTTGTAGGCCGGCCAGTCGGGAAAGGAGTTGTCGGCGGCATGGACGACAACCAAGCCTCCGCCGGCGGTTATAAAGTTTTCGAGTGCTGCCTGGGTGTCGGCCGGCCAAGCGGCGGCGCCGTGGCCAAAGTTGCTGACGACCAGGTCGTACTCCGCAAACGCCGGCTTGAAGGTCGGGTCCTCACCCTGCGGGGCGTGGGTGACCACGTTGACCGTGAACATTCCTGAATCTTCGAGGTACCGCTTCATCATCTGGGTTGTCTCGGGCCAATTCTTGTGATTGTTCTGGCCATCAACGATCAGGGCCTTCAGTGGGGCGGCAGTGGCGGTACTGGAGACCGCGGTCAGGATGGTGAACAATAGGGCGTTGGATAGCAGGTGAAGCAGGCGGATAGACATTGGCGATGTTTCCGTAAGCGTTGGTGGTGGCGGGAGATAGGTTCCTAAAACCGGCAGCCAGGGTCGGCTGCTCTTCCCGGTCGGTAAAAGTCTATGGTTCTGAGGAGGTGATTGCATGCCGCAGCGATTTTTTGGGCAGCGTTTGGTCGTGGTGATCGCGATGGCCATCATGATGGGCTGGGCAACTGGTGAGGCCACCCTGGCTGTCCCCCCTAATATCGTCGTTATCTACGCAGACGACCTCGGCTACGGGGATGTCCAGTGCAACAACCCCCAGCGGGGCAAAATCCCGACGCCGCAGATCGACCGGCTCGCCTCGCAGGGTATGCGATTCACTGATGCTCACTCTTCCTCCGGTGTCTGTTCGCCGTCCCGCTACACCCTGTTGACCGGCCGGTATCACTGGCGAACGCGGTTACAGTCAGGCATTGTCGGCCTCTGGGATAAGCCGCTCATTCCCACCGACCGACTGACAATCGGCAGCCTGGCCAAGCAACAGGGCTATCGGACAGCCTGCATTGGCAAGTGGCATCTCGGCTGGGACTGGCCGGTCTCGGCGACGGAGCGGCAGGCACTTGTCGCCTTGACCCACCGCAAGGACGGAGGGCGGCTCACCCCGAAGTCGGTCACCGACGAGCAGCGGGAGCTCTGGCAGCAGATCTTTTCCCGGCCTATTGGCGGTGGCCCAACTGCCGTCGGCTTCGACCGCTACTTCGGGACTGATGTGCCCAACTGGCCCCCGTTCTGTTTCATCGATAACAACCGAACCATCGGCATTCCCACCACGCTCTTGTCACTGACCGACTTCAGAGATCATCGGGCCAGTAACCAGGGGCCGGCGGTCGCCGACTGGAGCCTGGAAGCGGTGCTGCCCCGGTTGCGGGACGAGGCGGTGGCCTTCATCGAGCAGTCGGCGAAGCAGCCTGATCCCTTCCTGCTCTACCTGCCGCTGACCTCTCCGCATACACCCCTGGCGGTCAACGAACCCTGGCGGGGGAAGAGTGGGCTTGAGAACGCCTGCGCCGATCTGATCATGGAGACCGATGCCGTGGTGGGTGAGGTGCTGGCGGCGATTGACCGAGCTGGCGTGACCGACGAGACCCTTGTCGTCTTCACCAGCGACAACGGCTTTGCCCCCTACGTTGGCGTCAAGGAACTCGAAGCCCGTGGCCACTTTCCCAGTGGCCCGCTGCGGGGCTACAAGAGTGACGCCTGGGAGGGGGGGCACCGGGTGGCCTTCATTGTGCGGTATCCGGGCGTGGTCGCTCCGGCCAGTCAGTCTGATCAACTGGTCCATCAGGCCGACCTGCTGGCAACATTTGCCGAGGTGCTCGCGGCCGACCTGCCAGCGGATGCTGGTGAAGACAGCGTCAGCCTGTTGCCGCTGTTCCGGGGTGATGACCAGCCGGTACGGCAGCATGCCATCAGCTGCGGCATGCGGGGACTGCCGGCCATTCGGGACGGCCAGTGGAAGCTTGTGCTCGGTGCCGGCTCGGGCGGCTGGAGTAAGGGGGACGACGCGGCCGACCTGCAACTGTATGACCTTGCTGCCGACTTGGGTGAAGTCACGAATCTGGCAGCCGCCCAGCCCGACCGGGTGCAGGCAATGGTGGCGGCCTATCAGAAAATTGCGGCCGAAGGCCGCAGTACCCTGGGGCCACGGCAGCAAAACGATGCGGCCGTCAGGCCCTACCCGCGACCCTAGGCTCTGTCTAAAAAATCAGTACCTGGCTTCGAGCGGCTCATTTGCCCTCTGGCTACGTCCGGCTCCATCGCCAGATCTGCAATCTGGCTGCTTCGCCGTCCTTGCCAGATACCAAAGCAGCTCGCTCTCAGGCCAACGGTAGCCTTTTCAGACAGAACCTAGCCCTCTGTGGATAAAGGCCGTCGCCGCAGGCGGGGGCGACCGGCACCCTGCAAGCCGCCAACGCAGGTTTTGATGCTGCGCTAAGTGGGAGCGAACTGCGGGAAGCCCGAGGCGGGGGTTTTTAGCTGGTGGGCTGAGCGGGAGCGAACTCCAGGAAGCCCGAGTCGCGAGCCGAGGGAATCGGCATCGGCGATCGTCCAATTTGCGCCGGGGCTCCCTGACGGAGCGCGAGACATCCGCGGGCCGCGTGAGAGTTGTCCCCTGGCCGAACGCGATTGCGACGGAGAGCTTCTTCCGCGGACAGCTAGGTCGTCTGTGTGGTCGCTGGGGCGGGAATTGGCCGCAATTTCAGCGAGGTGCCGGTAGCGGGGGTCGGCTCAGCCGGTGCCTGCGGCCGGTTGGCCTCGGTCGGGCCGGTAGTGTCGCCTGCCGAAGCGGCCTCCGGATCGACGTGCTTCAGGTCTGAATCCTTCCAGCCCTCGCCGGTGGCCGGGGCCTGATCGGTGGGCCGATCGCTGTAGGTTTTGATTGGGCCGGTCGTAGCTGCCGGCTTGCCATCGGCCGGGGCCTGTGGGGCAGGCTGCTGCGGGGCTGTTGCCGGCATGGCGGGAGCCATCGGCCGGGAAGCGGCGGCCGGAGCTGGCAACTGGGGGGCCGGCATGGCGACAGGGGCCGCCGGAACAGCGAGCGGATTCCCGCAGGCATCAAGGGGCACCCGGGTGACTACGGTTCTTGGCCGCCGCACGGTGTAGGTGTAGGGCACCTGCTTGGCGACCACCCGGGGCACCTGGGTGGTTCGCTGTTCGGTCACATACTTGCAGACCTGAACCTGCTGCGGCTCGACCCGTTCTTCGCTGACATACTTCAGCACCTGTACCGGGATCTGCTGGACCTGCTCCTCAGCGACATATTTGCAGACCTGCACCGGCACCTTGTTCTCGACCCGTTCGACCACCTTGCGGACGGTCTGGACGGGAATCTGCCGGACCTGCACCTCCGGCACCATTTTCATCGTCTGGATCGGCACCTGCTGGACAACCTGTTCATCGATATAGCGGACAGTCTGCACCGGAACCTTGCGGGTAATGACTCGGTTGACGTAGCTGGTCTGCGGCACCTGCACCGGCGTGACCGTTGGCTGGTAGACCCGGTTAACCTGATTGACGACGGCGCCGGGGGTGACGTTCCAGGCAAAGCCGCCCCGCCGCCAGGATGAGACACCGGTATACGGGTTCATGGTCCAGCCCCCTGGCTGCCAGCCGAGCGCGGTGGTGCCGGGAGTGGCCACCGGAGTGACCACGTCAACGGCGGTGCTCCCGACGGAGTAGGTGGTCTGCATGGTGGTGACCGGCTCGGTCACGGTATAGGCCTCCTCCCGCTCGCTGGTCTCGTAGACCGGCCGGCGAACGGTGGTCACCTGCTGCTGCATGGTCGTTTCGTAGACCGGCTTCATGACGGTGTACCGCTCTTCGCGGGTGCTCGTCTCGACCACGTCGCGGACGACGTTGTAGCTGCGATCCTGCACCTGCGTTTCGTAGACGGGCTTCATCACCGTGGAACGTTCCTCCCGGGTCTGGGTCTCCCAGACCGGCCGCTGAACGGTGTATCGACGCTCGCGGGTTTCGGTCTCCCAGACCGGCTTTTGCACAGTGTAGTTTTGGGTGTCGTAGACGGTTTCGTAGACCGTACGATAAGCCGTCATCTGCTGCTCGTCGTAGACCGTCTGATAGTCCAGCCGATAGGTCTGGATGGCAGCCGGAGCGGGAACCGCTTGGCCGCAGCACTGGGCGGCGGCCGAACCCCCCGTCAGCAACGGGGCCAGCCCGAGGGCCACAACGCCACAACTCGGCAGGGCGGCAGAGAGAGAGCGAACAGCTGTTCGCAGCATGTGAAGTGGGAAGCAGGCCATCGTTCGACTCCGAAAAAGGGTGCCACAGACCGGTTCGAGCCTAATTGCCCAGACGCGGGCTTCAAGCGAATTGTTCAGAAACTTGAGGCTTTTTTCCCGAAAAAAATGGCAGGCAGTCGGCACGAACGGCGCATCTGCTCCAGTTTCAAGGGCAGGCTGGCAGGTCACGCGGGCTGGTGAAGGCTGGGGATCAGCCTGACCGCTCGACCAGCCGGCGGCTGCGGCGGTCGAGCTGCCGGACAGCTGGGATCAGATAGCAGATACCGGCCGCATCGGTGACCGTCGCACTGCCGTCGGGATGCCGGACCACGGCGTCTGACGCTGCCAGTTCGAAGCGGTGCCGGCCGCGGTCGGTGAGTACCTCCCAGCTGACCGGTTCCCGCCGTGATACCGTCAAAACGGTTTCTATTTTTGGCAGGAACTCACCCGCTGCGAGTTGGTCGGTCAGCTGTTGCCGGGCGCTGGGACCGAAGGCAGCGAGTGATTCGGCCCAGAGCAGTTCCCGACCCCCGGCATCGAGAACGGCCACCGGCCCCCGCGGGGCTGACAGCGGAAAGGCCCGAACGACCAAAACCCGTTCGTGTCGGCAGCCGTCGGCGGTAATAAGCACCAGGCCGCCGTTCGTGTCTGCCTCGAATCGGCAGTCAGCGATGTTGGCTGGAGCGACAGGGAGCGTTGCAGGTTGATCGGATGCCATGGCTGCGGTCTTACACTACTCTCGCCGGGTGGGCTTCGGTCATTTGTGTCCGGTAGAGCCGGGCGTAGATCCCGTCTGCAGCGAGCAGTTCGTCGTGGCTGCCGATCTCGCAGATGCGGCCCTGATCGAGGACAACCAGCCGATCGGCCCGCCGCAGGGTTGCCAGCCGGTGGGCGATGGCGATGGTGGTCCGGCCGGTCACAAGCCGGTCGATGGCCCGCTGGATCACCGCCTCGGTCTCGGCGTCGACACTCGAGGTCGCCTCATCGAGGATCAGGATCGCCGGATCGACCAGCAGCGCCCGGGCGATTGAAATCCGCTGCCGTTCACCGCCGGAGAGCCGCCCTCCCCGTTCGCCGACGCGTGAGTCATATCCGAGCGGCAGTTGGAGGATGAACTCGTGAGCCCCAGCGGCCCGGGCGGCAGCGACGATCTCGGCAGGGGTCGCCTCCGGCCGGCCGTAGGCAATGTTCTCGGCGATGGTTCCAAAAAACAGGAACGGCTCTTGCAGCACGCAGCCGAGGTGGCGGCGGTAGGACTTGAGCGACACCTCCCGCAGATCGAGGCCGTCGACGGCGATGCCGCCACTGCTGGGGTCGTGAAACCGGCAGATCAGGTTGGCGAGGGTCGATTTTCCCGAGCCGCTGGCGCCGACCAGGCCGATCATCTCCCCCGGTTCGATTCGCAGATTGATGCCATGGAGCACCTCACGGCTGCCGTAGCGGAAGCGAACATTGTGGAGGTCGATCCTCCCCTGCGGTCGGCCCAGCGGTCGGGGATTGGCCGGGTCGGCCACCGTCGGCCGGCAGTCGAGGATTTCACAGATCCGCTGGGCACTGGCGGCGGCCCGCTGGGTGGCCGGCACCATCCTGACCATCGACTCGACCTTGGCATAGAACCGGGTGATGTAGGCGACGAAGGCGGTGAGGGTGCCGACGGTGACCGAGCCGTTGAAGATCAGCCAGACGCCGCTGCCCCAGATCACGAGCAGGCCAAACTCACTGAACAGGGTCACCAAAGGACCGAAGTAGCTCCAGGTCACGTTGACCCGATCATTCACCTCAAGCACCCGGCGATTTGCCCGGGTGAAGCGGTCGGTCTCACGGGATTCCTGGGCGAAAGCCTTGACCACCCGGATGCCTGGAATCGTGTCGGCCAGCACGCTGGTCATGTCAGCCCAGGCCACCCGGCCACGGGTGAATCCCTGTTGCAGCCGACCGCGGACCGAGGCCACCAGCCAGATCACCAGCGGAAAGGGCACCAGGGTCACTACCGCCAGCAGTGGTGAGATGGAAAACAGGACGACCGCCGTGAAGATCACCAGCAGGAGGTTGGAAAAGAATTCGATCAGATTGATCGACAGATAGTTGTTGAGCCGCTCGGTGTCGCTGCTGATACGGGCGATCAGGTCACCGGTCCGGCGGGCGAAGAAGAAGTCGAGCGAGAGTGATTGCATGTGGGCGTAGGTGCGGATCCGGGCATCACCGGTAATCCGTTCGCTGACCCAGGCGAGTGTCCAGGTGCGTCCCCAGCCCAGCAGCCAACTGATGACCGCCGCAGCAGCCAGGGCGGCCAGATACGGCAACGCCTCGCTGGCGGCGACTGCTTCTCCTGCCTGGCGGGGAATCAGCACCTCATCGACCAGAGGCATGGTGAGGTAGGGCGGCACGAGGCTGGCCAGGGTGCTGCCCAGCGCAAGGAGTACCCCGAGGATGACGACCCAGCGGTAGGGATGGGCAAAGCTGAGCACCCGCAGCAGGGCGGTGGCTGAGCCAGGCGGACGTTCAACGGGCGGAGAGTCGGACGGCTTCGACGCGCTGACCGGTCGCCCCGGATCGCCGAGCCGATTGAGCCTGCTGTCGAAGGCATCCTTGAAGCGGTGGATGTCGTCTGTGACGGCGGGTGTGAACAACCAGTGGGCCAGCAGGTGGTCGCCCGCCCGCAGTTCCAGCCGGCCGAGGGTGGGCTGGCTGACCAGCAAAAGGCCGAGGTCGGCCGCAAGAGACCAGCGGCGCGGGGACCGATCAGTCGGGGCTGGTTCCGAGCTGCCACCAGCATGGGTCGCGGCTGGTTCGGCATAGATCGCCCGGTCAGTCAGGGCCAGCCAACTCCGGCAGAACCGCCCCTCCCGATCGAGGTCGGACTGACAGGCTGCTAGCACCTGCTCGCCGGCTGCCAGGAAAAAGCAGTCGGCCGGGAGCTGGTCGGGAAGCGGGGCGGACGAATTGTCCGAAGGCATCGGCAGCACCAGTGCGGGTCTGGTCGGGAGACACCAGTGGGGCACAGAGAGGGAATAGAGAAATTACACACCATCCGCCAGTTTGTCTGAAAAAAACACCCGCTGCCCCAGGTTTCAGTTCTGCAAGCTGTGCGGACAGTCGGGGCGGAAAAGTTTTCGTGCCGGCTGGAAACCACATCCAGATCCCTCAACACGGCCCGTTTTTTTTGCGGGCAGCGGAATCCGGGCCCCGAGCTGGTTGGGCCTCATTGTTTCGGCATGCGACGTGCACATCAGGTTTCACGGATCGGGATGTTGTGGCGACTTCAGCCGCCCAGCTGTCGGTTCCGTTTTCCCGCCCCTCATTGAACTCCCGGCCAGTAAACGGTGGAGATTTTGAAAATCCTGGGATTTACCGGTATGGTTTCGCCAGCAAGGCGGCCTGCCGGGCAAGCACCAGCGCACCCCCTGAACACCCTTGAGTTTTCACGCTGAACCGCCTATGAAAATCGAATCAATCAAGGTACTCCGCGGCCCCAATCAGTGGGCCCGTTTTCCCGTGCTGGAAGTCCGGGTTGACCTCGGCTGGCTCGAAGATTTTCCCTCCCACACGCTGCCGGGCTTCAACGATCGATTGATGGCCTGGCTGCCGAGCATGGTTGAGCACCGCTGTTCGATTGGGGAGCGGGGTGGGTTTTTTCAGCGGCTGCAGACCGGCACCTGGATGGGGCACATCCTTGAGCATGTGACGCTTGAACTCCAGACGCTGGCCGGAACGGCAGTCGGCTATGGGCGGGCCCGCGAGACCAAGACCCGGGGCGTCTATAACGTCATCATCGAATATCAGCAGGAAGGCTTTGCCATTGCCTGCCTGCATGCCGCCCACGCCCTGTTGACGGCGGCGATTGCGGGTGAATCCTGCGACCTGCGGCCACTGCTCGCCGGGCTGAGGGACCAGTTGCTCCAGGAGCAACTCGGGCCGAGCACCCGGTCGATCGTCGAGGCAGCGCGGCGGCGGGAGATCCCGGTCCGCCGGCTGAATGAAGGATCGCTCGTACGACTGGGGATCGGGGCAAAACAGCGGAAGATACTGGCCGCTGAGACCGATGGGACGTCGGCGATTGGTGAGTCGATTGCCCAGGACAAAGAGCTGACCCGCAGCCTGCTGGCTGAGGCGGGCATTCCGGTCGCTGCCGGAAAGCCGGTCGTGTCGGCCGACGAGGCCTGGCGGGTGGCGGGTGAGCTGGGGCTGCCGGTGGTTATCAAACCGAGGCATGGCAACCAGGGGCGGGGCGTGTCAGTTGGGCTGGCCTCCGAGGCAGAGGTTCGTCAGGCCTATCAAACCGCTGCCAGCGGCGGGGCGGAGGTGGTGGTCGAGTGCTGTCTGCAAGGGGACGACTACCGGCTGCTGGTCGTGGGGGGCAATCTGGTCGCGGCTGCCCGCCGCTGCCCACCGCTTGTGGTCGGGGACGGGGTGGCATCGGTCCGAGAGCTTCTGGCCCGGAAAAATGCCGACCCGCGGCGGTGTGCCGATCATGCCGGCAGTCTGTCACCGATTCCGCTCGACTCGGTGGCGGAGTCGCTGCTGACTGAGCAGGGGCTGGCTGCCGAGGCAGTACCCGCCCGCGACCGGCAGGTACTGCTGCGACGAAATGCAAACCTCAGCACGGGGGGCACCGCCGAGGACGTCACCGATCAGGTGCATCCGGAGATTGCCCGCATGGCCATTGAGGCTACCCGGATTGTCGGACTTGATATTGCCGGAGTCGATCTGATGGCGACCCGCATCGATCGGCCGCTGACGGGCCAATCGAGCGGCATTGTCGAGGTCAATGCCTGCCCCGGTCTGCGGATGCACCTCGAGCCGACCACGGGTGCGGCCCGGGATGCTGGTGCTGCGATTGTCGACATGCTCTTTCCCCCCGGGGATGACGGCCGGATACCGGTGGCGGCGGTGACCGGTACCAATGGCAAGACCACGGTGACCCGGCTCCTGGCCCATCTGGCAGTCACTGGTGGGGCGACCGTCGGCATGGCCTGCACCGAAGGGGTCTGGGTGGGTGACCGGCAGATCGACACCGGTGACTGCAGCGGCCCGCAGAGTGCCCGCCGCGTCCTGGCGCAGCCATCCGTGACGACTGCCGTGCTGGAAACGGCCCGGGGTGGCATCCTTCGCGAGGGCTGCGGCTTCGACGCCTGCGATGTGGCAGTGGTGACGAACATCGCGTCGGGAGATCATCTTGGTCTGCACGAAATCGACACCCCCGAACAGCTCGCCTGGGTGAAGGGAGCGATTGTTGCGGCGGTACGGTCAAGCGGTACTGCAGTGCTCAATGCCGCCGACCCGCTGGTGGTTGAAATGAAAAAATGGTGCCGGGGCCGGGTCGTCTACTTCGCCCTCAATCCTGAGCATCCGGTCATCACCGGGCACCTGGCCGACGGTGGCTTTGCTGCCACGATCCGCGACGGCTGGATGGTGCTTTGTGATGGCCCGCGGGAGACGCGGCTGGCCAGCCTGGCACGGGTGCCACTGGTCCACGGCGGCATGGTGGCCTTTCAGGTTGAGAATGCCCTTGCCGCCGCGGCGGCCGCCTGGAGCCTGGGTGTCCCGTTGGAGCTGGTGCGGCTGGGCCTGGAGGACTTTTCCAGCGGTGCCCTCGGCAGCCCCGGCCGGTTCAACCTGCTCGATCTTGATGGGGCCACGGTGGTGGTCGACTACGGCCACAACGTGCCCTCCCTGGAGCAGATCTGCCGGACCCTTGAGACGCTGCCCCATCCCCGTCGCACTGCCGTCTATTCGGCCGCTGGCGACCGTCGTGACGAGGACCTGCTGCGGCAGGGGGAGCTACTCGGCAGCACCTTCGATCGCGTGGTGATCTATGAGGACGCCTACCGGCGGGGCCGCTCGCCGGGGGAGATCACGCAGCTGATCACGACGGGGATCACGCGGGTCGAGCCGACTGGCCGGCGGGCCGTGGTCGAGCCCGGGGGCGACTGGGCGACGGCGGCGGCCCGGGTGCTGGACACGGTCCAGCCAGGTGACCTGGTGCTGCTGCAGCCCGATACGATCGAACAGACCATGCCCTGGTTGAAGGAGCGTTACGGTGACCGGTTGCAGGGCATTGGTTTCGATCACGTGGCGGGTGTCCGGCCGCCGGAATCGCTGCCGGTGCTGTTCAATCCGGCGACCGGAGATGGGCAGCCGCAGCAGCTACCCGACCAGCCGTAGTGTTCTCGGGCTGTGTTATTTCAGCCCCGGCCGGCGGTCGAGGGCGCCGCGGACACCGAGCTGCTCGGGATGGCGGGCAATCTTGTCGGTGAACACCCGCACGTCATCGATGATCGGCCGCAGATCCTGGGTCAGCCGGTTGACGTTCCCCGCTGCCTGGGCCAGATCGTTGTAGACCTGCGGATCGCGGACGAGCTTGCCGAGGGTGCCCTGCGACTCGTTGAGGGCCTGGGTGAAGGTCGCCGCCTGAACCAGCACGGTGTCAAGCCGGTTGATCGCCCGGTCGATTCCCTGGACCATCGACTCACCCCGCTCACCCAACGGCTTTGATAGCCCCTCGAGGTTCTGCAGGTTTCGATCGGCCGCCTCGATGGTCGAGCTGATGCCGCTGACCGACTCCCGGAGATCGACCAGCACGTCGGGCAGCGCGTTGATCGAATCCTTCAGCCGTTTGCGGGTCTGCGCGTCACCGACGATGTCATTGACGTTGTTCATCGCCAGTGTGAACGTGTCGAGAGCGGAGTCGAGCTTCTTGACTGTACGATCGAGTTGAATGTCATCCTTGACGTACGTTTTTTCGAGATTCGTCGAGAGGGCCGTCACAGCCTCGCTGGCCCGGGTGAGGGACTCGAGTGATGCCGTCACCTTTGGCTCCAGTGTCGAAAAGGATGACAGTGGATCTTTGGAGACCGACCCCTGCAGTACCTCATCACTGGTCACCGGCTGCCGGGGAGGCACGATCCGTCCCGCCACCAGCTCGATTTCTGCATCTCCGAGAATGGTGCTGGCGACCCGCGGGGTTTCATCACGGTAAACCGGCACGTAGGAGTCGATGTCGGCCACCACGCTCACGCCACCCCGTTCATCGAGCATCACCGAACTGACCCGGCCGACGAGGATGCCGTTCTTGCGCACCGGGGTGCCGGAGGAGACGCCGCGGGCGTCGGAAAAATTCATCCGGAGCACGTATGTTGACTGCACCAGACTCGGCAGATCACCGAAAAGCACGACAAGAATGCCGGCGATGATGGCCGTCGCTAACACCATCACACCGACTCGAAACTGGATGACGCGGTCATTCATGGAGTCTCCTCCTGATTGCGGGGGGCGGTAGCCTGCCAGGTCTCGTCGCGGGCCTGTTCCTCACGGAGTTCGTCGAGCCGTTGGCCGGCCCGGCCTTTGACGAACTGCCGCACCCGCGGATCTTCCGACCGGTCGAGTTCGTCGGGGCTGCCACTGAAGATGATCTGCGGCTCGTCGGCCCTGAGTCGGCTGAGCGGATAGAGCATGACGATCCGATCGGCCACCTTGTGGGCGGTCCGCATGTCATGGGTCACCACCACGCTGGTCGTGCGGGGCCGCTGCCGGACCCGCAGGATCAGCTCGTTGATCACGTCGCTCATGATCGGGTCGAGCCCGGTGGTCGGTTCGTCGTACAGGATCAGCTGCGGGTCGAGGGCCAGTGCCCGGGCCAGGCCGGCCCGCTTCCGCATGCCGCCGGAGAGTTCCACCGGTTTTTTGGCCAGCACTGTTTTGGGAAGGCCGACCTCACCGACCAACTCGGTGACGATTTCGGTGATTTCCCGTTCGGTCAGCTTCGTGTGTTCCCGCAGCGGGAAGGCGATGTTCTCGGCAATGGTGGCACTGTCGAAGAGCGCTGCCCCCTGGAAAACAAAGCCGTAGCGGGTACGGAGATGGGCGAGCTGGCGTTCGGTCATCCGGCCCATGGGCTGGCCCTCGAACCGAACCTCGCCGGCAGTCGGTCGGACCAGCCCAATCAGGGTTTTCAGCAGCACTGTCTTGCCGCAGCCACTCTCTCCCAGCACAACGAGGGTCTCTCCGGCAGCCAGATTCAGCGAGATGTCGCGGAGGACCGGCTGACTGCCGAACTGGACCGACAACGTATCAACGGCCAGCAACGGCCGGTCGGCCGCCGGGGGCGGGCTGCTCGGTTCGGTGACGGTGGCGTTCATGGTTACAGCAACCTCCGGGGGCCTTCCGGTCGGAAGATGTCGTGGACGTTGTTGAGGCCGATGCCGAGGAAAAGATCGAGAATCAGGATCAACACGAAGGAATGCACAAAGGCGTTGGTGGCTGCCCGACCCACCCCCTGAGCCCCATGGTCGCAGTGAAAGCCGTGGTGGCAGCTGACCAGGGCAATTGCCCCGCCAAAAAAGAAGCTCTTGAACAGCCCCATCAGGAAGTCGAAGGCATCGACATATTCCCGGGAGTTGGCCCAGTAGTGGTGGTAGTCGATGCCGAGTACACCGTGGGAGTAGAGGTAGCCTCCGAGTACCCCCATGAAGTCGGCCATGATGGTGAGTGTCGGGATCAGCACCAGGCAGCCGAGGAAGCGGGGTACCACGAGGTAATAGATCGGGTTGGCCCCCATGCTCTCCAGGGCGTCAATCTGTTCGGTGACCCGCATGGTGCCCAGTTCCGCCGCCATCGCGCTGCCGACGCGGCCGGCCAGCATGGTAGCGGCGAGCACGGGGCCGAGTTCCCGCACCAGCGACAGGTTGATAACCGACCCCAGCCGGGTCTCGAGGCCGAGGGCCTTGAACTGGGCATAGCTCTGCACGGCCAGCACCATGCCGATGAATAGCCCGGTCAGGGCGACCACTGGCAGGGAGAGCACCCCAATCTGGTAGAAGTTGGGCAGCAGGACCTCCCGCCGCTGCCTGCGGGCGAACAGCCAGCCGACCGTCCGGAGTGCGAACAGGGCGACATCGCCAATGCCGGCAACCAGTGTCATTGCCAGATCACCGACGTCGGCGACGCGGTTGGCGAACCAGCCGGTCAGACCGGTGGTCGGAACGGAGGGTGTGGCGGTGGGTGAGTCCATGGCGCGGCATCGCCGCGGTGGCGGCGTTCCTTACCGATACCATCGGTCGAAACGATCCGGCGGCTTGAGCCGTTTGGGCGAAAGCTACGGCCGGTGATAGAGCGAACGAAATCGGTCCGGATCGTGTTTTTGCGGGACTTTCGCGAGACAGGTCGGCCTGAGAACCTAGGAAATGGTGCCCCGGTCAATTGTGGGGCGAAGTGGTTTTGCCTACAGTCAAACGGTTGATCCGGTCCCTTCAGAAGAGGTGCGAGATGGTGCGAGTTGTGGTGCAGGGTGCTGCTTGGATGAGCCTGACGCTCAGCCTCACAGGAGGTCTTTCCAGCGCTGCCGAGATTGGTGGAGCCGGCCGCGAAGGCCTTGAGGTGATCTCAACGGTCACGCCGACTGAGAGGCAGCAGCTTGATCAGCAGCGGCCGGAGTATCACCAGCCGACGGTCCTGGAGGGAACAGCTGCCGCCACCCACCTGCCGCTAGAACCCCAACGCGGCGAGACCATCGTCTTTCTTGGTAACGGCCTCGCTGAGCGGATGGAGCACCACAACTATTTTGAGACGCTGCTCTACCGGGCCTTCCCCGAGCAGGAAATCACCTTTCGCAACCTGGGGTTCCCCGGGCACACCCCCGGCTTCCGGCCGGAGGCTGGCAACGAGAATCCCTGGGCCTTTCCCGGAGCCAAGGCCTTTCACCCAGAGATCAAGGGGCACTTTGGCATCGGTCACTACCCGGAGCCCGACGAATGGCTGACGATTGTCGAGGCCTCCACCATCGTCGCTCTCTTCGGCTTCAACGAGTCATTTGCCGGCCTTGACGGTGTCGAAAACTTCACCAACGAACTCGATGCCTTCGTCCGCCATACGCTTTCGCGGTGTTATGTCCGGGATGGCAAGAGTCCGCCCCGGCTGGTTCTTGCCACCCCGATCGCCATGGAGCAGCGGGCCGGATTCGCCCTGCCCGATGCGGCTGCCCGGAACCAGGTGCTTGCGGCCTACGCCGCTGCGGTCGAGACAGTTGCCAAGCGGCACCAGGTTGGCTTTGTCGACCTCTTCACCCCAACCAAGAACTGGTTCGCAACCGCCCCTGAGCCACTGACCATCAATGGGGTTCATCTGTCAGCCACCGGCTATCGGCGGCTCGCCCCGCTGCTGCTCGGCTCGCTTTTCGGCAAGGAACTGGCTGTCGAGGACGACAATACTCCGCTGCACCGGGCCGTTGCCGACAAAGCCTGGTACTGGCGAAACGACTACCGCATGCTCAACGGCGTGCATGCCTACGGCCGTCGCTGGGCGCCCTACGGCAACTTCAACTATCCCGAAGAGATCGAGAAGATTCGCCAGATGACGGTCCTGCGGGATCAAGAAATCTGGGCGATCGCCCGGGGGCAAAGGGCCGTGTCGACGGTCGATGATTCTCGCAGTCGCTCGTTGTCACCGGTGGAAACCAATTACGCGGTGAGTGCAAAAAATGGCAGCACGACCTACCTCAAGGAGGAGGCAGAGTTGCTGGAAAAGTTCACGCTACCGGAAGGCTATCGGGTTTCACTGTTTGCCTCGGAGCAGCAGTTCCCCAACCTCGGCAACCCCTGCCAGATGCGGTTCGACAACCGGGGCCGGCTCTGGGTCTCGACCCTGCCGAGCTATCCGCACTACAAGCCGGGTGACGCCAGGCCGAACGACAAGATCCTGATCTACGAGGACACCGACGGTGATGGCCGGGCCGACCGCGAGACCGTCTTCGCTGATGGTCTCCATATGCCGATCGGCTTCGAGCTGGCCCCCGAGGGCGTCTACCTGTCGCAGGAGCCGTTCCTGGTGCTCCTGAAGGACACCGACGGCGACAGCCGGGCCGATGTGACGGAATACCTGCTCGATGGGTTCGACCCGCACGATACCCATCACGCCATTTCGGCCTTCGATGTCGACCACGGCGGCGGCATCTACATGTGTGAGGGCCGGTTCCTGCATTCGCAGGTCGAGACGCCGTGGGGGCCCGAGCGGATGGCCGACGGGGGCGTCTGGCGGTTCGACCCACATTCCTGGAAGGTCGAGCGGGTGATGCAGCTCGACGTCAACAATCCGTGGGGCGTGGCCCACGATGCCTACGGCCAGACCTTTGTGAATGATGCCTCAGGCGGCGATCAGTATTGGCTGCTTGGCTACTCGATCAAGCTGCCCCATGCCGCCGAGATGGGGAAGGTCTCGAAGTTCAACTACGAGCACCATACCCGGCCAACGTCGGGTGCTGAGTTCATCTCCTCAAGGCACTTTCCTGACGAGGTGCAGGGGGACTATCTCTACGCCAACACGATCGGCTTCCTCGGCATCAAGGACTATGCCGTTGTCGAGGATGGCAGTGAGATCAAGGGCCGGTTCCGGCAAAACCTGCTTCAGTCCTCGGACGGCAACTTCCGGCCCTGCGACCTCGAGATCGCCCCTGACGGCAGTCTCTATTTTCTCGACTGGCACAACACGCTGATCGGCCACATGCAGCACAGTGCCCGCGACCCGTTGCGGAACTCGGAGTATGGCCGAATCTACCGGATCACCTATCCCGACCGGCCGCTGGTTGAGCCGCCGGAGATTGCCGGGGAGCCGATTGAGGCCCTGTTTGAGAATCTGAAGCTGCCGGAGATGAATGCCCGCAAGCGTTCGCAGCGGGAACTCCGGGGCCGTGAGGCCGGGGCCGTGCTGGCAGCAGCAGCGGCATTTGCCGAGGCCAATCCCGCCGACGAACGGCTCCAGTTGGAGGCCCTCTGGGCCACCTGGGGCCAGCAGCAGCCGTCGGTCGACCTGCTCAAGCGGTGTCTCGGGGCGTCTGACCATCGGATCCGGGCGGCAGCGGTCCGCGTGGTGCGGCACTGCCTGCATCTGCTTGAGACCCCTGAGCAGTTCCTGCTGCCGGCCGCGGCTGACGCCCATCCCCGGGTGCGGCTGGAAGCGCTCTCGGCCGGATCGTGGCTGGGTGGACCGCGAGGGGCCGAGATCGCCCTGACGGTGGCGGCCTCCCCGACCGATCGCTGGATTCGCAACGCGCTCAACAGCGGCATGCTGACCCTGGGTGATGACGCCCGGCAGCTGGTCGACAGCGGCAGCTTCGATGCCAACCGGATTATCGATGACATCGACAAGCTGTTTGCCCGCAGCCTGCCGGGGGCGGCCAAGCCCAAGAACGTCCGGAGCAAGTCGAAGAAGTTTGCGGATGCGAAATTCAAGAAGTTCTATGAAATTGGCCAGACGGTGTTTTACGAGGAGGGCTCGTGCAACACCTGCCACCGCGATCATGGCAAGGGCGTTGCCGGCATCTATCCGCCGCTGGTTGGCAGTGAGTGGGTCACCGGCGACACCGACCGGCTGATCAAGCTGACGCTGCATGGCATCTGGGGGCCGATCCGGGTTGCCGGCAAGCAGTATGAGCCGGCCCGAGGGGTGCCGCCGATGACTGCCATCGGGCTGATGTTCACCGACAAGGAAATTGCCGCGGTCCTGACCTATGTCCGCAATAGTTGGGGGAATGATGCCGCCGAGGTGACGGAGCAAGCTGTCGCCCGTGTCCGGGCCGAGACCAAAAGCCGCCGCACCTTCTACAGTCCTGAAGAGCTGATCGCTGAGCATCCGTTCCCTGAGGGGAGCCGTCCGGAACTGGTTGAGGACAAGCCGCTCAACCCGCAACTGCAGGCCGAGCTTGCCGCTGAGCCGCTTGAGACGCTGGTGGCCGATGCGCTGGCCGGTGGTGACGCCGTCCGTGGGGCGAAGCTGTTCTTCAACGAAAAGGTGGCCTGTGCCACCTGCCACGCCGTCCCGTATGGCTATCAGTTGGGGCCGCAGCTGACTGAGCAGCGGCCCGACGCTGACCGGGCCTACCTCGTCGAGTCGATTCTCAATCCCTCGGCCAAGATTCGTGAAGGGTATCGCTCAGTGAATGTGTTGACCGGCGACGGCCAGCTGCTCTCGGGCTTTCTTGTTTCCCGGAGCGATGACAAGGTGGTGCTGAGCCTGCCGACCGACAAGGGCAAGCAGCGGGTGCTCGCGGCTGACGACGTCGATGAACTGATCGAGCAGCCGACCTCGACCATGCCGCTGGGGCTGCTCGGGCAGCTACCGGATCGGGCTGCCTTCCTCGACCTCGTTCGGTTTGTCTTTGCCGTCAACGAGGGGGGGCGGGGTGAGCTGAACCGGCTGAGGAAGAAAGCCGGCGTCAGCGACTGACCCGCGACCAGCCAGCGGGCGGCACCGGCTGGCCTTGTCCCGCGTCAATGAACCGCTGGCAGCCAGGGGCGGGAGCCTCTGGATCGCAAGAGCAGTAAATGAGCCTTAACCGCGGACTACCACAAACCGGTCAGCTGCCCGATTCCTCGGCGGGACCAGCAGCGACCGGTTCGGCGGTGACCACGCCAGTGAAGACCAGCTGCTTTTTGCCGGCGACTTCCTTGCAATCGACCTGGATGGTGTCCTTACCCTCGAACTCGCCCTTGAGCAGCTCTTCGGAGACGGGGTCCTCGATGTAGTTCTCGAGGGCCCGCCGCAGCGGCCGGGCACCAAAGTCGGTGTCCGAGCCCTTCTTGATCAGGAACTTCTTGGCTTCTTCGGTCAGCTCGAGTTGCAGGCCCCGATCGAGCAGCCGCTCGCGGACCTTCGCCAGTTCGATGTCGATTACCTCCTTGAGGTTCTCGATCGTGAGGTGATGGAAGACGATTACGTCATCGAGCCGGTTGAGGAACTCCGGCCGGAAGACCCGCTCGATCCGCTCACCCACACGGGACTTCATGCTGTCGTAGCCGGCATCGTCCTCGGGCTTCTGGAAGCCAAAGGCCGACTCGTTCTTGATCGCCTCAGCGCCGGCGTTGGTGGTCATGATCAAGATGGTGTTGCGGAAGTCGACATTCCGGCCGAACGAGTCGGTCAGCCGGCCCTCCTCCATCACCTGCAGCAGCATGTTGAAGACGTCGGGATGGGCCTTCTCGATCTCGTCGAGCAGCACGACGGCATAGGGTCGCCGCCGGATCTTCTCGGTGAGCTGGCCACCCTCCTCGAAGCCGACATACCCCGGAGGGGCGCCAACCAGACGGCTGACATTGTGCTTTTCCATGTACTCGCTCATGTCGATGGAGATCAGCGCGTCGTCGTCTCCAAACATGAACTCGGCCAAGGCTTTGGCCAGCAGCGTCTTGCCAACGCCAGTGGGCCCGGCAAAGACAAAGCAGCCGATCGGCCGCTTTGGATCCTTCAGGCCCGAACGACTGCGGCGGACCGCCTTGGAGATGCTCCTGATGGCGGCGTCCTGACCGATCACCCGCTTGTGCAGCGAGTCTTCCATCTGCATCAGCCGCTGGCTGTCCTCGGTGCTCATCCGGGTCAGCGGAATCCCGGTCATCTTCGAGACAACCTCGGCCACGACCTCTTCGTCGACGACCCCGTCGGCCTCACGGGACTTCTCCCGCCATTCCTTGGTCATCTGCTGCTTCTTCTTCTTCAGCTTGTCGGCCTGATCCCGAAGGGCAGCAGCCTTCTCAAAGTCCTGGTTGGCGACAGCCTCTTCCTTTTCCTTATTGAGCCGCTCGACCTCGTCGTCGATTTCCTTGAGATCCGGCGGCTTGGTCATCGCCTTCAGCCGCACCCGAGCCCCCGCCTCGTCGATCACGTCAATCGCCTTGTCGGGCAGGCAGCGGCCGGTGATGTAGCGGCTGGAGAGTTCGACCGAGGCCGCGAGGGCGTCGTCGGTGATGGAAACCCGGTGGTGGCTCTCGTAGCGGTCACGCAGACCCTTGAGGATTTCGATCGCCTCGCTCTTGGTGGCCGGCTCGACCATCACCAGTTGGAAGCGGCGGTCAAGGGCCGAGTCTTTCTCGATGTACTTGCGGTATTCGTCGAGTGTGGTTGCCCCGATGCACTGGATTTCACCCCGGGCGAGGGCCGGCTTCAGGACATTGGAGGCGTCGATTGCCCCCTCGGCACCGCCGGCACCGACCAGGGTGTGCAGTTCGTCGATGAACAGGATGGTGTTCTTGGCCCGGCGAACCTCGTTCATGACCGCCTTGATCCGCTCTTCGAACTGGCCGCGGTATTTGGTGCCGGCGACCATCATTGCCAGGTCGAGCACCACGATCCGCCGGTCGGCCAGCAGTTCCGGCACGTTGCCCTCGATGACCCGCTGGGCAAAACCCTCGACGATCGCCGTCTTGCCGACTCCCGCCTCGCCAATCAGTACCGGGTTGTTCTTGGTCCGGCGGCAGAGAATCTGGATCGCCCGCTCGATCTCCTGCTCCCGGCCAATCACCGGATCGAGCTTGCCCTGCTTGGCCAGCTCAGTCAGGTCGCGGCCAAAGGAATCGAGAGCCGGGGTCTTGCTCTTGCCGCTCTTGGTCGGGGCGTCTCCACCACCGCCGCCAGCACCAGCCATCTGGCGGCCACCCATTCCTGACCGCTCGCTGCCCTCATCCATGCCGTGGCCAAGCAGGTTGAGCACCTCTTCACGGACGTCTTCAAGCTTGAGGCCGAGATTCATCAGCACCTGGGCTGCAACGCCCTCCTGCTCCCGCAGCAGGCCGAGCAGGATGTGTTCGGTGCCAACGTAGTTGTGGTTGAGGTTGCGGGCCTCCTCCATTGAATATTCGATCACCTTCTTGGCCCGGGGCGTCTGGGGCAGCTTGCCCATCGTCACCATGTCGGGGCCGCTCTGAACCAGCTTTTCGACCTCCATGCGAATCTTGCGGAGATCGACGTCGAGGTTCTTCAGGACATTGGCCGCGACACCACTGCCCTCTTTGATGAGGCCCAGCAGGACATGCTCGGTGCCGATGTACTCGTGGTTGAACCGCTGGGCCTCTTGGTTGGCCAGCTGCATCACCTTGCGGGCGCGGTCTGTGAATCGCTCGTACATGAATCAACCTCTTGTAAATGCTGAACCCGCCCAGAACACCCGCCTGCCATTCCGGCAGCCGTGGAGATCAAATCCCGACATATTCTCTGGCGTGCAAACTCTACGCCACACGACGCAGAAAATTCCATTGAAGCTCTTTCGTAGCGGCGGGAGCCGCCCAACTCATCCTATTGTAGGGGGGGCGTTGGTGACTGTCTCGTGGTGGCCCTGGTTCCCGTGGAAAACCTGCCGGTCGGGTTTTTCAGGCAGCTGCCTGCCGCGGATGGGCTTCCGTCGGCAGTGGCAGTGTCTCGTCCGCGGCAGCTTCGGCCCGATCCTGTTCAGTCCGCTTGAGACACTGCAGTTCCCGGCCGATGGCATGCCGCCAGGGCAGTCCGGCATCGCTGCGGGCCAGTTTCTCAAGCGACGTTTTTGCGTCGGTCAGTCGCCCCGCCCGCCGCAGCAGGGTGCCGAAGAGCAGCTGGGCCTCGCCGTCGGTCGGGGTGATGGACAGCAGGGTCTGAAGTTTGGTCTCCGCGGTTAGCCAGTCGCGGGCCAGGTAGGCATCGCGGGCATCGACGAAAAGTCGTTCAGTGGCGGCGTCCCGGCGGCTGGTCAGCGGTGGTGGAAAGGCTGCCACTGCCGAAACAGTTGTGACCAGCCAGATCACCGCTACCGCAGTCCAGATTCCCAGCGTGACCCGCAGGTCGACGAACTCGGTCCAGATCCAGGTCGTCACCACTGCCATGTCGAGGCAGATGGCGAAGGCGACGGCTAGCACAAGACCGGCCCGGCTGCCGCGGAGCCATGCCCAGGGCAGTCCCGGCCAGAGCAGTGTCAGGGAGCGGAAGAACGACACGGTGGCCCCAAAGCCGGGAGGCAACGTGAACAGGATGGGTGAGCAGCAGGAAACGGAGGCTGTTCTCCGGCTCCTGCCCCAAGGACTTTAGGGAGTTTGTAGACTCAGACCAATGGCGAGTTGGTACACGGAGCAGCCGGCAATGGTCACCCCCGACCTCGAACAATCAGCAGAAATGGCGGGAATCTGGCGAACCCTCGATGCCTCGGCGAACCGGGCCGCCGAGGCGATTCGCGTGCTCGAGGATGCCCTGCGATTCGCCCTGGACGATGCCCATCTCGCCCGCTTGGCCAAGGCAATCAGGCATGATCTGGCCCTGGTGCTCACCGGTGATGAATTTGCGGCCCGGATTCGCCTCCGTGACGTGCCGGGCGATGTCGGTGCCGGGATGACCGCGGCGCGGACACCGCCACGGACAACGCTGGCCGACCTGGTGGCTGCCAACGCCGCCCGCGGGACCCAGGCTATCCGCAGCCTGGAAGAGTGCGGCCGGCTCGTCGTGCCGGCGGCTACGCCGGTCTTTGAGCAGCTGCGGTACCGGCTGTACACACTTGAACGGGCAGCGGCGACAACCGTGGCCAGTCGGAACCGGCTGTCGGACGTGCGGCTGTGTGTTTTGATCGCGGCCGGCCTGCCGGAAGAGGCCTTCACCAGCCTGCTGAATCAGCTGCTTGCTGCCGGCGTCGGCATGATTCAGTTGCGGGATAAAGCTGTCAGCGCACCGCAGCTCTGTCAGCGAACAGCAGCGGCCGTTGCCGCCGCCCGGCGACATGCCGAACTGTCCGGAAGCCCGCAGTGCCTGATCGTCGTCAACGATCGGGCTGATGTTGCCGTCGCCACCGGGGCGGACGGTGTGCATCTGGGAGCCGACGATCTGCCGGTGCCGCTGGCCCGGCGGGTCGGTGGGCCGCGGCTGCTGATCGGTCGCACGGCCCACAGCGTCGCGGAGGCCCACCAGGCGGTGCTCGACGGTGCGGATTATCTCGGTATCGGCCCCTGTTTTCCGTCAGCCACGAAGGAATTCACCAGCTTTGCCCCCGATGATTTCCTGCGGCGGGTGGCTGCCGAGGTCAGTCTGCCGGCCTTTGCGATCGGCGGGGTCACGCCCGATCGGCTTGAGCATCTGGCCGGCCTGGGAGTGGACCGGGTTGCGGTGGCGGCGGCAATCACCGTTGCTGCCGATCCGGCGGGCGTGGTGCGACAGTTCACTCAGCGGCTGGAGAGCCTGGCCCCGCCGGTGGCGGCATCTGTTTGAGGGCGGCGGCGACCGCCCGGGCAATCTCGGCTTCAACGGTTGAGGAATAGCCCTGCCAGACAGCCAGCAGCCTGGCATCGGGACCGATCAGATAGGTGGTGGGATACGCCGCAAAGCCGAGTTGGCTGGCGAAGGCCTGCCGGGTGCTAGCTGCGGGATCGGCCCAGGCATCAAGGTCGAGGCCGGCGGCTGCCAGAAAGGCTGTTGTTTCCTCCCGCAACTGGCCGAGGTCATCCCGGCCGCCGCCGCCACAGGAGATGGCAATCAGTTGAAATCGTGGCTCGTCCTGCAATCGCTCAGCCAGCCGGACCAATCCGGGGAGTTCCCGGCGGCAGGGTGGGCACCAGGTGCCCCAGAAGTTCAGCAGGGTCAGTCGTCCGGCGAGCGTTGGGGATGGGGCGACGTGGTCGAGGGGGACGATTGCCAGTGGGGGCACAGCTGCTCCCGCCAGTCGCCCGCCGGCGGAATCACCGCCGGGCTCGCAGCCTGACGCGGGCAGCAACACAATCACCAGTAGTGTCAGGCGAGCGATCGGGTTGGCAGGTAGCATGGTTGATGGAGGCTCCGGTTTGCCTGCGGATGATCATCGCGTGACGGATGGAAGGACTTCTGAGTGTACGAAGTTGAACTGAAATTTCCGGTTGCTGACACCGATCCACTGCTCGAGCGGCTGACTGCCCTGGCGGCCCGGTTCCGCGACCCGATCGAGCAGGTCGACCGGTATTTTGCCCACCCGGTGCGAAACTTCGCCAAGACTGACGAGGCCCTGCGGCTGCGGCGAGTCGCTGACACCGTCGCGGTCACCTGGAAGGGGCCGCGGGTGGACGCGGCGACGAAGATTCGCCGGGAGATCGAACTCGGCGTGGTGCCCTGCGGTCCGACCGGGCAGGCAACCATCACCGCCTGGACTGAACTGCTTGAGGCGCTCGGGTTTCAGCCGGTGCTTGAGGTGACCAAGACCCGGCGGCCCGCCCGGGTGCTCTGGCACGGCAGCGAGGTCGAGGTGGCCATCGATGCGGTGGTTGGCCTGGGCAATTTCGCCGAATTTGAAATCGTGGCCCGTGAGGGGGAGGTGCCACTGGCCCGCGACTGTGTTGAGTCACTGGCCCGCGAGGTCGGCCTCGAGCAGCCTGAATCGGCCAGCTACCTGGAGCTGCTGCTGCGGCAGCAGACGCCACCGCGATAGCGTTTTCGGACGCTGCCCGAATCGAATGACAATCACCCGCATCTGCGGGCAAAGCCCTGGAGGGCTTTTTTCAGGGACCGCTCGCTAGCCGGTGGTGGTGCCGCTTTCGCGGATGATCTGGTTCGACTCATCGAGTAGCAGCACCGCCGGTTGCATGGCATCGGCTTCAACCGGGGTGTACCAACCAAACGACATGATTGTCAGCCGGTCGCCGATTCTGCCGAGATGGGCGGTAGCGCCGTTGAGTTCAATCACCCCACTGCCGGCCGGTCCGTAGATGCAGTAGGTTTCGAACCGCTCACCGTTGTTGAGATTGCCGACCAGAATGCGCTCGTACGACCGCAGGCCCACTCGCTCGGCCAGATCTCTGGCGATCGTCAGGCTTCCTTCGTAGTCAACTGAGGCCCCGGTGACACAGGCACGATGAATTTTTGACTTGAGCAGGCAGGTTGTCATGGGCGGGTAGGGCTGGCCGGAAGTGGCCGCGAGAACACAATGCAGACGGGGGAGGGGACCTTCAGGCTTTTGCCGGTGAACGTCAGTGTGCCTGTTTCCGGGTCGAGCGTGAAGGCCGTGACCGTGCCGGAGGACTGTCCCGCCGCGAACAGCCGCCGGCCACCCGGAGCGATGGTGAAGTGCCGTGGCGTCTGGCAGTGGGTTGGTTCCACCCCCTGAAAAATGAGTTTCCCGGTCTGTTGATCGATTGCGAAGCGGGCCAGAGAGTCGTGCCCGCGGTTGGAGACATAGAGAAACCGGCCGCTGGGATGCACCACAATCTCGGCGGTCGAAAAGCCGGCCCGGTCGGTGACCGACTCAGGTAGCGTCGAGAGCGTCTGGATCGGTTTGAGCAGCCCCTGCTTGCCGTCGACGCTGAAGGCGGTGACTGTCATGTCGAGTTCGTTGTTGGCGTAACCGAAGGGCAGGCTGGGGTGCAGGGCGAAGTGTCGTGGTCCGCCCCCCGGGCGGGTCGGAGCCTGGCTGTGGCTCGCCAGCGTGGCAGCTTTCAGATCGAGGGCGTGTACAAAGACCCGATCGGCACCGAGGTCGCAGCTGATGGCAAACCGGCCATCGGGCGTCGGGTCGATTGAGTGGCCGTGCGGAGCCTGCTGCCGACCCTGGTTGGGACCACTGCCGCTGTGCTGGAGAAAGCCACCGGGGCCATCCCCCGGCGGAGGTGTGACCGGCTTCAGGCTGCCGTCGGCAGCCAGGCCGAGGCAGATCGCACTGCCGCCGCCATAGTTCGCTGCCAGCAGTACGCTGCCGGTGCGGTCGACCGACAGGTGGCAGGGTCCCTTGCCGCCGGAGGGCTGCACGCTCTGCTCGGAAAGGTGTCCGTTCGTTTCGTCGATGACGAAGCTGGTGATGCCACCGGTCGGCTTTCCGTCGAGATCGGCGATCTCCGAGACGGCGTAGAGCACCGGCAGGGTTGGATGGAGGGCCAAGAATGACGGGTTCTTCACGGTGCCGGCCAGTTCAGCCGGACTGAGTTCCCCCGACTTCTCCTCATAGCGGGAGACATAAATGCCCTCTCCCCGGGGAGGCTTGCCGGTGTAGCAGCCGAACCAGACAAAATGGTCGGCCCGGGCAGCTGGGCTGAGCACAGCCACGACCGCCCAGGTGACAAGCAGCCAGCTCAGCCAGCGACGCCCTGCGGTCCGGGAGATCAAACGGGGGTGACAAACAGCGATTCGGGTCATCGTAGGGGCCTCGGAAGCCAGCACACTGCGGATCAACTCAACGGAGGAAAATGCCTAGGATAGGGTGATGGTCCCCGACGGGCCTTGCCCCGGCATCTCGGATTGTACCCAAGTTTTTTCGGCCTGCTCTCCCGCCTTTGCCCTATGGATTTCGCCCGCCCGGAGCCCCCAGCCACGGAGCAGGCGTCCCAAGAGCCCCGCAACATCGCCTGCCTGGTGACCTACCAGGTGGTGGCCCGGGTGGCCTGGATCTTTAAGACTGAGACGGTGATCATGCCGGCAGTACTCGACGCCTGCGTCGATTCCGGCCTGCTGCGGGGGCTCTTGCCAGTGCTTAACCGGGCCGGCAACAGCCTGTTTCCGCTGCTCATTGCCTCGGCCGTTGCCCGCCAGCCAGCAGTGCGGTGGCTGCTCGCGGCAGCTACCACCGGACTGGCAGGTTGCTTTCTGCTGCTGGCCGCAATCTGGATGCCACTGGTGGCCGACCATCCGCAGTTCTTGGCGGCGGCCTTGCTGCTGATCTACGGTGTTTTTTCGGCGATCAATGGCTGTAACCAGCTGCTGGTGGCCACGTTGCAGGGGCGGCTGATCACGGCCGGCCATCGGGGCCGGGTGCTCTTGTTGAGCGTGACAATCGGGAGTGTGCTGGCCATCGCCGTCGCGGTCATCGCCCTGGGGCCCTGGCTGAATCGGCCGGATGGGTTTCCCCTGATCTTCGCGGCGACTGGCGGCTTCTTTCTGCTGGCGGCCTTGGTGCCGGCCTTCTTCAGCGAGCCGTCTCGGCGGCCCGGTGTCGGCGGGAGTCTGCCGGCGGTGGCTGACAATACCAGCCTGTGGTCCCTGCTGCGGCAGGATCGGGCGGTCGTGCGGCTGGCCCTGGTGGCCGCCGGCTTCTCGGCGGTGCTGATGCTCTTTCCGCACTATCAGGCCTTTGCCCGCCGGCAGTTTGGCACCGGGTCGGGCAGTCTGCTGACCTGGGTGGTCGTGCAGAACATCGCCACCGGCATGGCGAGCCTGGTGGTTGGTCCGCTGGCCGATCGGCGGGGCAATCGCGTGGTGCTGATTGGCCTGATCGGCTGCTGCACGCTCACCCCGCTGCTGGTGGTGGCACTGGGAGCCGCCCCCGCCCGACTGGCCGCCGACTGGTTCTGGCTGGCCTACCTGCCGCTGGGTCTCAACCCGATCACCCTGCGGATCATCAGCAACTATGCCCTCGAGTTGGCCCCGACCGTCTCCCGCCAGCCGCGCTATGTCAGCCTGATCGGGGCAGCGTTGGCGGTGCCTTTCGTCCTCGCACCGCTGGTCGGCTGGTTGATCGACCGGGTAGGGGCCCAGCCCATTTTTGTGGCCGGATCACTGGTGATTGGCCTGGCGAGCGGGGTTGCCGTCGGCCTGCCGGAACCGCGGCGGAGAGCGCTGCCAGCGTCCGGAACGCGGTAACGGCCGGGAAACTGGTCTGTGAGCAGGCCGCCGCAGTTGAAATACTCTGGCCAGCCGCCCCAAAGTCCTGTCGGAGTTGTTTTGTCGTGCGTGTCTTTCTGTCGGCCGGCGAGCCATCCGGCGACCATCATGCGGCGCTGCTGTGCCGCGCGATCCAGACGCGCTGTCCCGGGGCGGTTTGCGTCGGCCTCGGTGGCCCCGAGCTGGCCCGGGCCGGCTGCGAGCTGGTGGCCGACCTGACCCAACTGGCGGTGATGTGGTTCCTGCGGGTCCTTATCAATATCCACCGCTTCGTCGAGTTGGCCCGCCGGGCCGAGCGGAGCTTTCTGGATGACCGGCCCGACGTCTGCGTGCTCGTCGACTTTCCCGGTTTTCACTGGTGGCTGGCCTGGCGGGCCAAGCGGCACGGCATTCCGGTGGTCTTTTACTGCCCACCGCAGATCTGGGCCTGGGCCAGCTGGCGGATCGGCAAGATGCGACGGCTGGTCGATCATGTGCTCTCGGCGCTGCCCTTTGAACATGACTGGTTCCTCGCGCAGGGCATGGCCAGCACGTTGGTTGGGCATCCGTTCTTTGATGACCAGCCCCCCCCGCCAGCAGCCGATCCGATGACTGCGGCCGAGCCGCTGGTGCTGCTGCTGCCCGGTTCGCGGGGGCAGGAGATTGAGGCCAATCTCGGCTGCCTGGTGCGGGCCGCCCGCTTGGTCGAGGCCAGGGTGCCTGAAGCCCGGTTCGTCATTGCGGCATTGCACCAGCGGCATGCCGACACCATCAGCCAGCAGCTGGCCGGACCACTTGCCGGCGCGAGGCCCCAGCGGCTCAGTGTTGCCGCTGGAAAGACGCCCGCGCTGATCCCGCAGGCGGCCGCAGCGATGTCGGTGAGTGGATCGGTTTCGTTGGAACTGCTGGCCGCCCGGGTACCGACCGTAATCGTCTACTCGATCAGTCCGTTCGGCTACGTTGTCCAGAGCTGGCTGCGGCACAGCCGGGCTTTCACACTGGTTAACCTGCTGGCCATCAACGATCCGATTGGTCCGCAGCAGCCGGTCTGGTGGCCACCGCGGGAGCTGCCGCTGGCCGATCCGCAGATGCTTTTCCCGGAGTATCTGGCCGTCCAGGATCCGGCGGCCCGGGCCGCCGGCCATGTTGGCGAATGGCTGACCGACCCGGTGGTCCGGGAGCGGTCGGTCAACGCCCTCGAAACGCTGGCCCAGCAGGTGGCCCAGCCCGGCTCCGCAGCCCGGGCCGCCGCGGCCGTGCTGACCATCGCAGCCGGTGGGCTACCGGAGGCGACGCGAGGTGAGGGTGGTCCTGAATCCCGGCAGCCGGCTGAACAGGCGGCATAATTGAACCATGTTGCTTGCCGAACCACAGCCGACCCCTGCCGACTTCCAGTTCTCGATCTCCGGCATTCCCGTCCGGGTAACCGGCTGGTTCTGGGTGGCGGCGGCCCTGCTGGGCTGGGGGGTCGCCCGGGGACTCGCTGGCGACGATGGCCGGATGCTGCTGGTCTATCTGGCTGTCTGGATCGCGGTGGTCTTCGTCTCGATCCTGATTCATGAACTTGGCCATGCAGTGGTATTCGCCCGTTTCGGGCAGCCGGCCCGCATTGTGCTGTACCACTTCGGTGGCTTGGCCATCCCCTTCGGGATGCCCTCCCGGAGCCTGGGCAAACCCTCGCGACGGCTGCTGGTGGCGGCGGCCGGCCCCCTGGCCCAGCTGGTGTTCATCAGTCTTATCATCGCCGTGGTGGCCGGGCTGGGCTATCGGCTGCCGCCCAGCGGCATGGTGAGCCGGCTCCCGGTGATTGGCGACTGGCTGGCTGCCGCGGCCGAGCAGGGGCGGCCACTCCCCAGCGGGCTGGTCACGTTGGCGGTCTATCACCTGCTGTTTGTGAATATCGGCTGGGCGGTGCTCAACCTCTTACCGGTCCCGCCACTCGACGGCGGTACGATCGTGCTCGAGGGACTGCGGGCAGCCGGTGTGACGGCGGCGGTCAGTATTGCCGCATTATTTGGGCTGCTGATTGCTGGCACGATTGCGTTTTGGGCGTTTCAGCGTCAGGACCTCTACCTCGCCGTGATGTTTGCCCTGCTGGGCTATGGCTGCTTCCAGCGGCTGTCGCAGCCCAGCGCCCGCGGGTAGGTGGCCAGATGGTTCATTCACCAGCTGGCGACAGTGGCGTGGTCAGGCCGCAGCGGCCAGTGGTGGTGGCGATCGGGGCGAGCAATCTTTCCCGGGGGCTCTCCCGGCTGGCGGCCGTGTCGCAGGTCTGGGCCGGTGGACCGATTGATCTCATCGTAGCGGCGGGCCACGGCCGCTCGTACGGGGCCAACAGCCGGGTCTGGAACCGACGGCTGCCGTCGGTGCTTGGCTGTGGGCTCTGGCGTTCGCTCGATCGGCTGCTGGCTGCCGAGGCAGCGGCCGAGCGGCCCCGGGTGGCAGTGGTGACCGACATCGGCAACGACCTGCTTTATGGATTTTCCGTTGCGCAGCTTGCCAGCTGGGTTGAGGAGACGCTGGTGCGGCTGCGGCAACGGGGGTTTCGCGTTGCGGTCACGCGGCTGCCGCTGGAGAGCATCGCGACCGTTGGGCCGCTTCGCTACAGGCTGCTCAAGACGCTATTCGTGCCGGGCTGTCCACTGTCGCTTGAGCAGATCAAGGAGCGGTCGGCCGAAATTGATCAGGCTGTGATTCACCTTGCGGCCGAGCAGACCGCCGCCGCGATCAACCAGCCAGCCGCCTGGTACGGCGTTGATGCGATCCATGTGCGACGGCCGCGGCTCGCCGCGCTGTGGCAGGCTGCCGTCGCGGCCTGGGAAGTTGATGCGGTTTCAGAGAGGTCGCTGGTCGTGCCCGCATCAGTCCACTCCTGGCTGACCTGGGCCCGCGTTGGCTCTGCCGCCGTCGAGGTGCGTTCACTGAGCCAAGTCATGCGGTTTACGCCACAGCCTGCGGTGAAGCTCCCCGATTCTACACGGGTGTTTCTCTACTGAGCGGCTGCGGGAATTGCGTGCAGGGTGAGGAAGGCCTCTTCAGTAAATGGTTCACCGTCGGTGTCCTTGAGGACTGTTTGAAGCAGCAGTTGGTCACAGACTCGGAGGTTGGGAATTGTGAGTGCAACAGTTTGTGAGTCGACGAGTGTCACCGCTGTAATAGAGAGTCTGTCGCGCCCCTTTTCACCTGGTCGAAGGACCGAGAACTGGTCTGAGCCGTATTGCTTGGACCAGAGGTAATCCCACATTTCAGCCTGCCAGCTGTCTGGATTGGTTGCCGCTTCGGGCTGGAGAGGAAAGCTGAACCGAAGTCTGAGCCCGGTTGGTGTCGCCTGCACACTGTCGATCAGCTGGCAGGCCTCTCCGGTCCAGCGAAGCCGTTGGAAGCAGCCATCCTTTCCACCCGCCGGTCCCTGCCAGCCGGACAGTCCCACGCCATAGACCTGACCATCGGCGGGATTCACCCGCAGCCGCATGACCCCGGCCTCCCACTGGTGTGGCAGGGCGATAACAGCTGCCTGAGTATGGCCGTCGACCTCGTGGAGCAGCACGGAATAAAGCCAGCCTTTTCCAAATGAAGCGTGCAACAGCCGGCCGGAGAGCGGTCCAAACCGTGGGTCATCGACCCACACCTGTCCACCGCAGGAGTTGTCGAGTTCCTGGGGCATCCAGATGAAGGGTTCATCAAAACCGGTGGGAAGATTCCCACCCGTGCGGTCCCGCAGCCAATGATCCTGTTCAGCAGTGGTCGGCATGTTGCCGTAGAAACCACCGGGCCTGACCGCAGAGATCTTCCCGGCGGGCATCCAGGGGCCCTGGTTGTCAGAGACAGTGAAGCGGCCATCCGGCAGACGGCCCATGCCATTCGGTGTCCGCAGCCCCCAAGCAACGACCTCGGCCCGCCCGCCCTCAGGCGGAATTTTCATAATCGTGCCAGGCCGATGGTGCTGGGTGTATTGGCCCGCCTTGGCGAAGTAGAAGTGGCCGTCCTCGTCGGTCTGGAGGTCGAAGTTATAAGCATGGAACATGCACGAAACGTCGTCGTCGTTCCAAAAAGCCTCAACAAAGTCGGCTTCACCATCCCCGTTTTCATCATGCAGTCGCTTGATGCCATCCCGGCAGGTGACGTAGACGAGCCCGTCAACAACCCGCACCCCGAAGGGTTCGAACAGGCCGGCGGCAAAACGCTGCCAGACAACGTGCTCAAGGTTTCGGTCGATTCCGGAAACCAGGTAGACATCGCCGCCATGGGTGGTGACCACGGCCCGGCCATCCGCGAAAAAGTCGACAGCGCTGGTACGAAGCCAGGCATTCCAGGGGTTCTCAAACGGAATGGGGATGGTGTCGAGGGCATAGCCATTGATGGCTGCACCAAGCCGGCCGCTGACAGGAATGGTTTCGGTCCAGCGTCGAGGGCCGCCCCCCAGCCGGGCCGAGAGGTCGGTGACCGGGGGGAGCGACTCATTTCCCAATGTCTTGACGAATTCAGTGACATCGGTCTGCACCGTGGACAGCACAGCCAGGCGAATCTTCCTGGGGCTGGTCGCGGCCGGAATGGCGAACACCATGCGGCCATCGGGTCGAACTTCCCAGTCGCAGCCGGCGATATCACCGTAAGCATGGGCTGCAATCGCTAACGCGGCTGTTGGCGCTGCGGCTGTCACCACCGCAGTATGGTCTGCCGCCGGTGCTCGTGGCTGCTTCGCGGTTGCCGCGGCAGACGGATAGACCCCGGAGGCTCCAGTGGGATTGGCGAGCTGTGCCACGCCGAGCCTGAGGCGGGTGGTGCCCGGCCCGACGTGCAGGGTGTGCTCGATGATGTCGCCGTGAGGGGTGGGGCGAACACTGGGGGATTCAAGAATCGCTCGTCCCTCGATGGCGTAGCGAAGGATGACGTCCGCTCCATGCAGCGAGTAGCCGGCATAGTGCATCAGATTTTCACGGAGTGGTCCACGCGGTGGCTTGGCATCGGTGGGCAGGTCGAATGATCCGGCGAAGGCCCACTGCCAGCCGTCGAGGCCGGGCAGCAGGGTGCCGCTGATTGCCGGCATCTGTTCACCTCGCTGCCGATAGTGCTGGGTCTTGGAAAGATCGAGGAAGCCATCTTTCCAGACCCCGACCAGCTGCATCCGGTGCAGGTCGTAGGCCGCCGTGGTGGTGGCGTCGAGCCGGATCGTCAGCGCGTTGTTGACGCGGGTGCCGATCTGGGACCCCAGTGCGGGGCCGAAGTCACGGGGCCTGCCTGCCTCCGGTTCACCATTGCTCGTGCCCGACGGCAGCTCTGCCAGGTACTGCTCGTCAATCGGGGTGTAGGCCGGATTCGAGGGCTTCATCAGCGACTCGCGAATGTAGTGGATGACCTGGTACCGCTCCTTTGGTGAGAGGTGCTGAACCGGGGCCATCAGTCCCGACCCCTTGGTGAGCGTCAGCAGCATCCGATAGGGATCGGCACCATGTTTAAGTGCCTCACGGCCAAACGCCCGGGCCAGTGGCAGGGTTGGCTCGTTGCCATCGAGACCATGGCAGTTCTTGCAGTGCCCGAGGTAAATCCGCTTCCCAGCGGCAAGATCACGATCACCGAGGCGGCGGAGGATGCCGGCATGATCAAGGCCGATTGAGTCATCCTTGATCACAAGGTCTGCTGGGGACGGCCGGAGTGCAGCGGCCCGCTCAGGGCCACCACGAACCACTTCCAAGAGATAACGTAGGAGATCGAAGAACTCGCGCTCACTCTGAAGGCTGTTGACGAGCCCTGCCGGCATCATTGAGGTTGGGAGCTGCTCAATTTCATCGATCTCTTCGCGCGGAATGACGGTTGGTTGGAGAAGGTCGCTCAGCTCGCGGAGCACAACCTGCTGGGCATCCTCGGATGCAATCATGCCGGTCCTGACCCGGCCGTCACTGGTGAGGACAGCGACCGTTTCATAGCCCTTCCTGATGATGCGAGAGGGGTGCAGAAGAGCCTCAACCAGATAGGCCTCACTCGCCTCACGGGAGATGTCGGTCAATTTCGGCCCGAGTGGCGAAGGAGTACTGCCGTCGGAATGGCACTTGATGCACCCTGCCGCGGAGGTGTGAAAGATGACACTGCCCCGAATCGGGTCTCCTCGCAGCCGGGCTTGGGCAGCAATGATGTCCGGCGAGCGGCCAGCAAGCAGTTCGGCAACCGCCGCAGCTTCAGCAGCGGGAGCCAAAAAACTGATCGCAAGGATAGCAGCCAAGAGGATGCCGGATCGGCTTTGGATACGTGTCATGTTCGCGATGCTGATGGATCAGCTAGTGAGCAAGTCCGGCACGATGCCGGTGCTGTGGCTGAACGACTTGGCGGGAACACCCGCCTGTTGTAGGAGGGTCAGCCAGTAGTTGGCCAGGGGCGTGTCCTCCTCAGGCAGCACGATGTGGCGGCCGTGCCGGATGCCGGGAGCCCCGCCGCCGGAGAGCAGGGCCGGCAGGTTTTTCAGTTCGTGGCCCGACCGGAGGTTGGTGCCGTAGCTGACGATGCACCGGTTAAACAGCGGCTGGCCGTCAAAATCCCGGGCCTCTTTCAGCCGGTCAAGGAACGCGGCAAACAGTTCCATGCACTTTTTGTCCCGCAGCCGGGAGGCCTCGATCCGCGGCTGGGAAAAACCGTAGTGGCTCAGGGAATGGGCTTTGAGGCTGACGCCCATGCTCTCCAGGAGCGAGCAAACCGGAAGTCGGTAGCTGACCACGCGGGTGGCATCTGTCTGCAGGGCGATGATGATCATGTTCTCCATCAGCGTGATCGCCTCTTCACCGGTGAGGCCTTCGGCCGGGGCATCGAAGGGAGCCTCTGGCTTCGGCGTGTCAGCCCAGCGGGCCTGCCGCTCAAGGCCCACCTCAACCTGCCGCAGCCCGGTGAAGTATTCGTCGAGCTTCTCCCGGTCGGCCTTGCCCAGCCGCCGGTTCAGGCTGCCGCCATCGAGCTGGACCAAGTCGAGAATGCTCTGCTTGTTCCTGAGCCGCTGATGGATCTCCTGGGGATCGTCACTTGGCGTGGCGAAGAGTGTCCGATAGAGATCAAGCGGCCGCTCGATACCGGGAATCGGGTTGCCGCCGTCATCCCAGGAGAGCGAGAGACCGGGGCCGTGGCCCGAGTTCTGGCCGCCGTCAGGCTCCTTGGCCGAGAGCACCAGCGAGGGGAACCGGGTGTCGGCTCCCAGCTGCTGTGCCGCCAGCTGGTCACACGAAATTGAATTGTGAAACCGCTTGCCCGGTGTGCCAGCGACATTGGCACCGGTCAGGTACGAGCAGCTGCCGCCGTGCGGGTCGCTCGCCCCGAGGTTGGTCAGGTTCGTCACCAGGGTCAGGTCCTGCTGGTGGCGGGCCAGCGGCGCGAGCCCGTCGGTCAGGCCGATTTCAGCAAACGCCCCAGCCGCGGTCGGATAGAAGCTGTCCTTGGTGAAACCGAAGCCACCCCCGAGGAAGATCATCCGGGTTGGTGGGGTGGCGGCGGTGGGAGCGGCGAACGACTCAAGCCCAGGGAGCGCGAGGACGGCACCGCCGGCACGGAGGAAGGCACGGCGGGTCACGGGATGAAGCTGCAGGCTGGTCATGGGGCTGCTCACGGGGTGCTGGTGGGTCACTTGGTCTGGAAGAGACGGCTGGCGGTGATGGCGTGGACCATTGAACGGACCGGAAATTGGTTCGGTTCCAGCTGCTCAAGCATTGCCTCCACGTCATCAGCATCGGAAAACTCGACGGTCCGGCCCAGGGCATAGGTGAGCAGCGACTCGAGTAGTTCCCGGGCAAGCTGATGCTGCTGGGTGCCTAGGAGGGCCTTTAGTTCCTGCAGATTGGCGTAGCGGGCACCGTTGGGCAGCACGACGGCTGTCTCAATGGGCAGCTCCTTGTTGCCGACCCGCTCTGTCTCCCGCCAGCGACCGATGGCGTCGAAGTGTTCCAGCCCGAACCCGATGGCATCGATCTTGCGGTGGCAGGACCCACAGACCGGCTGCTGCTGGTGCAGCTTGACGAGGTCACGGTTGCTCGTCGGCTTCGTCGATGCGGCCGACAGTTCCGGCACATTCGGCGGCGGCGGGGCTGGCTTGTCGTGGAGCAGTTTTTCGAGGATGAGGGCCCCGCGGATGACCGGCGAAGTGCGTTCGCCATTGGAGCCGGTGGTGAGAAACGCCGCCTGGGTGATCAGGCCGCCCCGGGGGGAGCCGGCAGGGATTTTGACCCGCTGGAACGCATCGGTGCGGCAGTCGGGAAGGGCGAGCCCATAGTGGATCGCAAGCGCTGGGTTGACCATCACGAATGTTGAGTCAATGAGGTTTGCCGCTGGAAGATTTTCCTTGAGCAGCACACCAAAAAACTCACAGACCTCACGTTTGGCTGCCAGCCGCAGGCCATCGTTGAAACGGATGTATTGGCTGGGATCGATCGTGATGGCGTCGAACCGATCGAATTCGGCCCACTGGCTGATAAAGCCGTCGCGGAAGGACTGCGAGCGGGGATCATCGAGCAGCCGGTCAACCTGGGCAGTGAGGACATCGGGCTGGGTCAGGTCAGCGGTGTAGAGTTCCTCATCTGGCGGCCGGCTCCAGAGAAAAATGGAAAGTCGGATGGCGAGTTCACGGCTGTCGATCTGCCGCCCGGTCGATTCTGCCATCGCCCGCTGTTCCTCCAGAAACAGAAAACCGGGTGAGGCGAGGATGATTGCGAAGACATCAGCCAGCGCCGCCTGGTGCTTCATGCCGGCCTGCCGGTTTGCCTCAAACCGGTGGGTGAGGCCGGCGATGAACGCCGGGTCGGGCTGCCGCCGCCGGAAGGCTTCAAAGGCAAACCGTTCGATCAGTTCACCGGCGTGTGCATCCTCATGCAGCAGCGGATTATGGCCTCCTTGAATCGGTCCGGCAGGAGAGAGAATCGTCTCCAGAACTGGCCGCCACTCGGGATAGAACGGCCCTTCGATTTCGAGCCAGTCGATCCAGATCGAAGTCCAGGGTTCCATGGCCTGCTTCGGCCCTTGGAGATGGCGGAGGTAGTTGGGAATGTCAGGCTTATTCTCCTCCACCCGAACATTGAGCCCGAACCGCCCAAGTCGCTGCCGGGTACGCAATTCAACCGTCTCGGGCCGGGCAACAGTTCCCCGAATCTGGACGGTTCCCTTGGGGCCATAGTGATCCCGCACCATGGCGATGGTCCGGATCGGGTCGGGGCTCCCATGCACGCCGCCATGGATGCGGACGATGTAGTCGCCGCGCAGATCGGTATGAAGGTTGGCGGAGACCCACTTTGTTTCATTCAGGACGCCGACATAGACACCGTCATCGATCCGGGGATATTCCAGATACTTTCTGGGGTGCCCGGCCCTGGTGCTGAACTGGCGGAAGATGATCTCGGCCTCCCCTTCGTCCTTGAAGCCCATCTCCTGCCAGGTCTTGCCCGCCTGTTTCATCGCCATCTTCCGATCGAGATCGGCCAGCGTCTCCCGCAGCCGTTTGGTCACGCGGTCCTCGGGCTCGGTACGGCCGTGAACCTTGGCCGGCTGCCTGGGCCGAACGGTCCAGGTGAAGGCTTCGTCAGCGACCTTGCGGCCAAGAACCAGGTACTTTTCGAAG
>CBFIHA010000010.1:0-60254 GCA_965662195.1 uncultured Pirellulales bacterium
TCAAAAACCTCGGGGTCCGGGGCAGAGCCCCGCCGCAAAACTCGGACTTTCTACCCACAAATTCTGCTGAATACCCTAAAAAAGAGAGGGAGAACGATCAGCATGTCCAATACCTTTGCAATGGGAAATACCCGTCAGCCCTTCCGCGAGGATAACATTGCAATCAACCATGAGCCCTTCGTGCTGGTCGGCGGCACCATCCATGACCCGGCCACCGGCCGCGACGGCGTGGTCACCGACGTCTGGGTCGAGGCGGGCCGGATCATCGAGCCGCCGGCTGACGCCAGCCGCTTTCGGCAGATCGACGCAGCCGGACTGGTCGTCATGCCCGGCGGAGTCGATCTGCACAGCCATGTGGCCGGCCCCAAGGTCAACGCCGGCCGCCGGATCGCCCCGCAGCTGGCCCGTGGCCGCCGAGGCAGCGATGCCCCCGCCGCCGTGCCGACGATCCATGCCACCGGCTCGCTCTATGCCGCCCTTGGCTACACCACCGTTTTTGACGCGGCCATTGCCACCGGCGCCGCCGCCCTTGCCAGACTGGAACTGGCCGAACTGCCGATTCTCGACAAAGGCTTTTATCTACTGGCCGCCGACGATGCCGATCTGCTCACCGCCCTCGATGGGAACGACCCGGCCACGATCGAACGGTTGATTCGTGATGCCGTCGGCCGGGGTGGCGGCTGGGGCGTGAAGGTGGCCAACCCGGGTGGGCCGGCCTTCTGGAAGCACAGCCGCGGCGATCACCGCGATCTCGACACGCCGCTGCCGGGCCTGTCGCTGACCGGCCGCAGCCTGCTTGAGCGGCTGGCCCGGGGTGTCGCGGCAGCTGACCTGCCGCATCCCCTGCACATCCACACCGCCAACCTCGGGCTGCCGGGCAATTGGCGGACCCTGGCCGAAACGATGCAGACCCTCGACGGCATGCCGGCCCATCTGGCCCACGTGCAGTTTCACAGCTATACCGGCGGCGACCTCGATGCCGACAGCTTTGGTTCGGGCGTGGCCGCTCTGGCCGACTGGTTCAACGGCCATGAGGGTCTCACACTCGACGTCGGCCAGGTGCTCTTTGGCGACACGGTCGCCATGACCGGTGACTCCGCCGCCGCCGAACACCTCGCCCACACCACCGGCGTGCCCTGGCACTCCCACGACCTTTGGCTGGAGGGGGGCTGCGGCGTGCTGCCGATCGAATACAAAGAAAAAAGCCTGATCCATGCCTGGCAGTGGGCCATCGGGCTGGAATGGTTCCTGTCGGTCACCGACCCCTGGCGGCTGGTGCTTTCGACTGATCACCCCAACGGGGCTCACTTCACCGCCTATCCGGTACTGATGCAGCTGCTCGGTGACGCCGCCTTTCGGCGGGCGGCCTTCGAGCGGATCCATCCAGCGGTTCGCAAGCGGTCCCCACTGGCCGGCCTCGACCGCGAGTATTCCCTCCAGGAGCTCTGCATCATCACCCGGGCCGCACCGGCCCGGATCGCCGGGCTGCCACAGCAGGGACAGCTGGGCATCGGAGCCGATGCCGACATCACCCTTTACCGGCCCAGCACCGATCTGGCCAAGATGTTCGCCATGCCGGCCGCCGTCTACAAAGCAGGCAGACTCGTCGCCGAGAACGGCCACTGCCGAGCCACTCCCACCGGCCGCCAGCTCAGGGCGGTTGTCCCTGATAATGGGTTCTTCTCGGAATTGAATGGGTGAGGGGCGGGCCCATGCCAATCAAGCGGTGTCGGAAACGGCCGCAGCCAGGATGGCGAAGCAGTGTTTCCGTCGAGTGAGTGAAGGCCCGGGCACCGATCCACCAGCGGCGGATTGGTCAGCCGGAACGAACGCCAGCCGAGATGGCATGGGCCCGCCCCGGCGGTTCACAACCAACCCACGACACCACCTCAATGAACCTGGCCTGCTCACCCAGCCAGCGTGCGGCCACCACTTCGAGCTCCACAAAGCTAGTCGTGAGGCTCATCCACCAACGGCGGCAACCAAGGCGGCAGCGGCGGCCCGCGGCGCGAATAGCTCGGCCACCCGGCGGCTGCCGGCAGCGGCGCAGGCGGCCGCGAGGTCGCTGTCTTCAAGGAGCTGGATTGCCCGGCGGGCAAACTCGCTTTCGGGCACTGCCGGAACCAGCCGGCCAGCCTCGTTGTCACCAATCACGGCCCGGCTCTCCGGGGTATCGATGGCCACCAGGGGAATGCCCTGGGCCAGCCCCTCAAGCAGACAGCCGCCGAGGGGGACCCGCCCGGACTGCATGATCAGATCGACCTGCGGCAGCAGGTCGGGTAGGCATTCAAGCCGATTGAAGAAATGCACCCGGTCCTCGATCTCCTCGATTCGGGCGCGGCGGGCCAGCCGCCGCGCAAGCGGCCCCGCGCCGACGATGACGTGTTCGAGGTCGTCGCGGACCACCCCCATCTGATCGATCGCCCAAAGCAGCCGCTCAAGCCGCGCGGCAGCGACCAGCGGTGCGACCGTGAGTGTCCACCACTTGGCCGGGTCAAGCCCGAGCTTCTCAGCGAGCTGCTCCCGACTGCCCGTTGCAGTGAAGGCGGCCGCAGCGGGTGGCACCAGGATGGGCTGCCGACAACCGCCCTTCCCCGCCCAGCCCACGGCCACCGCCGCGGCGGTGGCCAGGATCTGATCAGCCGCACTGACCGCCGTCAGCTCGAGGCCCGACCGGGGCGGCTGGGCCAGCCACTGGAAATGCCGCCAGCTGCCCAGGCCAAGCCGACGGCTTGCCAGCCGGGCCGCAGCAACCGGCACCGCCGCCTGCCGGCCCCAGGCCAGCACTACCGCCGGCTGCAGCCGACGGCCGAGCTCGACCAGCCGGGGCACGACCGCCGCGTCAACCACCGGCCGTCGGCCGACGTGGCCGACAGTCACACCAGTCGCCTCCAGCCGATCGACCAGGCTTCCACCGGTAGTTAGCAGGGCCAGTTGTACCCGCCAGCCGGCATTTTTCAGGGCCACTGCGGCCAGTTCCAGTTGCCGGCCACTGCCGACCGGGAGATGATCCGGAGAGACCAGCAGCAGCTCGGCGGCTCGACTGGGCATCGGCTGGGAAACACTCAAGGCGATGCTGTTCACGGGTTGGCTGTGGTGGTTGACGGGCTGCTGCTCAGCCCGTCGGCATCGGTCGGCTCCAGGATGCAGATCTCCGGCAGATTCCGCCAGGCACCGTCGTGGTCCAGACCATAGCCAACCACAAAGTCATCGGGAATGTCGAATCCGACATAGTCGGGGCTCATCGCCACCGCGGTTCGGGCCGGTTTGCGGAGCAGCACCAGGGTCCGCACCGAGGCCGCCCCATGCTCGTGCAATGAGCTGACCAGCGCCTCGAGCGTGCGGCCGGTATCGAAGATGTCATCGACCAGCAGCACGTCACGGCCGGTCAGGTCAGGCAGCAGGTCGAGCCGGAGATCGAGTCGGCCAGGCCGGGTGGCGGTCCCGCGGTAGCTGCTGGCCCAGACCATGCCGACTTCGATCGGCCCCTCGAGCCGTCGCAGCAGATCTGCGACCAGCACGATGCTGCCGGTGAGGACGCCGATCACCGTCAGGGGATTCACTCCGCAGTCCCGCCGCACCTGATCCGCGAGCCGGTCGATCCCGGCAGCAAGTTCGTCCCGCGACAGCAGCCGCTTCATGATCCGTCTCCTTCCGTGCCGGGCTGGCAGTGTTCGGGCCCGCCAGCGGCTGCTACAACGCAGCTTGATACGCCTCTCCGCCTCCAACACCCCCATGTCATCCCCTACTTCGACCGGCTGGTCAACCATCGACGTCGCTGGCCATGCCTGTGACCTGTTTGAACCCTCGTTAGCTGCGGCGAACGCCCGGTGCTTGGTCTACCTGCATGACCTATTGGAGCGGCCTCCGCAGCAGCTGCCGGCGGTACGGGCCGCTCTCGAGGCGGCGGGGCTGCCGGTACTGGCCCCCCGGACTGGCCGTTCCTGGTGGCTCCAGCACCGGGTTGAGCGGTTCGACCCGCAGCAGACGCCGGAGGGCTTCCTACTCGGCCCCGTGCTTGAGGAGTGCCGGCAACGGTTTGCGGCGGGGCCGGGGGGTATTGGTCTGATCGGTTCGGAAATGGGGGGCCAGGGGGCGTTGCGGCTGGCCTACCGCCACCCTGGGGTCTTTCCGGTGGCAGCCGCAATCAACCCGGCCATTGACTTTCACCTCGGCATGCGGCACGGGCATGACTGGGATGACGGCGAGTTGTTCGACACGCTCTGGGAAATCTTTCCCGAGGTCGAACAGGCCCGGCAGGAGACCGCGATCCTCCATGTGCATCCGCTCAACTGGCCGCGGCACCAGTGGTTCGCCAGCGACCCCAATGCGCTTCGGTGGCGAGACGGGGCCGAACGGCTCGACAGCAAGCTGATTGCCTTGGGCATTCCGCACACGGCGGTATTCGACCAGCCGGCCGGCGACGACTTCCTCGCAGCCGCCGTCGAGGCGGCTATGCAGTTTCTGGTGAACGCCCTCGATGCTGAGTCGCGCCGCGTGTGCTGAGAGATGCTGATTATTTTTGGGTCAAAACGACGGCACGAAGAGCACAAGGGACTGTCGGAAGGGATTACTCCGCTCATCCCCCGGCTCGCGGCTTTTGATGGCACAGCTGAGCCGAAGCGAATTCCGGGAAGCCCGAGCCGCGAGCCGAGGGAATGCGGTTCGTGAATCGCAAACGCGTTTTCCCTCAGCTTGCGCTTCGGGCTTTGAAGCAGGGTTTGAAGCAGGGTTTGAAGCAGGGTTTTTTTGCTGGTAGGCATGATGGAGCAACATCAATACTCGCGATCGGGGCTTTCACGGATCTTGAGCACCCAAAAACGAAACAACTGTCGGTCCGTACCGAACACAATGGAAACGAAGCCCGGACTTTCGGGGAAGCCAGCCGACGTAAAACCGGCAAGGTTTTCTTAACCGGCCGAACCGATTTGACCGATACCTGGGATGGTGGCCGACAACGTGGCCGCTAGTGGCGGCATCCGGTGTGCCGCCGACGACCGGCCAAGTGGCCGATACCGCCCAGGATAAGCGACCCATGAGACACCTTTCCGCCTGCCTGCTTGCCGTCGCGGTGCTGGGAACGGCCAGCGGCTGCTCAATCATCGACCGGCTCTTCCTGCTCAACGCCGATGGGCCCTACTCAAACCGACGCCCCGGTGGTTGTCCGGCCGGTTGTGAGGATGGCTGCGACCAATGCCTTGAAGCCCCCTGCAACGACTGCCAGAGTGGGGTCTGCCCGACCGGCTGTCAGGACGGCCGCTGCCGGCTGGGCCAGTCCCGTGGTGCTGATTGCAACGACTGTGCCGACGGCCGCTGCCGCCAGCGGCATGTGGGCCGCTACGGCGGCCTGGCCAAGCACCACCTGACACCCGAAGAAGACCGCGAACTCTGCGGATCGGACTATGGCGCAACCTGCCCTCCCGGACCTCCAAGCGGGGCGGTCGCCTATCCCTACTACACGACCCGTGGCCCGCGGGATTTCCTCGCCAAGTGCCCGCCGTCAATCGGGCCGTGATGGAAAGAAACGCTTGAGCGTTGCCTGCGTGGGTGGCCTGGTCAGCAGCGAGACGATGACAATCGCCGCTGTCGAGGCTGCGATCATCGCAGCGACGGGCATCAGTTGCCAGGCCCCGTCGGCGTCGACGAACGTCGGTACGGGAATGTCGACGGTGAAGTCCGGCCGGCCTGCGAAATCCGATGCAGCAAACAGCCAGAGCCAACTGCCGGCGGCCGCCAGGACGCAGGCGTAAGCTCCCGCCTTGGTGAGCCGGGGCCAGTAGAGAGCGGCGAGAATCAGCGGAAACAGGCTGGAGAATCCGCTGAAGCACCAGACTCCCAGGGTGAACACCCGCCGTGGCTCAAGCAGGCTCAGGCTGTAGGTCACCGCCACAATGGCGATGATGAACAGCCGGGCGACCAGTAATTCGTGCCGGTCAGAGAGCCGCTGGCTGCCCCGCAGCGGCTGGACCACGTCCTCGGTGAACATCGTCCCGAGGCAGAGAAACTGGCTGTCGAGCGACGACATGATCGCCGCCAGAATGCCGGCGGTCAGAAACCCTCCCAGCACCGGCCCGGCCAACTTCTGCACGAGGAACGGGAGCACCGCGTTGGGGTTGGCGGCCACCGGGGGTGGAATGGTGATCAGGTCGCTGGTAGCCCAGGCCCCGATCAGCACGCAGGGCACCCAGACGATGGCGATGAACAGCGGGTGAGCCACCACCGGAAGCTTGAAACTGTTTGCACTGCGGGCGGTCAGCCAGTGCTGGAACAGGTGCGGAAACATGCCGACGCTCAGCGGCACGAACATGTAGGTCAGGAACTTTTCTGGCGGGATGTGCAGCCGGGTCAGCTTCTCAGTGGGAATGGCGGCACTGGCTGCCTGCAGGCTGGCCCAGAAGCTCTCCTGGCCGCCCAGTCTCCAGGCGATCACGACAAAGGTGACCACCCCCAGGACCATGAAGACGAGGGTCTGGAAGGTGTTGGCCCAGGCGGTGCCCCGCATGCCGCCCATGAAGACATAGATCAGCACGATGCCGCAAATGGCCAGCGACGCCAGCGGCTTGGGAACTCCCCCCTGCGACCCATAGAGAAAACTCGGCGGCTCCTCCGGTGCCTTGGGATTCGGTGCCCGCTCGAGGAATGCCGGAAAGGTTCCCTCGGCAAAGGTGCCGCCGACCACCTTGCCCTTGTCGATCCGGCCGGCGGTCACCTTATTGATCACCGTCCCCGAGGCCATCACTCCAATCAGTAGATAGGGGATGACCAGGCCGACCAGCACCGGGAAGAGCACGAGGCCGATCCAGCGGCTTTCCAGTCGATCGCGGAAGAACTGCACCTGGGTGCGGTAGCCATGGGCCTTGCCGAGTTTCCAGACCTTGACGCCCAGCAGGAAGAAGCAGAGCGAGTGAATGATCCCGCTGGAGCTGGCGAGCATGCCGTAGACCCCCACCCCCTCCTTGAACGATTCACCGGTCGAACCGACCAGGGCAAACGCCGTCATGGTGGTGCCGAAGATCGACATCAGCAGCAGGAAGGGGCCAATTGAATGACTGGCCAGCATGTAGTCCTGGCTGGTGCCCCGGAACAGCCGACTGGCTCCGATGCCCAGCAGCAGCAACAGACCCAGGTACCCACAGATGATCAGCAGTTGCGTCATGGCTGCTCCTCGCTCGTGGCGGATGCCGTGGCCTCATCGACCGGCCAGCAGAACAGCGTGGCGAGGTACCAGGTTCCGGCAGCGGCCAGGGAGATGCCGGCATGGTAGGCAAGGGTGATTGGCAGGAAGCCAAAGATCAGCCGGGCGTCATCCCAGAACCAGATGTCCTGATGCACGATGATCAGCAGGGCGACGAGGGCCCAGACGGCAGAGGCAGGTTTCAAGAGAGCATCCTTTGAAGAGCGGCGGGCGAAATGAATCCTCCCCAAGGGTTTTACTGGTTGGAAAGGATTTTTGCTGCCGCCAGCAGATGTCTCCGGGAGGACTCAGATTATTCGGTGATGATTGTCCGCGGGGCCCGCGGGGTGTCGTCCGGCAGGGTGGGCACGGTGGCAATTACATAGAGGCCGATGCCGACCGCACCGAGGGCCACATATTTGAGCCACCAGGGCAGGCTGTTGAGCAGCAGGCTGCAGATGACGACGGCCACCACCAGGCCGATCGTCCGGTACTTCGCCGTCCGCCTGATGCCCCGATACTCCTGCCAGTCATCCAGGGTCGGCCCGAACCAGCGGGACCGGTGCAGCCAGGCATGTATCCGGGGTGAGCCCCGATAGAAGCACCAACTGGCCAGCAGCAGGAACGGCGTGGTCGGCAGCAGCGGCAAAACTGCTCCGACGACGGCGAATCCGACGCAGATCCAGCCGCCGGTGACGTACAGCAGACTCTTCAGCGGATCGGTACTCGGCTGCAAATCCATGCTTGTCCTCACGGCGGCCGTGCGGGCCGCATCGGCAGAGGGATTTTAGCACGCCGTCCGATCTCGTATGCTTTGGCTGCCCGCCAGAACCTTTTACCCCGCCCACCCCGCCGCCGGAGACCCTCCCCATGCCGCTGGTTCCGCTTCGTATTCTGCTCGATCATGCCGCCGAAAACGGCTACGGTCTGGCCGCGTTCAATGTCAACAATATGGAACAGATCCAGGCGATCATGGAGGCGGCGAAGGAGACTGACTCACCGGTCATCGTCCAAGCCTCACGGGGGGCCCGCTCCTACAGCCAGGACAACTACCTGCGGCACCTGATGCTCGCCGCGGCCGAGCTCTACCCCGGTATTCCGGTTGCAATGCACCAGGACCATGGCAACTCACCAGCCACCTGTGCCAGTGCCATCGACAATGGTTTCACCAGCGTGATGATGGATGGGTCACTCAAGGAGGACGGCAAGACACCGGCCGACTTCGACTACAACGTCGAAGTGACCGCCGAGGTGGTGAAGCAGGCTCATGCTCGCGGCGTCTCGGTTGAGGGAGAGCTGGGCTGTCTCGGCTCACTCGAGAGCGGCCAGGGAGAGGCCGAGGATGGCCATGGCGCCGAAGGCGTGCTGTCGCATGACCAGCTGCTGACCGATCCCGACGAGGCGGCACGGTTTGTCGAGGCGACCGGGGTCGATGCCCTGGCCGTGGCAATCGGCACCAGCCACGGGGCCTACAAGTTCAGCCGCAAGCCCGACGGCGACGTGCTGGCGATGAAGCGGATTGAGGAAATCCACGCCAAGCTGCCCAACTGCCACCTGGTCATGCACGGCTCGTCGAGCGTGCCACAGGAGCTGCAAGACATCATCAACAAGTACGGCGGCAAGATGCCACAGACCTACGGCGTGCCGGTTGAGGAGATCCAGCGGGGCATCAAGCACGGCGTCCGCAAGATCAACGTCGACACCGACTGCCGGATGGCCATCACCGGGGCGATCCGTAAGGTGCTGTGGGAGACCCCGGAAAAGTTCGACCCCCGCGACTACCTGAAGCCGGCCCGAGCAGCCATGCAGAAGGTCTGTGCCGAGCGGATGGTCCAGTTCGGCCAAGCGGGCAACGCCGGCAAGGTGCCGGTGGTTTCACTCGAGGAAATGGCCAAACGCTACGGCTGAAATGGCCGTTGTGCCGGGTCACCCAGTCGTCCTATAGTCCCACCCCCGCTGCCCGTCGGCGCGGGGGCACGGACTGGAGGACAACAGTGGCAGAAGCGAGCGATGCGGCATTGATCGAGCAGGGCCGGCAGGTGCTCCGGGCGGAGGGCGAGGCGATCCTGGCCGCCGCCGACAGCCTGGCGGCCCCCTTTTGCCGGGCGGTGCGACTGTTGCAGCAGTGCACTGGCAGTGTCGTCGTCACCGGCATGGGCAAGGCCGGTCTGGTCGGCCGGAAGCTTTCGGCCACGCTTGCCTCGACTGGCACGCCAAGTCATTTCCTCCACCCGGCCGAGGCGATGCACGGCGACCTCGGCGCGCTGCGGCGGGACGATCTGGTGCTGGCGATCTCACAGTCGGGCGAGACCGCCGAGTTGACGCAGATCCTGCCCCATCTGGAGGCTCGTGGCGTCCCGCTGATTGCCCTCACCGGCCGCTCCGACAGTACCCTCGGCCAAGCGGCAACCGTTGTCGTGGCTACCGGCAAGCTGGCCGAGGCCGACCCGCTGGGCGTTGCCCCCAGCACCAGCACCACGGTGATGCTCGCCCTCGGCGACAGCCTGGCCCTGGTGGTCAGCGGCCTGCGGGGCTTCAACCATGCGGACTTCGCCGCCCGGCATCCCGGTGGCAGCTTGGGCATGCGGCTGCTGCGGGTCGAGCAGGCGATGCGGCCGCTGGATCACTGCCGGACAGCCACGCCCGAGGAGACCGTGCGGCAGGTCTTTGCCCGGCCGCTGCCTCACCGACGCACCGGCGCGGTGATGATCATTGCCGCCGATGGCCGCCTGGCTGGCATCTTCACCGACAGTGACCTGGCCCGGCTATTTGAGCACCGGCATGACGACGCCCTCGACCGGCCGATCGGTGAGGTGATGACCAGTCAGCCCACCGCCGCCCGCATCGGCAGCCGGCTGGAGGAGGCGATCGGCCTGCTCGAAAGCCGTCGGCTCAGCGAACTGCCGGTTCTCGACGAGACCGGCCGGCCCCACGGTCTGCTCGACATCGTCGATCTGGTCGGGGTCGACCTGTCCACCGCCGAGGCTGAGCCGGAAAGCCAGCCGTCGACCCGCACCGTCGCCGCCTGAGCGGTTTTCGGGTTGGCCAGCCATTTGCCCCATCTGCCGGAGATGCCGATGACCACCGGCCCGAACCAGTTGGCCAGTGCCAGCCAGCCGCCTGTGGCGGTGCTGGCCGGGATCCGGCTGCTGCTGCTCGATTGCGACGGGGTGTTGACCACCGGCGGGGTCACCTGGTCTGAAGACGGCATCGAGCAGAAGACCTTCAACATTCGCGACGGGCTCGGCATCAAGCTCTGGCAGCGGGCCGGCGGGCAGGTGGGGCTTGTCACCGGCCGCACCAGCCGCGTGGTCGAGTGGCGGTCCCGGGAACTGGGCGTCGACTTTGTCCGCCAAGGGGTGGGTGACAAGCTGGCGGTGGTGGCTGAGCTGCTGGCCACCTGCGGCCTCGGCTGGGAGGAGACCGCCTATGTCGGCGATGATCTGCCCGACCTGCCGGTTGTCAGCCGGGTCGGGCTGGGCGTGGCGGTGGCCGATGCCTGCCCGGAACTGCAGACGGCCGCCGGCCTGATCACGAGCCTGCCGGGTGGCCACGGGGCGGTTCGGGAGCTGGTCGAACGGCTGCTGAAAGCCCGCGGCTGCTGGGAAGAACTCATTGCCAGCTACCGGGGTGACGGAATCGCCTGATGCATCAACGAATCGGACGAACCGTGCGGGTGTTTCTGGTCGTGCTGGCCACGGCGGGGCTCTACCGGCTGGCCGTCGTGCCCTGGGTTGAGCCCCGCTACCGCGAGTCAGCCGGTGTGGCCGAACTCACTCCGGAGCAGGCGGCGGCCATCCGGGCCCGGGCTGACCGGCGGCTCGATGCGGTGCGGGAGCTCTTTCCCCCTGGTTCCTGGGAACTCGATCAGCCGATCATTCTGGAAAGCCGCGGCATGCGGCTGATGTTCAAGCAGTACCACTCACTCCCCGACGGCCGGGTGAACCTGGTGCCCTGCACGCTGGTGGTGCTGCCGGATGACCAGCGGCAGGCGACCGACGAGCCGGGCCGGACGCTCGTGATGCGGGCGCCGCAGGGGGCGGTGCTGGAGTTTGCTGAGCCACTCGACCTGCGGGCCGGCCGGCTGTCACGACTGGTCGGTGGCAGCCTGCGGGGGCAGGTGACCATCCGGGGCACCCCGAGTGCGGTGGGGGCGGGGGATGACATCGAGGTGGTGACCCGTGACCTGGAACTCGACGAATATGAGATTCGCACCAATGAACGGGTCGAGTTCCGCTACGGCCGGTCGATCGGCCGCGGCCGCGGGCTGGTGGCGATGCTGCTGCCGCAGCCGGGTGGATCGGGTCAGGGGCCCAACATCGGCGGGGTCGACACGGTCCGATTGGAACGCGAGGTGGAGCTGCGGCTGGAGGGCCTGGCGGCCGGCGTCCTGCCGGGTGCGTCAGCGGCTGGCACCGCGGACGCACCGGCTGCCGATCTGCCGGTGCACGTCACCTGTGCCGGTAATCTGACAACGAACCTGTCGGCCAACGTGATCACCCTCGAGGATGCGGTCGAGGTCAGGCGGGGCCAATTGGAGCAGGGTGGCGATCAGCTCTCCTGCGACGTGCTGGCGATCATTCTGGGTGAGCCCGATGCAGCAGCCGACAAGCCGGATGGCGGCCTGCAGGTGGTCGAGATCCAGGCGAGTGGTGCTCCGGCGATCGTCCGCAGTGGTGCGAACAGCCTCGAGGTGAGGACTGGACGGCTGGGCTATGAGGTCCACACTCGGCGGATTCGGCTCGACGGCGACGACCCGGTGGCGGTAACCGCGGTTGGGCTCGAACTGGAGGTGGCCTCGCTCGATTACACCCCCGCTGCGGACGGTGGACCGGGTAGCCTGCTGGCCGCTGGGCCGGGCTGGCTGCGGGCGCTTGGCGAGCGGCCTCCGGCGGTTGAGCTCAGATGGCAGAAGAGCCTGCGGGTTCGCCCCGACGGCAACGGGCATGTCGCCTCACTGACCGGCCAGGCCGAGGTGGCGGTCGATCTGCAGGGCCGGCTGACTGGGGCTGAGATGCACCTCTGGTTCAGCCAGCGTCCAAGGGTGGTTACCGGTGCCGGCGATACCGGCGTGCCGAACATGTCGGCCCTGCAGCCGCAGCGGCTGCTGGTCCGCGGCGTAGTCGAGATCGACGTGGCCGAGGTGGCCGCCCGTACCGACCGAATGGAGCTGTGGTTCAAGTCCGAGCAGGCAGACGCCCCCCAGCCGGCCGCTGCCCCGTCAACCGCCAGCAACCAGCCACCGCTGGTTGAAGCGGCCGGTCCCCAGCAGCCGCGCGGCGCGGCACAGCGACGGCCGATTCCTGCTATCCGGCCCCCCGTGCCAGCCAACCGCAAGCTGCTGGCCAGCGGTGACCTCATTCGCGGCCAGGTGCTGCTGGCGGCCGGTCAGAACAATCTGGAAGAGCTTTCTCTGGAGGGGCAGGTGCAGCTGATTGAACAGCCGGCAGCGACCGCCGCAGAGACTGAAGGTTTTGACATCCGGGGAGACCAGCTGCAGATCACCCGGCCGACCCGATTTGATGCCCGGGCCATCATCTCAGGCCGTCCGGCCGAGGTTCGCAGCCCCAGACTCAATCTGGAGGGGCCGCTGATCGAGTTCGACCGGGGCCGGAACCGGGTGGCGGTCGATGGTGGAGGCCGGCTGACCGTGCCCGCGGCCGGTGGGACCGGCCTGGGTGACCTGGGGCTGATCAGCGGTCAGCCCGACCGGCAGCCGCCTGTGGCCCCTGCCGCTGATGCGGAATCGCTGGCGATCACCTGGCAGGGCCGGATGGACTTTGACGGGCAGACCGCCCGCTTCATCGACCGGGTCGAAACCGGCAGCGGCGGCACCGAACTGAAGGCCGGCACGCTCGACTGCGTCTTCAGTCAGCCGATTGACTTCAGCCGGCAGCAGCCGCAGCCGCAGCCGCAGGCCCAGAACGACATTGCCCGGATCGCCTGTGGCAACGGCGTGCGGATCATCAGCCGCACTGAGGCCGAGGCCGGCGGCGGGCTGGCCTCCCATGAACAGCTATTCGTCCGCGATCTCTTTTTCGACCGGCTCACAGGCGATGTGCGGGGGACGGGCCCGGGTCGACTGACCAGCACCCGCCGGGGTGAGGGCAGCCTGCCGCTGGGAACACCGGCCCTCCCGGGCGGGCCAACACCGCCGCCGGCCGCTGCTCCGGCTGAGAAAAAGCCAGGCATCACCTATCTGGGCGTCGACTTTCAGCGGGGCTTCACCGGCAACCTCACCCGCCGGCAGCTGGAGTTCCAGCAGCGGGTGGAGACGATCTGGGGCCCGGTGCTAACCTGGGACGACAGCCTCGACCTGCACGCCCCGAACGGGCTGGCTGAAGGGTCGGTGGCGGTGACCAGCGACGTACTTGGTATCGGGCAGACGCCCCCCGTGCCAGGGCAGCCACGGCGGGCCATCGAGCTCTCGGCGGGCGGCAATGTCCTGGTGGAGGGATCGGGCTTCACCGCCCGCAGCGCCCGGCTGTCCTACAGTGAACTGAAGGATCTGCTGATCTTCGAGGGGGATGGTCGCACCGATGCCCAGCTGTTCCGGCAGGAGCGGGTCGGGGGTCCGACCTCAACTGCCTCGGCCGGCAAGATTCTTTACTGGCGGCAGCACAACCGGGTCGATGTGCAGGACGCCCGCTACCTCGACTTCGATCAGCTTGGCGGCGGCACGCTGCCGAGCGCTCCGTTTTGAACCGGCGAGGAGCCGGTCATCGAGGCCGCGCGCGATTGCACCACGAAGGCACGAAGGGTGGCGGGCTTGGTGTGCTTCGATCGCTGAAGGCGAGGTATGACGTTTACCGAGTCTTATGATTTTCCAGGAAGCCCCCGGCGCGAGTATTGATCTTGCGCCATCGTGCCTACCAGCAAAAAAATCCTGCTTCGAAGCCCGAAGCGCAAGCTGAGGGAAACCGCGTGTGTGCTTCACGAACCGCATTCCCTCGGCTCGCGCCTCGGGCTTCCTAGAATTCGCTCCCGCTCAGCGCCCCAACAAAATTCCCTGCTTCGAGCCCTGCTCCAAATCCATGCTCCAAAGCCCTGCTTCGAAGCCCGAAGCGCAAGCTGAGGGAAACCGCGTGTGTGCTTCACGAACCGCATTCCCTCGGCTCGCGGCTCGGGCTTCCCGGAGTTTGCTCCCGCTCGGCGCACTAGCAAACCTTGTGCCGGGGGTTTCCCGATAAAGCGAGAGGGGGCACGCGAGAGTCTTCCGATAACTCACGCTGGATGAGGCGAGAGGGCGGTGGATGCTCGAGGAGCGTTGGGCGCATCCTCGCCCGGCGACGAGACCTTCACCACCCCCGAGCCGACGCTGGGACTGGGCGGATCAGGCGTCGGCGAACTGGCCGAGAATCAGCGAGATGTTCTGGCCACCGAAGCCGAAGCTGTTCGACAACACCCGGCGGCAGGTCGCCTCACGGGCAGCGTTGGGGATGTAGTCGAGGTCGCAGTCGGGGTCGGGGTTTTCATAATTGATCGTCGGCGGCAGGACGCCATCCCGGATCGCCAGCAGCGACACAATCACCTCGGTCGCCCCGGCAGCAGCAATCAAGTGGCCCATCATGCTCTTGGTGCTCGACACTGGGATCTTGTAGGCCCGCTCCTCGAACACCTTTTTGATGGCCAGCGACTCAACTCGGTCGTTGACGCTCGTGCTGGTGCCGTGGGCGTTGATGTAGTCGATGTCGTCGCGGCCGAGGCCGGCATCGGCAAGTGCCATCTGGATGCAACTGGTGGCCCCGCGGCCTTCGGGATGGGTGTCGGTGATCCGGAAGGCATCGGCGGTCGAGCCATAGCCGAGCACCTCGCCGTAGATCGTCGCCCCCCGGGCCCGGGCATGCTCAAGTTCCTCAAGCACAACCATGGCCGCCCCTTCACCCAGCACAAAGCCGTCGCGTTCGTTGTCGAACGGACGACTGGCCCGGGCCGGCTCGTCGTTCCGGGTCGAGAGGGCCGTGAGGAGATTGAACCCCGTTACGCCGAAGGGATGAATCATGCTGTGGGTGCCACCAGACAGCATCACGTCGGCATCACCCCGCCGCACCAGTTCTGTTGCCTCACCAATCGCCTGGCTCGATGCGGCACAGGCCGTCAGACAGTTGAGGTTTGGACCCTGAGCGTCAAAGAGAGCCGCCAGATGCCCGGCCGGCATGTTCGGCTCCTGCTCGACTTCGGTAAGCGGATGGAGCGTTTCCAGGCCGAGCCTTGTGAAGGTTGCCACATTGAGGGTCTCATCCTCGATTGAGGACATCATCATCCGGGTGAACGACTCGAAGTCCTGCTGGCCCTCGCCGCTGCCGAGATAGATACCCAGGCGATCAGGGGCGGCAGCAAGCCCCTGCTCAAGGCCGGCATGCCGCATCGCCTGAAGCGCGGCGCCGGCGGCGAACTTGGTATGCCGGCCGCAGAACTGCCAGCGGTCCTCAGGCTGTCCCTCGTCGGTCACCGACCAGTTCCTGACTTCGGCTGCGATCCTGGTCGGAAACCGGGAGGCATCAAAGACGGTGGTTGGGCCGACCCCTGACCGGCCCTCTTTGAGGTTGGCCCAGAGTTCCTCAACGGTAACCCCTAGCGGCGTCACGCAGCCCATACCCGTGATCACAACCCGACGACGACCGGCCACCATTGCGGCTCCTTTTCCATGAATGGGAATCCACCGCGGCGAGCGGCGGCACCGCCATCACGATAACGATCCCGCCGCCGGAAGCCTACCAGTCGGGCCTGGCCAGCGGATTCCCCGCCTCATCCACGCCGATATCGTAGATGTGCATGTGGTCGAGCCACTTGAGCAGCTCAGCTGGCTCAAACAGCTTGGGCACCCCCTCGCCGGGTTCAAGATGGGCAAAGAACAGTTCCGCCTCACCCTGCAACTGCTCATTTCCCGCAGGATCGACCACCACGCTGCTGACCTTCGCCAGCGAACCGGTCGGCTTCAGTTCGAGGATGGTCGCCCGAAACTGGAGCGTGTCGCCCGGCACGGCGTCGTAGTGGAACTCGGCCTTGGCCACCTTCGCCAGCACGACCCGGCGGTTGAATTCGAGGGCCTCGGCCACCAGCAGACCGGCCGTCTGGGCCATGCCTTCAACCACCAACGAGTTGGGCATCAGGGCCGCGCCTGGAAAATGATCGTGCAGATGCTCCTCGGCAAGGGAGACATTCTTCACAGCCGTGGCCTGCTTGCCGCGGACGAACTCGTTGAAACGATCAATCCAAAACCAACGCATGGCGTCTGCCGTACTCCCTTCGCCGCACTCACTACCCGTCGTTCAACGGGCATTCCGTTGCCGGGTTCAGCCGATCCCCGGACTTCAGCCAGACACTCGATCGGCTCAGCCGCCAAGTTTGCTGGCGACATACCGAACCATGTCCTCGACCGTGAGCGTGTTTGGGAAATTCTGCACGCTTGGATTGGCCTCGAACTTGGTCAGGTCAACGAATGGCATCCGCTCCTTGAGCGCAGCCAGTCCAGCTTCATTGAGCTTGCCGTTGACGACAAAGTCGGTGCTCGAGAGCACATCCTCAGGAAAGAGTTCGCTGCGCGGAATCTTAATGCCAAACGCTTTTTCCAGCCGGAAGACAATGTCGAGGAAGTCGATCGACTCCGCACCGAGATCACCCACCATGGTGGCCTCTGGGGTCACCTCGTCATCATCCACGCCGAGCGCATCGACGAGAGCGGCCTTCACCTTTTCGTAAATTTCATCGCGAGTCGGCATCGACATCACACCCTCTGAGGAAGTGGGAACCTGCATTACCAGCGTAGGTTGTAATGTCGACGCCCGGGCTTGGAAAGCCGAAGTCGGCATTTCCAGGCCTACCGCAGCGGGACAACCGCTAACACCGGTACCGCCCGCAGATTCAGACGACACTCGGCTGGGCCGAGGCGCGAGTGGCCGCCGAAAGGCTGTAGACGGTCCGCCGGGGCTGGGAGTCTGCCCGCCGGGGCGGATTGAGCACCGCCCAGAGCCGCCGCATTTCAGCCCGTACCCGGGCATCAAGGGCCTCACCGTGAGGCCGCCGGTCGGCAAGGTTGTACCGCTCGAGTTCCAGCCGGGCCGTCAGACTCGTCCGCTCACCCACCATGCCACTGGCCTTCAGTTTCGTGCGGGTGGCGTCCTGCGAGACGACTTCGGCCCGTACGGTCAGCACCCGGCCAGGCTCGACGAAATCGCCGTACTTGACGTTCCGGGCAGTCCGCAGCACCACCATGCTGTGGGCAAAGTCTTCGCCAAGCCGGATGGTCCAGGCCGCGGCTTGGGTCATTGCCTCGAGCATGAAGACACCGGGGAGAACCGGAAACCGGGGGAAGTGGTCCCCGAGATATTCCTCCGCCAGCGAGACCGCCTTGACGGCCGTAATGCTCTTGCCAGGGTCGATGTCGGTGATTCGGTCGAGCAGTGTGAATCGCATGGTCGTTCCGCGTGCGGGGTGGCCGGCGTAAGCCCGAGACTCGTTCCGAGATTGTCTCGCTGTGGCTGCGAGTATAGGTGTTGGGCATCCCTGAACAACATGTGAACCGCCGTTTTGACCGGCTTTTGAACCATCCTGCCAGCCTGACAGCCAACAGGACTCATCCGACCGGCAAGGTCTCTCAACCCAAAGCCCCCGCCAGCCGCCGGGAGCCTTTCCCGAACCCGCCATTTGCCCGCGAAAGCCGCGTCAAAGAACCACTGCTCAGCAGGGCTGGGACGCAGTGATCAGGGTGGGAAGAACTGCCCCGGAATTTGGCACGGTCTTTGCATTTTTGCCGTACCAGCTGAATCGGCTGGACATTCCCGTTCCAAGCGGTTGGCGGGGAGGAACAGCCATGGTCCGAGGACGGCCCAGGTTCACGACGGGGTTGTCTCTGGCCTCTGCAAATGCGAATGATTGCGGAGTACCAGGGACGGCGCCGGGCCTGAGGGTCGTGTTCATGTTCCTGGAGAAATTGCCATGCAGATGCTTCGTGTCGGGTACGCGCACCCGCTTGAGGACTTGCGCGATGAGATGGATCGGCTCTGGATGACATTGACCGCCGCCCCGCCGCTGCACGGCTGGACGCGACAGACCACCAGCGAGCCGTTTCCTGCGGTGAACATCTTTGAAACCGATGAGGCAATCCTCGTCGAGGCGGAATTGCCCGGCCTGGAGCCGGCGGATCTCGAGATCACCGCCGTCGATGATGAGCTGACGCTGACGGGACAACGCGTCGAAACGATCGAATCGGCCGCGACAGCTGACACCGCAACTGCAGCTGCCGACGACCAGCCCAAAAAGCTCACCTGGCACCGGCGAGAACGGGGTGTCGGGAACTTTGAGCGACGGCTGTCGCTGCCGACGGCGGTCGATCCAGAAGGGGTCGAGGCCCGGCTTTGCGGCGGGGTGCTCACCGTGACCTGCCCGAAGGCTACCACCTGCCGCCCACACAAGGTGGCGGTGACTGCGAGTTGATAGGCGGCATTGTCTGTCGCTCTCACAGCTAAATTCCAATTACAGCAATGGAGAACCTGATGATGATTGCTTCCCCACAGACAAGCCTCGCACCAGAGCGGCGGACAACGACGACCGAGGCTGACCGCGGGCTGACCTATCGCCCCAACGTCGACGTTGCCGACTGCGGCGACGAACTGGTGCTGGTGGCCGACATTCCCGGCACGGCGGCCGACCAGATCGACGTCAGCTTCGATGACGGCATCCTGGCGATCGCCGCCACCGTGCCCAGCCGCCCGCGGGCCGGAAATCCTGTCAGGCAGGAGTACGGCGTCGGCGACTACCGCCGTTCGTTCCAGATCGGCGAGGGCTTCGACGGCAGCCAGATTGCCGCGGCTTACCGCAACGGTGTGCTGACGGTGCGGATTCCCCGGCTGGCAGCGGTCCGGGCCCGGACGATTCCGGTCGCCGCTGGCTGAGGGCGGGCCTGCGGGCCAGCCTGTCGGCGACCATTTGACGTGTTGTGTTGCGTTTCCGTTTCTCTCCGAAAGACAAGGAGCTGACCAATGAGTTTGATCCCCTTTCGCACGAAGCGTTCCTTTGGCATGGAGCCGGCCAACCTTCCTTCCCTGACTGATTTCCGGGAGGAGATGAATCGACTGTTCGAGGGCTTTTTCAATCGTTCCTCGATGACGCCGAACTGGCTTGAGGCGAATGAGCCGGGCCGCTGGCTGCCGGCGATCGATATGGCCGAATCGGACAAGTCGATTCGGGTTCGCGTCGAGTTGCCCGGCATCGAGCCGCAGGATGTCGATGTCAGCGTCTCGGAAGACCGGCTGGTGATTGCCGGCGACAAGAAGTCGGAGACCGAGTCATCGGGCAACGGCTGGACCCATCGCGAAAGCCACTACGGCGGCTTCAGCCGGGCCATCCCGCTGCCCGAGGCGGTCGATCCGGATCAGGTGAAGGCCCACTACGACAAGGGTGTGCTGACGATCGACCTGACCAAATCGCCTACGAGCAGCTCACGGAAGGTGCCGGTGCTCTGCGGCAGCTAATTGGCCACGCGTCCAGCCGGCGGTTCTGCGACCGCCGGCTGGGCCACTGGCCGGCAAGACGGCATACTGCGGGCTTTCGTCGCAGCCCTGCCAGTGCCATGCCGCTTGAACTTTCCCTCCGTGATAACTCGACCGCCTGCCGAAGCATCTCGGTTGCGGGCCTCCTGCCCGAGCGGCTTGGCAAGGCTTCATCCCGTGACATCAAGCAGCTGCCAATCAGCTGTGACGGCCGGCCGGCCCGGCTGGCTGACTGCTTCACCGTCGCTGGCAGTGCCGCCGACGGCAGCTTGCGCTGTCACGGAGACTTTTCCCGCGTGCACTGGCTCGGCGCCGGTCTGAGCCGGGGCGAGATTCTGGTCAGTGGCGACGTCGGCCGGCACACGGGAGAGGGCATGACTGGTGGCAGCCTGATTGTCAGCGGAAATGCCGGTGACTGGTTGGCCTGCGGGATGTCCGGCGGCAGTGTCCAGATTGGAGGGAATGCCGGCGACAACGCGGCAGCTGCCCTGCCGGGGGAGCGGCAGGGGATGACGGGTGGCAGCGTCACCATCGGTGGCTCGGTCGGCCGCCTTGTCGGTAGCCGGATGCGGCGGGGCGTGTTGGCCGTGGGGGGCGACTGCGGCGAGGCCGCCGGCTTTGAAATGCTCGCCGGCACGGTGGTGGTGGCGGGCCGGCCGGGCCGGCTGGCCGGGCTGGGCATGCGGCGCGGATCGGTGATTCTGCTCGGGGCGGCCGAGTCGGAAGAGCTTGCGGCGTGGCTCCCGCCGAACTTTCGCCGGGGCGCGGTCTGGAGCCCGGCATTTTTGCCGCTGCTCGCCCAGCAGCTTGCGGCCGCGGGCCTCACCGCTGCCACTGCCCGCGACTGGCGTGGCCCTTGGCAGCAGTGGCACGGCGACACCATCTGCGGCGGCCGCGGCGAAATCCTCGTGCCAGCGTAAATGCTCATCGCCCCATTTCTATTAACGGACGAGGCGAGGGGTGGCACGCCGCCCGCCTCGCCGGGGCAGAACCAGTTGACCCGGCTTAAAACTCCCACATGTCCAGTCGCTTCCGTTCCTGGCTTCCCATCACAGAGCACGACACACGTTTGACGAGCGTGGGGATGCCCATGCCCTTGAGCGGGCTACGGCAGCAAGCGAAGCCCGGAGGGCGGAGCGCAGCGGACGTGCAGTGAACGGAGGCCACGGAGGGCCGGAGTGAACGTCCAGCGAAAGGGCCTGGGCATCCCCGAGCGGGTGACTTCCTGAAACGCGAGCGGAAACAGATCTCTGCAGAAAAACAGCCGTTTTCAGGAGCGATGAGAGGTCTGCTGGCCCCGAGCCGGGCAACGGCAGTCATTTTTTGGCAGCCGCTTCCGTCCCGGCCGGTCGTGGGCTATGCTCTGTGGTTCGCTCGCCTTGCCGCGGGCTCCCCCAAAACACCGTATGTGACCATGCCAACAATCAGCCAGCTTGTCCGCAGCCGTCGCCGGCCCAAGCGGAAATTTTCAAAGTCTCCGGTTCTCGACCGCTGCCCGCAGAAGCGTGGCGTCTGTCTACAGGTGCGGACCATGACGCCCAAGAAGCCGAACTCCGCGTTGCGGAAGATCGCCCGGGTGCGGCTGTCGAACCAGAAGGAAGTCACCGTCTACATTCCGGGTGAGGGCCACAACCTGCAGGAACACTCGATCGTGCTGATCCGCGGTGGTCGTGTCCGCGACCTGCCGGGCGTTCGCTACCACGTCATCCGCGGTGCTCTCGACACCCTCGGGGTGCAGGGCCGCAAGCAGTCCCGCAGCCTTTACGGCGCCAAACGCGGCTAACCGACCACCACAACTCACCAGGGTTCATTCAAGGAACACGCTTTCATGGGAAGCATCACCGCCAGCCGCACCCAACTCCGACCCGATCCGAAGTTCGGCTCGCTCTTGGCTAGCAAGTTCATCAACTGCCTGATGCTCGACGGCAAGAAGAGCGTCGCTCAGCAGATCTTCTACAAGGCGATGGATGTTGTTAGCGAAAAGATCACCGACGACGAACCGATCGAGATCTTCACCCGGGCCGTGGAAAACGTAAAACCCGCCGTTGAGGTTCGCTCGAAGCGAGTGGGCGGTGCCGCCTACCAGGTGCCGATGCAGGTTAGCCGAAACCGGCAGCAGTCGCTGGCGATCCGCTGGATTCTCTCCTCGGTTCGTGACAAAAAAGGCCGGCCCACCTACCAGAAGCTGGCTGAGGAAATCATCGCTGCCTACAAGCGCGAGGGCGCGGCGATCACCAAGCGGGAGAACGTTCACCGCATGGCCGACGCCAACAAGGCGTTTGCCCACTTTGCGTGGTAACGATGGCTCGGGCTGAGCGGTAGACCTCAGCCGCTCTTCAGGTACTCATCATCGAACGCTGACAGCCGCCGGCAGCAGCATGAGCGGCTGGCCTGATCCCACCAGGGCGAGCAGCCGGGTTTGGTTCGCAAGTTTCCCGAGCACCGCATCGGAGAGCTGTCCTGGCCCGGCGAGTCGCCGGATAGCGGCGAGCAGTTTTTGCTCGAGGCTTTCCGCAAGGACAACCGGTGGCATCGAACCCCCGGCATCGACGCCGAAAAACTCATCAAAGAGCCCACGGGGTTCAGGCAGCAGGATGCGGTCAGGTGTTTCGCTGGTGTCGAGTCCCGCCAGCCGGGCTGCCTCGGCAACCGCCACATCGAGTGTGCCCAACTGGTCGACCAGGCCTGCCTGCTGCGCCATCCGGCCGGTAAACACCCGGCCCTCGGCCAGGATTTCGAGCTGTTCGCGATCGAGCTGCCGTCCGGCTGCCACTTTCGAGGTAAACAGCCGATAGATGTCCTCCATGGTGGTGAAGAAGGCCTTTCGCTCATCCTCGGAGAAGGGCTGCTGGGCCGAGAGCCAGCCGGCATTGCGGCCGCGGCTGACGACGTCGGTGTGGATGCCGTACGCTTCAAGGGCCCCGCCCACGGCAATTTTGCCACCGACCACGCCGATCGAGCCGGTCAGCGTACCGGGGGCGGCAATGATCCGGTCAGCCGCCACCGCAATGTAGTAGCCGCCGCTGGCCGCCGTGTCGGACAGGCTGGCCACCACCGGCTTCTCGCAGCGGTCCAGCTCCCGCCAGATCAGGTCGCTGGCCAGGGCCGATCCACCGGGTGAATCGATCCGGATCACCAGGGCCGCCACGGCCTCGTCCTTCACGGCCTGACGGATCGCCTTGATGATGGTCTCGCTGCCGGCCGCCTCGCCACCAAGCATGCCGACGCTGCCCTTCCCTTCAACGATCTCACCACGGACATGAATGACCGCCACCTTGCCGGCGGCCCTACTGCGGCTTCCCGACGGCGCCCCCGAAAACACTTCGACGAGCTTCATGAGGCCGGTCAGCCCTGAAAAATCGGTGTCGATGTCCCGCTTGCCATAATCGCGGACCAGCTTGGGCCGGTCGATTCCCAGCCGACCAGCCAGGCCACTGAGCGCCTCATCCTCATAGGCAATGCCGTCGATCAGCCCGGCCTGTCGAGCCGCCTCGGGGGTGAAGACACCGGTGTCAATCAGTTCTCGAACACGATCACTGGCCAGACTCCGGTCGGTGGCGACCTGCTCGACCAGCTGCTCAAAGAGGTCGCCCACAAAAGCCTCATATTGCTGCCGCAGCGGCTCGCTCATCGACTCGCGGGTCAGCGGCTCTCCGGCTCCCTTGAATTCACCAACCTGGAGAATCTCAGCCTGCACCCCGAGACGGTCGAGCAGGCCTTTGAAAAAGGTCACTTCAGCCCGCACCCCGGTGAGGGCCAGGTTCGCAGCCGGTGGCATCAAAACAGTGTCGCAGGCGGCCGCCACGGCGTAGTCGACCGGTTCGCCACTGACCAGATGGGCGACGACGGGCTTGCCGGCGGCCCGAATCCGACCGATTGCCGCCCGCAATTCAGCCGCCCGGGCCCGGCCGATTTCGGGGGACCGGACCGAGAGCAGAACCCCCCGCACCGCCTCGTCGGCAGCTGCTCGGTCGAGCCGCTCCACCATCCGGTGCAACTGGGGCGAAACGTCGGCGAGCAGGCCTTGCTGCCCGACACCGTCAGGCAGCGAGCCGGTCACCGCAATGACCGCCACCCGCTCGGCCTCCGCCGCCACGGCCGGTTGGCCGGCCGCCACCAGCACCGTCAGCAACAACAGGATGGGGGCCTCCGGCTGCCGCGGTTTCCAGAGACTGCCGCAGACCTTCACAACTTGACCCATCATGAAAACTCCTCTCGATGTCCGGCGCGGACGCGTCAGTCGCGTTGCTGCCCACCACTAGTGTAGAGACCGGACGCCGGCTGGCGGAACAAGCCGGCACCAGCGGGGAATGCCGGCGGTTCCCCGCCACCGGCCGGCCAGGCCTTGACAATGAACCCGTGTATAGTAGGATATGGGTGTCTATTGCGAACCCATTCGTCTCTTCAGGCAATTTCACCACCCGCAGAAAGCGCAGCTGATGCCTCGTTCCACCGCCACCAAGCCGACCGCCCCCCGCCGATCGAAGAAGACCACCAGTGGCAGCGCCAGGCGAGTGGCCCCAACCGTCAAGCGGGCCCGGGCCTACACTCCAGCCAAGCGGCCGACGTCGGCCTTGGCGTCATTGCTCGGCAACGGCGAGGAGAGCCAGGATGCCGGCGACATGCCGACCGCCCGCCAGATGGAAATTTATGCCTTCATCCGCGACAAGATCTACTCGCGGGGCTTCGGGCCGACGGTTCGGGAAATCGGCCAGGCGTTCGAGATTCGGTCACCCAACGGCGTGGTCTGCCACCTCAAGGCACTGGAGAAGAAGGGCCTGATCACTCGGGGCCGGAACATGTCCCGGGCCATCGAACTGGTCACAGAATCACCGCACAGCCGGGGCCTGCAGATGGCTGGCTGGGTCGCAGCTGGCACGCTGCGGGCGGCGGAAGAGCAGAAGGAGCGGTTTGATTTCGAGGAACTCTTCGATCGCGATGATCATTTTGTGTTGAAGGTGATGGGCGACTCAATGATCGATGCTCAGATTGCCGACGGCGACTGGGTGATCATCGAAAAGCGAAACTCCGCCCGGACCGGTGACGTTGTGGTGGCCCAGACCGAGGATGGTGAGGCGACCCTGAAGCAGTGGTTCCCTGAGCGGGACCGGATTCGGCTGCAGCCGGCCAACGCGGCCATGAAGCCGATCTACGTACGGTCGGCAAAAGTCCTTGGTGTACTTGCTGGCGTGGTCCGCAAGACCTGACCCCTGACAGGTCAGGCTGCATCCCGTTCAGTCCCAGTGTCGTTGTGCTGGTTGAGTTTGTTGTAGAGCGTCTTCAGGCTGATACCGAGTTCCTCTGCGGTCCGTGACTTGTTGCCGCCGTTGCGGTCCAGTCCAGTCAGAATGGCCTGCATTTCAAGTTCACGGAGGCTCTGGGGCCGGTCGCCGGCGCTCCGGTCGGCATCCGACTGAGCCGGCCGCTGTTCCCCGACCGCCGCTGGGGATACTGCCGCAGCCGAACCGGCTGCTCGGCAAATCCGGGCCGGAAGATGATCTGGCTGAAGGGGAAGCTCGTCACAGAGGACAACTGCGTGCTCGATACAGTTGGCCAGTTCGCGGATGTTTCCGGGCCAGCGATACCGCCGCAGCACATCGAGCACCGCGGCCGAGACAACCTCGGCGTGCGGTGGCACCTGGGGCCGGCGTAGCCGCACAAAGTGCTCGGCTAGCAGCGGTAGATCGTCGAGCCGCTCGCGGAGCGGTGGTGTCTCAATTTCAAAGGTGTTGATTCGAAACAGCAGATCCTCGCGAAAGCTGCCGTCGGCCACCATCGTCTCCAGTGATCGATGTGTCGCACAAACCACCCGGACATCGACCATGATGGGATGGTTGTCACCGACCCGACGGATCTCGCCAGATTCAAGCACTCGCAGCAGCCGCGACTGCAGCGGCAGTGGCAGTTCACCGATTTCATCGAGGAACAGCGTGCCGCCATCAGCCACCTCGAAAAGTCCGGCCCGGTGCTCATCGGCCCCAGTGAAGGCGCCCCGCCGGTGGCCGAAGAGCTCGCTTTCGACCAACTGCTCGGGGAGTCCGCCACAGTTGATGGTCACCAGCGGACCCGCGGCCCGCTGGCTCTGTTCGTGAATCGACCGGGCGACCAGTTCCTTGCCACTGCCGGTTTCCCCCCGCACCAGCACCGTGGCATCACTGCCAGCCACCCGAGCGACGAGGGCCTGCATCCGCGCAATGGCCGTCGCCTGGCCGATCAACTGCAGGCTCCCCTCAGCCTGCCGCACGCGGCGTTCCAGCGCCCGTACCTTAAGCGTCAGCTCCCGCTTCCGCCGCACCCGCCCGAGGACCGCCTCAATTTCGACCAGCCGGCAGGGCTTGGTGAGATAGTCAAAGACTCCCTGCCGGACCGCGGCGATGGCGGTCTCAAGCGATGACTTGCCGGTGATGATCACCGCCTCGGTATCAGCGGCGATTTCCTGGGCCCGGCGAATCACATCGATTCCACCGAGACCCGGCATGTCCAGGTCGACCAGCAGGCAGTCGTATTCACTGCGTTCCAGGGCCGCGACCGCGGTCTGGCCGTCGGGGCAGACCGTCACCTCGTGGCCGAGCCGCGGCAGTTCCAGCCGCATCAGTTCTTGGATCGACGGCTCGTCGTCGGCGAACAACAGCCGCAGCGGACGTCCGGCCCGCTTGCGGAGTTGCTGCTTTTCAGGCTGCTCGGTTGGCATGCTGCTGCTCCATTGGGGCCGATTCGTTCGTCCCGCCGCCGCCCGGCTGGGATGCAGCCGGCGGACTGACGCTGCCCACCTGGGCAACCGGCAGGATGACCCGGAAGATCGCACCCGCCCCCGGCCCGGGGCTGGTCACCTCGATTCGGCCTCCATGATCGGCAATGATCCGGTGGACGATCGAGAGGCCGAGACCGGTTCCCTGCCCCGACGCCCGGCGGGTGAAGAACGGCTCGAAGAGATGCTGGAGCACTTCCTCATCCATGCCGCAGCCGTCATCGGCCAGCACCAGCACCGCCTCATCACCATCGCGGCTGACGCTGACCCGCACCTCCCCTTCGGGGCCGATCGAATCGAAGGCATTGACCAGCAGATTGAGGGCCACCTGCTTGATTTCCTGTGGGTTGGCCATCACCAGCACGTCGGGGCCGTCTGCGATCGAAACCTGCTTGTCGGCAAACCGGCCTACATGCCGCAGCATGTCGACAACATCGGCAACGACCACCCCGACCGCCGTCGCCTGCCGCCGCACCTCGCCCACCCGCGAGAAGTCAAGCAGCCGCTCAGTGATGCCCTTGCAACGAAAGGCCTCGTTTTGAATGAGCTGCAGATAGCGGGTCGTGACGGCATCGGTGGATCCGTTCAGCCGATCCTCAAGTGACTCGGCGCACATGGCGATCGAGGCCAGCGGATTGTTGATCTCATGGGCCACCCCCGCGGCGAGAAAGCCGACGCTGGCGAGCTGTTCGCTGCGGATCACCTCTTTGGTACGGAACTGCACCTGCCGGTCGAGATCATCTCGAATCTCCTGAAACCGGGCGGTCATCTCGTTGAGCGCAGCGGCCAGTTCGGTAATCTCGTCCTGCGTGTCGATTTCGATCCGGTGGCCGAAATCCCCCGCTGCAATTCGCCGTGACCCATGGCCGAGGTGCCGCAGTGGTTTGAAGACCCAGCGGTAGGTGAGGGCCCCGAGCCCAATCAGCAGCACCGAGGCGGCCAGGGCCGCTGCCCAGGTGGTGATGATGAGCGTGCGGTACCGGGCCCGCACGTCGTGGGCCAGATCATGCATCCGGGCCTGCAGAAAAGTCGGCAGGGTTGCTGAGAGGTCCGCCAGCGAGTCGAGAGAGGGGCCGATTGCGGTCAGCTTGACCAGCCGCTCATCAATCAGTGGGCTGCCCCCGGCAGCATCCCGGGCGGGGGGGGCGGCTGCGGCCTGCTGGGCGAGTTCCCAGATTGCCTTGAGCTCAACGGCGATCCGGCGGGCAGTCTCCCGCTCGCGGCTACGGTCGCCGAACGGCCGTTCGTCGAGTTCGCCTGCCGCCAACTCCCGGCAATAGGCATCGAGCGCCTCGCCAGTCTGCGCGATCTGGCTGAGCAACGAGCCACTCGCAGGGAACTGTTCGACGGGCTCGGACGGCAGGCGGGCGGTCACCATTGCCAACCAGTCACTGCCAGCCTCATCATCGCTATCCGTCGCCGGCTGAAACTCGGGCTCACCCGACTCGAGCAGGGCGACAGCTTCGTCGCTGGCCACTGGCGATTCTGTCCAGACCCCGACATCGACTGCCGCGACTGCCCGGGCATGGGCCAACCGTAGCCGGCCGACACAGGCGGCCAGCCGGCTGGCCCGGGGCAGTTCGGTTGCCCGACTGCTCAGGGCCCGCACCAGCCGCCGATAAGAATAGACCCCGAGAAAGCTGCTGGCAGACAGCAGGCTGACCATGAAGCCGACCAGCAATCCGACCACCAGCAGCTTGTCGCGAATCGGTCGTCGTTTCGGCACGGCCGCACTCCCGGCAGACGATTCGGCGGCCCCATACCGGTGGAACCGATAGGCCGGACGGTAGCAGGACGGGTATGCCAGCCAAAGACGGAAACCGAAGGCCAAAGACAGCGTTTGTTCAGCCCCTGCAGGCTTTTTCGAAAGCGGGTTCTTCTGGGACTTAAATGGAAGGGACGGGTCCATGCCAATTGAGGAGCGTCGGAAACGACCCACTCAAATGCACGGAGAATCCCAACAGATTGCTACACCAGTCCCCAGCGTTTGCGGAGATACCACTCCAGACAAAGGCTGCCGGCCAGTACCGCCAACAGGGGCCAACTGTCCCAGAGTGACGCCGACCACTGTTCGGCGGTGGTGAATTCAGCCGGCTCCTCAGCCAGCTCCGTGAAAATATCGGGCAGTTCCTCCGGCTGCCGCACACCGCCGTCGGTGACCCCGGCAATCTGCCGCATCAGCAGGGCATTGGCCCGGGGATTGGCCAGTTCCAGATCCTGACGGAAGACAGTGAACCGGGCTGCGACCTCATTCTGGTCAGGGCCCGATCGCACCAGCAGCCGCCAATCACCCGGCTCGGCGCAGCCGGTGATTGTGCCGGTGTACGACTCTCCCTGCCGCAAAAGCCGCACTGGACGACTCTCACCGTTGGGGGCAATCGTCACGGCCGAGAGGGTCAGGTTCTCAACCAAGGTGCCGTCCGGCCGGGTGATGCCTGTATCAAATGCCAGTGGGCTGCCCACCGTAATCCGCCGGCGGGCCAGCTTCAGCCAGAGTGTCTCACCATCAGCATCATCGCGACGGGCCAGCCAGAGCACCAGCTGCCGCCAGAACCGACGGTGGACCTCCCCTGCTCCCTGCATCGCCCACCGCCAGGTTGAGTCGGCGGCAAAGGTGAGCACCCGCCCCAGGCCGTATTCCCGAGCCACCAGCAGTGGTCTTCCGTCGGCGGTGACTGCCAGCGGCTTGGCCATGGGCAGCAGTCGGCCCAGCCGGTTGGCCCCGTCGAGCGGCGGCAGGCTCTGCCAGACAGCCAGTGACTCGGCGGCCGTCTCAGCCTGCCGCAGGATGGAAACCCCACCGAAGCGACGATCGGGCAACAGTTGCAACGGTCCCGGCTGATGAAGGTCCGCTCGAATCGGTTCGCCAAACCGTTGCCGGGCCAGCGCATCCTTTTCGTAGGGCAGCAACCGCCCCAGCGGCGAACTGCCCCAGCCGCCCGCTTCGAAGGCATGGAAACCACCCAGCAGGCCGATACCGGCCCCAGCTTCGACCCGGGCCCGCAGGGCGGTCAGGTCCCGCGGCCTGAGGGCTGCGGCGTCGAGATCACCAATCAGAAAGACCTTGTAGTCGCGGGCCAGTTCCTGGCCGAGGTCGACCGGCCAGAAATCCCGTCGGTTCGAGTCGATCCAGCGGAAGTCGAGCTGAATGTCGGGGCTGGCGGCAAGCGTCCGCCGCAGAAACCGCTGTTCAACGCGGGGGCTACCCTCCAGGTAGAAAACCCGCAGGCCACCATCGACCACCTCGACAAAGGTCGAAAGCTCATTGTTGGTGGCGACGGTCTCACCCTCGATCGGGTCAACCGCCAGCACCAGCTTCCGTTCGCCAAGGCTGTCGGGCGTCCACTCCAGCCGCACCGGTTCCTCGGTAGCCTCCGCCGTGGCCCGGATGGTACGGCGGGCCACCTCGGCGAGGCTGCCATCGGGCTGCTCCACCGATAGCCGCACCGTGGCCTCGCGGTCGGTCAAACCGTCGAGCCGGACCCGGCCAGCCACCTCGACCTTGTTCCCCAGAAACACGGTTTCCGAGACCGACAGGCTCACCATGGCTGCATCCCGGGACTGGGCGGCACCCCGGCTTCGACCGAAGGTGATCGACCAGAGCGGGACAGCCCCGTCACCCAGCCGCCGGGCTGCTGCCTGGGGTGGCAGATCGCGAGGCGGGTAGGCATGCTGGCCGCCGTCACTGAGCAGAACCACCCCGGCCAGCCGCTGTCCGGCCAGGGCCCGGGCAGCATCCTCGATGGCTGAGCCGATCGCGGTCTCCTCCGCTGATGGCAGACGCTGCCAGGAACCAAGCTGTGGCGGCTCTTCCTGCTCGGCCGGCAGTTCCCGGGCCTCACGATCAAAGACCCAGGTCCGAATCGTCAGCGCCTCATCCGCCACCGCTCGCCGGGCCGCCGGCGCGGCGGCTGCAAGTGTTTCGCGGAGGTGTTCCCAGCGGCTCTGGCCGCTGGGGCCGTCGGCCACCGTCATGCTCTCGGAGGCATCAGCCAGCAGCAGCAACGTCGCCTGCTGCCGGGTGCGACTGGTCGCGACGATGCTGGGCCGCAGCAGGCAGAACGCGAGAGCCAGAAAGGCCGCCAGCCGCAGCAACACCAGCACCAGCCGGCCGCGTGACGAGAGCCGGCTGCGGTCGGGGGCCAGGGCAAGCAACACCAGGGCGAGCAGGGCCGTGACCAGGCCAACGGCCAGCCAGGATCCGACCGGATCAAAGCCGATCGACAGGTCGCTGATCATCTCGCCAGAGGTCATGCCTGCTGCTCCGTAGGCAGGCTGAGGTCGGAGGGAAGCGGCGGTGGCTGCGCCGCCGGGCTGCCGCCACTGGGCAGCGGTGGCGGCCGGATCTCGGCTGCCGGCCGGGCTGTCTCGAGGCTCTCAGCAAAGGTGACGGCCGCCGTCGCCTCGGGGTCGGCCCCCTCCCGCGGTGAGTAGAACCTGTTGGCCAGGCCCCAGTCGGCTGCCAGCACCACTGCAGCCAACAGCAGCAGCCAGCCCGACAACTCGGTTCCGACCCGTTCGCGGGTGACATCCCGCTGGAGGCTTTCGATGTCCGCCACGACCCGATGACCGGCTCCCAGGTGTGCCGGCAAATCGGCGTCGCTGATCCGCCGAAAATCGGTTGCCGCCGACGGCAGCCTGACGCTGAAGCCCCGGGCAAAGCCACCCACATCACCGCCGGACCGCACCCCGTAGCTGCCCGGCTGCCGCGTGGCGGTGACGGCGATGGTGCCCCGCTGCTGATCGACGGCGGCCGGAAAACTGTCACCGAGTGGTGTCCGCACCGTGGCGGTCGGCAGGTCCCGCCGTTCTGTCCGCAGCCGGGCAATCTCTCCAGAGAAGATGTTGATGTCATCGGCGGGGGCAACGGCATGGGTCAGCATTTCATTGGCGAGCATGACGAATGGCCAGGGCTCAAATCCGGTCGCCAGCAGGTTCCAGGCAGCCGGGTCATCGGCGGCCTGGGACACGGACGTGGTCGCCACCAGCACCTGCCCCTGCCCGAGCCGCTTTTCGAGAACCGCCGGCAGACCGTTCCGGTAGGCCAGCAGCGGCACCGCCGGCGCGGATCGCTCCTGATCGGGTTTGTCGTTAACCGCTGTTGGCTCAAACTCCCAATGCCGGAAGACGGGAAAGTCCTGCCAGGGAACCGTGTCACCCACCCGGCGAAAGGCTGCCAGCACCGGATGATCCAGAGCGGCCGGGGCCAGAAAGTTCTCCCGGCCCGGACTCCGCCAGACCCGTTCAATCCGCCCCCCCAGCACCGCCTCGCTGGCGGCCGAGTTGAAGCCCGCCGGGTTGCCCGCCGCGGGCCCCAGCCAGACGATCAGCCCGCCCCCCTGACTGACCCACTGACCGAGCAGATCCCAGGTCACCGCGGGAAGTGGTGGCGGATCGAGCAGCACAATGCCGGCAAAGTCGTCCCAGGGTTCATTGGCCAGATCGGCCACCGGCAGCAGCCTGACGGTAAAACTCGTGCGGCCCGCCTTCACCAGCGGCAACGGTGCCACCGCCTCGACGAAGAACAGGCCAGTCGTCTCGACCGGTTCATTCCCGGCCACCAGCACCCGGGCCGGCGGCCCCACTTCGACGGTGAAGTCGATGGTATTGTCGGCGGCCAGGGCATCGCCGCCTTCAATCAGCACCCGCCCCTGCCTGATCCCCGGTTCGAGTCCGGCCAACTCGAAGCTGACTTCCCCGGGTTTCCCTTCCTGCCAATCGACCGGCTTCTCACCCCGACGGGCATAGCTGCCGTCGGCGTTGCGGAGTTCGAGGGCGACCGACCGCCGGGCGGCGGGGCCAACGCGGCGGGTGGCGACCGAGACGGCCAGAGGAGTGCCGGCGGTGACCCGTTGGGCGGAGAGTTCAAACCGCTCAAGGGCGAAGTTCTGGGGGGCGGTCGCCGCCACGTCGATGAACAGCAGGCTGATGCCGGGGTGGGCCTCGTCCCAGTCGACCGGCACTGGCTGCTCCCAGGCCCCCTCGGAGAGATCGGTGAAGACATAGAGTTCGCGGCGGGCCAATGGCGACGACTTCAGCAGCCGGGCGGCATCAGAGATGGCGGTAGGCAGCCCAACGGCCGCTGGAGCGGCGACCAGCCGTCTGATCCGGTCGGCCGCGGCGGCCAGCGACGGTGTGAAGGCGACCCCACCGCCGCTGGTGTCAACGACGGCAATGCTGCTCCCCCGGGGCAGCTTGGCAAACAGGGCATCAGCGAGTTCACGGACCTGATCGAGCCGGGTGCGGTTGCCCTGCCGCAGCAGCATTCGCGGAGCGGTGTCGACCACGCAGGCGACCGCCACCGGCCCCTCGCGGTCGGCCAGCCAGCCGGCGCCCCGCAACACAGGACGGGAGAGGGCCAGCACCAACAGGCAGAGGGCGGCGATCCGCACCAGCAGCAGCAGGAGGTGCTGCAGCCGTAGTCGTCGCCGACTCTCCCGGGCCCGAAGCTGCAGGAACCGCAGGGCCGGAAAGGCATGGGGCACCGGCTTCCGCCGCATCAAGAGATGCAGCACCACCGGCACCGCGACGAGTGCCATGCCGCCAAGCAGCAGACCATTGAGAAAGGAAAGGCCCATGGTTTCATTCTATCGCAGCCCCTACGCCCGCTGCTGACGGCTGATCAGGTACTCCATCAGGGCCGTATCAAATGGCATGCTGGTGTCGAGTGGAACGTAGTCGATGCCGGCCCGCTGGCAGGCGTCGCGGTATTCCTCACGGAACTGTTCAACGCCACTGACATAGCCCTGGCGGGCCGCGTCGGCATCGACCACCAGCCGCTGCCCGCTCTCCGGCTCAGTCAAGTCGACCATGCCTTCGAAGGGAAACCGCACTTCCGCTTCGTCGAGCACATGGAACAGGATGATGTCGTGGCTGCGGTGCCGCAGCCGCAGCAGGGCATCGCGAATCGCCGCCGGCTCGGCCAGGAGATCGCTGAAGACCATCAACAGCGACCGGTGCCGCAGCATCGCTCCGATCTGCACCAGGCTGCTGGCGATTTCCGAGGTCCCGGTCGGCTTCAGCTTGGCCAGCAGTGACAGCACTTCGGAAATCTGGCTCCGCCGCGACCGGGCCGGCAGGCTGGCCTGCAGTTTCTCGCCAAAAACCATCAGACCGCAAGGGTCCTGCTGGTGCACCATCAGCCAGCAGAGGGCCGCCGCCAGTGAGATCGAATAGTCGAGCTTGGTCAGTTGCTGGCGGTAGGTGTAGCCCATCGAGGCGCTGGCATCGATCACCAGATAGCCGGTGATGTTGGTCTCGGCCTCGTACTTCTTGACGTAGTGCTTGTCGGTCTTGGCATAGATCAGCCAGTCGATGTCCTTGGGATCATCGCCGGGGGCGTAGCGGCGGTGCTCGCTGAACTCGACCGAGAAGCCGTGAAAGGGACTGGCATGCAGCCCCTGCAGAAAACCCTTGACGATGAACTTGGCCCGCAGGTCGAGCCGGGCGATCTGCTGGACGACGTCGGGCTTGAGATATTCTTCGACCGCACGGGGCATGGGCGGCTCACTTCACCAGGGGTGGCACCGTTGGCTCGGGCACTTCACGGAGGAGCCGCTCGACGATCGACTCACTGGTGAGCCCTTCGGCCTGGGCCTGAAAGTTGGTCGAAATCCGGTGCCGCAGGACCGGCACGGCAATTCTCCGGACGTCGTCAAGCGAGACACTGAACCGGCCATCCATCGCCGCCACCGCCTTGCCGCCCTGAATCAGAAACTGACCAGCCCGGGGCCCGGCCCCCCAGTCGACCAGATCGGCAACGTACTTCGGCGCCTGCGGATCCTTCGGCCGGGTGGAACGAACGAGTGCGGCGACGTACTTAATGACGTACTCGCTGACAGCCACGCCCCCGACCAGCTTCTGGATGTTTGAGATCGCCTTGGCTGACAACACCTTGCGCACCTCGGGCCGCTCCGCCCGGGTCGTTGCCATCAGGATCCGTTCCTCTTCATCCGCAGTCGGGTAGCCAACCTTGATGTTGAACATGAAGCGGTCGAGCTGGGCTTCGGGCAGCGGATAGGTTCCCTCCTGCTCGACCGGGTTCTGGGTGGCGATCGTGAAGAAGGGATCGGGCAGCGTGTAGGTCTGCTGGCCCACCGAGACTTCCCGCTCCTGCATCGCCTGCAGCAGGGCGGCCTGGGTCTTCGGCGGCGTCCGGTTGATTTCATCAGCCAGCAGAATGTTGGTGAAGATCGGCCCCTCGACAAACCGGAAGTTGCGGCGGCCCGTCTCGTCCTCGTCGAGCACGTTGGTGCCGGTGATGTCTGAGGGCATCAGGTCGGGGGTGAACTGCACCCGCTTGAAGCCGACGTCGAGAATGCGGGCCAGGGTCGAGACCATCAGCGTCTTGGCCAGCCCCGGCACGCCCTCGAGCAGGCAGTGGCCCCGGGTGAAAATGGCGGCAAAGAGCTGCTCGATCACCTCGTCCTGGCCGACGATGATTTTTTGCAGCTCTTCCTGCATCAGCAGCCGATGCTGGGCGAACTCTTGCAGGACATCATCGAGCGACTTCGGCTTGGCGGCGGTCGACACGCTGGCGGCTTCCTTCCTCGGGGTCATGCGGACTGGGGTGCGTCACCCCGCCGGATTCCCATAGTATCGGACTTTGGTGGCGGCGCGGGCAAACGGCCCGGCCTCGCCCCATCTTCCCGGTGGCCGGAATGTGTGCGGCGCAACGGCCTCGCGTAGAATCACGGAGCCGCAGCGACCGTTCCTCTCTCCAACCTGAGCGAAAAACATGCTCTCCGACTCCGGTGTCGTCCTCAGTTGCCGAACAGTCACCGCGGTGGCCGTGACCGCCGTTATTCTGGTTTCGGCGGCAACTACCCCGGCGGCTGAGGCCGTCACGGCGGGCCAGATTAGCCAGGCGATTGAGCGGGCGGCTGACTTTCTGATTCGGCAGCAGAACCCTGACGGCACCTGGCAGGCCGCGATGCGGACCGACGAAACGGTGGTGGGCGCGACCTCGCTGGTGGTGCTGGCCCTGGCCAATGCCGGCGTGCCGGCCGATGACCCGGCGATGCGCAAAGCCCTCGACTGGATCCGCCGCCAGGAGCCGACCGACACCTACTCGGTGTCCTTGCAGACGCAGGCTCTGGCCATGGTCTCACCGGCAGCCGACCTGCCGATTCTCGAACGAAATGTCCGCTGGCTGGAGAAGTCGCAGACGGCCGATGGCCCTGCGGCGGGAGCCTGGTCCTACGGGGCGAACCGTGGCGGCGGCGACAACTCCAACGCGCAGTTCGCCATCCTCGGCCTGCATGAAGCTGAGCGGGCGGGAGTGCGGGTGGCACCGCCGGTCTGGAAGCTGGCCGAACGATACTGGACCGGCTGCCAACGGGGGGACGGCTCGTGGGGGTACACCGCCGGTGGTGGCAACGGTACCGGCAGCATGACCTGTGCCGGTATCGCCAGTGTCTGGATCACGGCGGAACATACCGAGCGGCCCGACGCCCGGCTGGTGGAGGGTGGTGTCTCCTGCTGCGGCGGCGGCTCGTCGCCCAAGCCGCTTGAGCAGGGGCTGCGGTGGCTGGCCCGCAACTTTTCGGTGACCGAAAACCCTTCGACCGGCAGCCAGACCTGGCTCTTCTATTACCTCTACGGCCTCGAGCGGGTTGGCAGGTTCACCGCCCGGCGGTTCATCGGCACCCACGACTGGTACCTCGAAGGGGCCGAGATGTTCGTCAAGGTTCAGGATCAGCTTTCGGGCAGCTTCCGCAACCGGGGCGTGGAAGATCCGGTGGTGGCCACCAGCTTCGCCCTCCTCTTTCTGGCCAAGGGCCGGCGGCCGGTGGTAATCGCCAAGAGCCGCCACGGTCCCCGGGACGACTGGAACCAGCACGGCCACGACATTCCTCACCTGGTCGACTTTGTCGAACAGCGGTGGCGGGAGGACTATCCAGCCGGCCTCTCCTGGCATGTGGTCGACACGCAGACCGCCGACGTCGATGACCTCGCGCAGGCACCGGTTCTCTGGATCGGCGGCAAGGCCGGGCTCGACCTCGGCCCCGAACCGGGCCGCAAGCTGCGGCAGTACGTCGACCAGGGCGGGTTTATCTTCGCCGAGCCAGCCTGTGCCGACGGTGAGCAATTCGACCAGCAGTTCCGCCAGTTGGTGACTGAGATCTTTCCCGAGCCGGAGTACCAGCTCAACCTACTGCCCCCGGAGCATCCGGCCTGGCATGCTGAGCAGCTCGTCGCCCCGCAGTACCAACGACCGCTGCTCGGTGTTGACTACGGCTGCCGCACCTGCCTGATCTACGCCCCTCCCGGCGGGCTCACCGCTGAGAGCCCGGTGTCACCGAGCCTGTCCTGCCTCTGGGAGCTGGGTGGTCCCGGCAGCCGTGAGTTTCCCGGGCAGATTCGTGAGGAACTCGATGCGGCGCTGGCCATCGGGGCCAATGTAATCGCTTATGCGACGAACCGCGAACTGAAGAACAAAGACGAACTGTTCGCCACGGACGCGGCCGAGCGGCAATCGGACGATGGGGTTGAGCGGGGCCAGCTGACCATCGGCAAGCTCAAACACGGGGGGCTCTGCGACGCAGCACCGGCGGCACTGGCGAACATCCTGCGGGCCGCTGCCCGCGAACTGGGGGTGCGGGTCGATGACACGCCGGCCAAGCTCGACCTGATCGACCCGCAGATTTTCCGCCATCACATGCTTTTCATGCATGGCCGCCAGGGCTTTGCCTTTGACGACCCGCAGCGGGCCAACCTGCGAACCTTCCTGGAACGCGGCGGCACCCTGCTGGCCGACAGCGTCTGTGCCGCAGCCGGCTTCACCGAAGCGTTCCGGCAGGAAATCGCCCGGGCCATCCCAGACCAGCCGCTGGAGCCGATTCCCGTCGATGACCCGCTCTTCTCCGCCGCCGATTCCGGCGGCTACGACCTGCGGGAGGTCACCCTTCGCGAGCCGGCCGGCGGCGAGGGGCCGCTGGCGGCCCGCAAACGCAAGGTCCCCCCCAAGCTCGAGGGCATCCGACTCGGTGACCGCTGGGCGGTGATCTTCTCGCCCTACGACATCTCCTGTGCGCTCGAAAAGCAGAACTCAATGGAGTGCACCGGCTACGACCGGGACGATGCCGAAAAGATCGCCCTCAACGTGCTGCTCTATTCATTGAACAGGTAATCGGGCACCACGCCGCCCCACTGCCGGTCCAGTCGCTTCCGCTCCTGGCTTCCAGATGACCTGCTCCGAATACACGTTTGACGAGGCGAGGGGGCCGGCGAACGCTCGAGGAGCTTTCGGCCCAAAGGGCCGACGCGACGAGACTTTTGCCGCCACTGAGCCGGCTGGCGATTAGTCGTCCCTGCCACCACTGAGGTAGCTGGCGTAGTAGAGCAGCGTCAGGATGCTCTGGAGGGTGGCGGCAACGTAGGTCCAGGCGGCGGCGTTGAGCACGCTGTTCACGGCGGGCATGTCGGCCTCGGGCACGATGCCCAGTGCGACCAACTTGGCCTTGGCCCGATTGCTGGCGTCAATCTCGAGCGGCAGATTGACCAGCTGAAAAAAGACCGTGCCGCCGAACAGGATGATGCCCAGCCAGGCCAGCGGCTGCAGCGCGAGCGCCAGGCCGATCATCAAAACGATCATCCCCAGGCTACTGCCAAAGTTCGCCACGCCGACCGCCGCGTTGCGAACCGCCATCAGTGACGACTTCTCGGCATCCTGCATGGCATGGCCAGCCTCGTGGGCGGCAATGCCGACCGCGGCGAGTGACCGTGCCCCATAGACCTCTTGCGACAGTCGCAACACCTTAGTGGAGGGATCGTAGTGATCGGTCAGGTTGCCATCGACCGACTCGACCTGAACATTACTCGCCCCGGCCGAATCGAGGATGTGCCGGGCGGCGGCAGCCCCCGACAGCGGCGCCGGCAGCCGGGAGGCGGCGGCAAAGGCCGACTTCACCCGCCACTGCGCCCACATGGCCAGGGCGATGGCCGGGGCAATCCAGATCAACAGCCGGAAATCAAAAAAAAGCGGTGGCATCGTGCGGTCGGCTTGCGCCGCCTCCTAAAATGCTGCGGGCGATTGGGACAAAACTTTCCTGAAGGTATTGTAGGAGTCTCGGCCGCTGCGGAAACAAGTCTTCGCAGCGAATCAGCTGAGGACCGGTCACCAATTCGCCCCTGCCCGCATGCTCACCCACCAGCCTCATCGCTGTTTCTTTTTCGCTGCCGCAGTGGCCTGCTGCCTGCTGGCAGGCGGCTGCGGCCAGCCCGCCAGTGAACCTGTCGCACCACCGGCAACGGTCGCTGTTTCCCCCGCTGAGCTCTGCCCGCGAATTACCCGGGTGCTCGACCAGACCCGGGACGGCCGCCAGCTCTCGACCGCCACCCAGGGGGCCTGGCAGGTGGTCCATGGCATTCTGGCCTTCGGCGAGGGCTTCACGGTCGTTCACGAGGGCCAGTCAGTGCCCGCTCTGGAATACCTGCTTGCTGGCGGCCGACTGGCCGGCTGGAAGCTGCGGCCGGGGGAGCGGGGGATCATCGCGGTGGTTGAGGAGGGCAGCACGCTCGGCCAGGGCCACCCCGATCAATGGCTGGGTTACCTTTCGCAGTGCGGCAGCGAAGGCATTCCACTCGATCGGTCACTGATGGTCGGTGACCAGCGGGCCCAAGTTGGCGATCTGCTCAGCCAGGCTCAGGCCGACCTGCGGCCGGGCCAGGAGGCGACCTGGACCCTGATGGCCCTGGCCACCTATCTGCCCCCGGGCAGCGGCTGGCAGGGAGCGGACGGCGAATCCTGGAACCTTGAACGGGTAATGGCAATGGAGCTTGAGGCCGATCTTGCGTCCAGTGCCTGCGGCGGGGCCCACCGGCTTTACGGGCTGGCGACGGCGGTCAACCGCTATCGGCAGCGGCAGCCGGAGGGTTCCGAGCCGTTGCCGGGCAGCTGGGGCGAAGCCGAGGAGACAATCGCCGACTGCATCGAGCGGGCCCGCCGATTTCAGCAGGCCGACGGCAGTTTCTCCACGCAATACTTTGAGCGGCCTGCCAGTTCACCCGACGTCTTCGCCAAGCTTGGTTCAAGCGGCCATGTCTTTGAGTTTCTCGCCGTCGCCTTGCCTGAGGAACGACTGACCGAACCTTGGGTGCTGAGGGGGGCCGATCGGCTGGTCACCATGCTTGAGCAGACGGCCGACATCGACGTTGAGTGCGGGGCCCTCTACCACGCGGCTCATGGGCTGCTGCTCTACCGAAACCGGCTCTGTCAAGCTCCCCCGAGCCGCTAACTGACCAGGTTTCGCCTCTGGCAGCCGCGGGGCGGCAGCTCTTGCTTTCGGGTGAAAACACTGGCGTGCTAAGCTGAGAAGGACGGCGGGGCAATCGGCCACCATTGCCCGGGATGGCACCGGCCGTGGAACTTCCCCTTTGCTGAAAGACAGCCGTGCACGGCATCATCTTTTTCTACATCCAGAAGTTTGCTGACGCCGCGACCGCGGGCCAGACCAGCTGGCTGCAACTCCGCGACACGGTGACCACCAGGACCGCCCGCTACCTTCCCAACGAGACCTACCCCGACGGTGAGGCGGTCGGGCTCCTGCAATCACTTGCTGACAGAGCAGGTGAATCGCTCCCCGCGCTGGTGGAGCGATTCGGTGAGTTTCTCGGCCCACACCTTGTCAAAGTGGCCGGTCGTCACATCGATCCGGCCTGGCGAACACTCGACCTGATTGAAAACACCGAGTCGATCATCCACGCGATGATCCGGGCCACGAACCCCGGGGCGGAACCGCCGGTGCTCGAGGCGGTGCGGCACTCGCCGAACGAACTGCACCTGGTCTACGGATCGAGCCGCCAACTCTGCATGCTGGCCCGGGGCATCATGAAGGGGGTGGCGAAACACTACGGCGAGACAATCTCCGTCGATGAAACCAGCTGCATGCTCAAGGGGGCTCCCTTCTGCTCGTTCGTCGTCCAGGACGACTCGCACGAAACCCACTCAGCCCGCTCACCGCTGTCCGAGACGATCATCTTCGATCCCGACAGTGGTGAACGGCGGCCTCTGGAGGGAGGCGGCTGGCAGTCAGCTCACCCCTTTGTCGACCGCCCTGCCGGTGAACTGCCGAACGCGATTGGTGGCTTTGCGGTCCAGAGCCTGATCGGCCATGGCGGCATGGGCCGTGTCTATCGCGGCCGCGACAACAGGCTTGAGCGGGACGTCGCGATCAAGCTGATGCACCCCAGCCGGGCGGCAGATGAGGTTTCCCGCGAGCGGTTTCTGCGGGAGAGTAAGGCCACGGCCGCGGTCAACCATCCTCATCTCGTCACGATCTACCAGGTGGGCGAGCACGAGGGGCTGCCCTTTATCGTGATGCAGCTTGTTGACGGCCCGAACCTGGCCGACTACCGGACAGCCGTCGGCGGAAGGGTCTCGACAACCGAGGTGGTTCGGATCGGCCGCGAACTGGCCGAGGGGCTGGCCGCGGCCCACGAACATGGTCTGGTTCACCGCGATGTGAAGCCCGACAACATCCTGCTGGAAGGGGCCAGGAAGCGGGTCCGAATCATCGACTTTGGCCTGGCTCGTGAACTCAACACCACTGACACCCGGCTGACGGTTGACGGGGCGGTGGTGGGCACACCGGCCTACATGTCACCGGAGCGGATCGGGGTCGAAGAAGTCGATGCCAAGAGTGACCTTTTTGGGCTTGGAGTGATTCTCTACGAGCTGCTGTCGGGCCGCCTGCCATTCGAAGGCAAGTCGATGGTGTCGATTCTGGCGGCGATCGCCCGGGGCACACCTGCGGCACTTGCGGAACTGGTCCCGACCGCCCCACCAGCACTCACCGCCTTGGTCATGCAGCTACTGGCCAATGACAAGGCCGACCGGCCCGCCACTGCCGCCGAGGTGGCGAGCCAGCTGGCAGCGATCGAAAAGACGCTGGGCTAGCCGTCTACGGAAACCCGCTTCGTGGCCCGCGGCTCAGCCCGCGACTGCGGCCCGGACCGCGGCAACCAGCCGCTCGGGGTCGCCCCCCCATTCAACAGTGGTCGCCTGCTGGGTGGCAAGCTGCTTCAGCTGGGCGGTGCCGGCAGCAAACTCGTCGCTACCGATCACCACTGCCAATTGAAATCCCTTCTTGCCGGCCCACTTCAGCTGCTGCCCCAGCTTCTTCGGCTCGGGATAAAAATCGACCGCCAGCCCCGCTGCCCGTAGGGCCGCGGCAATCCGTAGGTAGTCACCGAGGTGGGCCGCATCGAACTGGGCCAGAAAGACCTCGGCCGGGGTTTCGGCCATTTCCAGCCGACCGAGTTCCTCGAGTCCTGCCAGCAGCCGGTCGATGCCCAGCGATGCTCCCACGCCGGGCAGCGACTGTTTGGTGTAGAGCCCCGCCAGGTTGTCGTAGCGGCCGCCGGAGCAGATGCTGCCCAGGCCCGGCAGGTCGTCGAGAAAGCTCTCGAGCACGATGCCGGTGTAGTAGTCGAGCCCGCGGGCAATCGAGGGGTCAAGCATCACCCGACCGTCAGCCACGCCGGCGTCGGCCAGTCCGCTCAGCAAGGCCGAGACGGCGGCCAGCCCCGCCCGGCCGGTTTCAGAGGCCGCCACCAGCGGCTCAAGGCCGCCAAGCACTGCTGCCGGCGTCCCGCCAAGCTGCGACAGCGACAGCAGCCGGTCTGCCGCGGCGGCAGTGACTCCATGGCTCCCCAGCTCGCGGCCAACTGCCTCGGGGGTCTGCTTGCCGAGCTTGTCGAGGCACCGCAGCACCACGGTCGTCTGGTCGGTCAGTCCGAGGGTTTCGAGCAGGCCAGCCAGCATCCGCCGGTCATTGACCCGGATGGTGAACCGCTCCAGCCCAATTGCCAGCAACAGATCGTGAACCACCAGCACCGTCTCCAGGTCGGCCACCGGGCTAGTGGTGCCGATGGTGTCGAAGTCACACTGCATGAACTCCCGGTAGCGGCCCCGCTGGGTGTTCTCCCCCCGCCAGACGGTCGCCAGGTGATACCGCTTGAACGGTGTGCCAAGGCTGGCGATGTGCTGAGCGGCAAACCGGGCGAAGGGCACAGTCAGGTCGAACCGCATGCCGACATCCCGCCCGCCATGGTCGGTGAACCGATAGAGCTGCTTGTCGGTCTCCTCGCTCCCCTTGCCGGTGAGAATCTCAAGGTATTCCAGCGCCGGGGTGTCGATCGGGGCAAAGCCGTAAGACCGATAAACCCGTCGGGCAACCTCAAGCACCCGCTCCCGGGCCAGGGCCTGGGGAGGCAGCAGGTCTCGAAAGCCCTTCAGCGTGCGAGGCGTGATCACGGAAGACAGCACTCCTGCAGTCGCTTCAAAGAACAAGGGCACGAGACGAACTCAGCCGGCCAGCAGTGGCAGCAGCGGCGGCTTCGGGCTGCGAATCGACCGGCGGCGATTCTTTTTCTTGCGGCTGTCGCCGATCTCCTCCCCACCTGGGCCGAGCACGGCCTCCATGTATTCCACCACCTGCTCGGCAGTCTCGAAGTACTGGTCGTAGACCCAGTCATCTTCGTACTCGCAGTTGTCGGTGGTGTATTCGCGGCAGATCGGCGGCCTGGTCTCGTAGATGCCACAGCGGTTATCGGGCTGCAGGTGCTTGCAGACGGTGTGGATGCAGACATACCACTCGCCATCCTCGGTAAAGGCGGTGGCCTGCTCGTGCAGCAGGAACCAGCGGAGTGACTCGAATTCCTCTCGAGTCGTCGGCGCCTCCAGCGGCAAAGCAAAATAGCGGCAGCACTTCGCCGTGCAGTGTTCGCACAGGTTGACGTCCTTGGGCAGGTCTTCGCGGGACGGCTTCGTCCGGCGGTGGACGGTCGTTTTGCCCGGCTTGCTGATCGTGGTTACTGTCGCCATGTCGTCGCTCTGGTTGTCGCGTTGCTGAATTTTTCGGGAGTTTTCCGTGATCGCCCGCCTGGAGCGGACGACCGTTCGTTGTCGGCTTCTCACCGAAATTGCCGGGGGTCGCACTATACCCGAAGCCGAACGTTCGATGTTGCCTCGTGCGGAACCGAACTCCGGGAAGCCCGAGGCGCAAGCCGAGGGGAAACGGTTCCTGGACAAAAAACGCCGTTTCCCTCAGCTTGCGCTTCGGGCTGCGAAGCATGGGCTTTTTCTTGCCGGTTACCGCGAAACTGCAACATCAAAAAGCCGAAGCGGGGAGGACTATACTGCGGGCCGCAGAAGTTGCTGCCCCAACCGGCCACGGAGGTTGCCATGCCCAAACGCTGGACCATCGCCCCGCACGACACCACCGCGGTGGCCGCTCTGGAACAGTCAGCTGGCGTCTCGCCAATCGTCGCCAGGCTGCTCGCCGCCCGGGGGGTGACCGACGCAACCGCCGCCCGCAGCTTTCTCGACGCCTCGATGGCGAACCTGCGGGAGCCGGAAGAGCTTGTCGGCGTTGCCGACGCAGCAGACCGGATTTTGGCCGCTGCCAAGGCGGGACGGCAGATTGTGATCTATGGCGACTATGACGCCGACGGCATGTCGGCAACCGCCATTTTGTTGAACTGCCTCGAGGCCGTTCACGCCCCCGCCCGCTGGTATGTGCCCGACCGATTCGACGAGGGCTATGGGCTCAATGCCGAGGCCCTGCGCCGGCTCAAAGCCGACGGTGCTGAGCTGGTCATCACCGTTGACTGCGGCATCGCCAGCCTGGCAGAGGCTGACGTCGCCCGTGAGATCGGGCTTGAACTGATCATCACCGACCACCACAGCCTGGCTGAGCGGCTGCCGGTGGCCAACGTGCTGATCCATCCGCGGCTGCCGGGCAACGAATACGCCTTTGGCGACCTCTGCGGGGCGGGGGTGGCCTTCAAGCTGGCCTGGGCGGTCGCCACCCGGGCCTGTGGCTCCAAGCAGGTGACGCCGCGGCTGCGAGAGATGCTGCTGAAGTGCGTCGGCTTTGCCGCCCTCGGCACGGTCGCCGACGTTGTGCCGCTGCTCGACGAGAATCGTATCTACGTGAAGTATGGCCTTGAGTGCCTGCGGACCAAGGGGGGACCAGGCATCGCCCGCCTGCTCGAACTGGCAAAGCTGCACGAGAAATCGACCCTCGACAGCGAGGATGTCGCCTTCCGACTCGCCCCCCGGCTCAACGCCGCCGGCCGGCTCGGGCAGGCCGGCTGTGGCATCGAACTGCTCACCACGGCCGACGCGGCCCGGGCGGCGTCGCTGGCTGACTATCTGCACGAACTCAACGGCAAGCGTGAGACAGAAGAGCGCAGCATCCAGCTGGCCGCCGCCAAGCAGGCAAAGGAGCAGTTCGACCCCGACGCCGATCCGGCTCTGGTATTGGCCGGCCGTGGCTGGCATGCCGGGGTGATCGGCATCGTGGCCGGTCGGCTGGCCGAACGGTGGCACCGTCCGGTGGTGATGCTGGCCCGTGACGAACTGCAGGGCAAGCCGGCAATCGGCAGCGTCCGGAGTGTGCCCGGCTTTGATGTCCACGCCGCCCTGCAGGCCTGCCGCGAGCACTTGGTGACCTGTGGCGGCCATGCCGCGGCAGCCGGCCTGCGAATCGAAGACAGCCGCATCGCCGCCTTCCGCGAGGCCTTTCTGGCCGAGGTGACCCGGCGGATGCCGGCTGACCTGCGACAGGCCCAGCTGACGCTCGACGGCGAGACGACCATTGCCGGCGTGACCTTGGACAGTGTCCGCGAACTGGAACGGCTGGCGCCGTTTGGCCAAGGGAATCGCCGGCCGCTGCTGTGTGCTTCAGGGGTCACCTGCACCGAGCCGCCGAGGACGATGGGCGGGGGCAACAAGCACCTGGCGTTGACGCTCGTGCAAAACGGTGTTCGCATCCGGGCGGTTGCCTTCGGCGGGGCGGAATGGCTGCCACACCTGCCCGCCCCGGGTGAGCCGTTCCACGTCGCCTTCAAGCCAAAGATCAACGAGTTTCGCGGCCGCCGGACTGCTGAAATGGAACTGGTCGACTGGCGGCCCGCCGGGTTCGACGTCGCCGCCGAACTGCCCCCGCTGGCCGAGACGGTGGGATGAGCCGCATCTATAATAAATCTGGAGGAATTCACTGTGACAGGAAAGCTTATGATTCAGGGCGATGATCTCGCCTTGATCCTCGATCGGCGACTTCTGGCGGAGCACGGCATTGACGAAAACACTCTCGTCGATGTGTCGTTTGCAGGCTCAACCATGCTCGTGACAGCAGGGGTTTCTCAGACTCGAAAGGAAAGCTTTCAGCGGGCACTGAAAGAGACCAACAGCGAGTACAGCGCGACACTAAAACGGCTTGCTGAGTAGCTGAGATGGCCATCGTTTTTCTGACGGTTGCTGAGATTATTGAAAGTCACCGTGACATGATCGAGGGTTACGGTGGTGGGACCGGAATACGCGACGTTGGCTTGCTTGAATCCGCCGCCTCTATGCCTGAAGCGACTTTTGGAAACACGTTCCTCCATAAAAATCTCCCGAGCATGGCGGCTGCCTGTTGCTTTCATCTCGTCTGCAATCATCCCTTTGTCGATGGCAACAAACGTGTTGGTGCGGCTGCAGCAGTGGTTTTCCAGAAAATGAACGGCTGGGCATTTACGGCCGACCAAGACGACTATTCAGACGCTGTTCTTCGGGTTGCATCGAGCGAAATGGACAAACAGAGCCTGAGCGATTTCTTTGAACGACATGCAAGCCCACCCGCCCCTTCCTGAAAGACCACGCACTGAAATGACCTTTTCCGTCAACTTCTTGCACCGAATTATTATTGTGACCCTTTTCGCGGTTGTCGTCTCCCGTACGGCAGCTGCGGCCGATTGGCCCCAGTGGCGCGGCCCGCAGCGGGATGGCATCTGGCGGGAGACCGGTACGGTCGAGCAGATTCCGGCAGCCGGCCTGCCGGTGCGGTGGCGGATTCCGATTGAGGGCGGCTATGCCGGGCCGGCGGTGGTTGGCGGCCGGGTCTTCGTCACGGACTATGTTCGGCGGGAAGGCGAACTTGCCAATAACCCCAATGACCGGACGCTGCTTGCCGGTAATGAGCGGGTGCTCTGCCTCGATGCCACCACTGGCCAGGTGCTCTGGAAGTACGAGTACGACTGCCCCTACTCCATCTCCTACGCCGCTGGGCCACGGTGCACCCCAACCGTGCATGATGGCCGGGTCTACGTCGTCGGTGCCGAGGGCAACCTGCTCTGCCTGGAAGCCTCAACAGGCAAGCTGCTTTGGCAAAAGGATTTCAAACGGGACTACGCCGCCCCGACCCCGATCTGGGGCTTTTGCGGCCATCCCCTCGTCGTTGACGATCTGCTGATCTGCCTTGTCGGGGGCGAAGGCAGCGTGGCGGTGGCCTTTGATCGGGTCACCGGCGCAGAACGCTGGCGGGCCCTCTCGGCCAGTGAGCAGGGCTATTGCCCGCCGACGCTGATGGAATCAGCCGGCCGCCGCCAGCTGCTGATCTGGGATGCCGACAACCTCAACAGCCTCGAGCCGACGACGGGTGAGCTGCTCTGGTCTGAGCCGCTCAAGCCGGCCTACGGCATGTCGATCATGGCTCCGCAGCTGGGCCGGCTCAACGGTAAGCAGGTGCTCTTTGCCAGCGGCATCGGCCGGGTCGGGGCCCTTTACGAACTGGATGCCGACCGACCGGCAGCAGCTGTGCGGTGGCGGGGGGAGCCGAAGTCGGCGGTCTACTGTGCCAATAGCACGCCCTTCATAGAAGATGACACCATCTACGGCTGCGACTGCCACACTGGCATGCTGACTGCAGTCGATTTGAAAACGGGTGAGCGGCTCTGGGAGACAACCGCACCCACATCAGCCACCGACCGGCCGGCGAAGCACGCGACGGCCTTTTTGATCCGGCAACCGGCCGACGGCGGTGGCTTCCGAACCTGGCTGTTCAGCGAGACGGGCGACCTGATTCTGGCGAGGCTCTCACGGCGTGGCTACGAGGAACTGGGCCGGACCCATTTGCTCGACCCGACCAACGAATGCTTTGGCCGTTCAGTGGTCTGGAGCCATCCGGCCTTCGCCGACCGCTGCTGCTTTGTGCGAAATGACGAGGAACTGATCTGCGTGTCACTGGCGAAAGAGTCGAACTGAGCCGCCGACTGCTGGTTTCCCCGCGGGTTGACAATCCGGCGTTGTCCCCGGGGCAGCCGCCGGGTACCCTTTCCAGATCTCGCGAGCAGCAGTCCCAGCGGCCGCGACAGGCAGCATTTTCCATCGGGGCGTAGCTCAGCCTGGCTAGAGCGCTACGTTCGGGACGTAGAGGTCGCACGTTCGAATCGTGTCGCCCCGACTTGAAAACCACCGGAAAAACCGGTGGTTTTTTGGTGCGCGATCGCTGCCGTGGCCGGAGCTTCTGATAGCTGATCTCGCTCAGTGGCCCATTCCGGCCTCTTCCGTTTCCTCCCAGCGATGGTAGGCATCGGCATACTCGGGGCAGGCCAGAATCAAATCGGCATGCCGTCCGTCTCCTATCAGTTGCCCCCCTTCGAGAAAGAGAATTCGCGGGGCCTGCCGGAGCAGGTCAACCCGGTGTGTCACCAGCAGGGTCGTGCCCAGGCCCTCGGTCGTTCGCCGCAGGATCGAGTCGTGAATCAACGCCTCGCTCTCCGGCTCGACCGAGGCGGTCGGTTCGTCAAGCAGCAGAATCCGCGGCTGCGTCAGAAAAGCTCTGGCCAGGCTCAGCCGCTGCCGCTGCCCACCGGAAAGCTTGACGCCATTCTGGCCCACCTCGGTGTCGTACCCAGCCGGCAGGCCGAGAATGAAGTCGTGGGCATTGGCTGACCTGGCCGTCGCCTCCCACTCGGCTTGTGAGGCCTCGGGCCGCCCATAGCGAAGGTTCGCTTCGACGGTGCCGCTGAATAGATAGTTGTCCTGGCCGACATAGCCGATCTCTGATCGCAATGATGCCAGGGTGAATGCACGCACGTCGTGGCCGTCCACCAGCACGCTACCGCCAGTGACATCAAAAAACCGCGGCACCAGATTCAACAGCGTGCTTTTGCCTGAACCACTCCCTCCGGCAATCGCGACGAACTCACCCGCTGCAACAGTGAATGAGAGGCCTGCGAGCACCGGCTTCCCCGGCAGGTAGGCAAACGAAACATCCTGAAAGTCCACCCTGCCCTGTCCCGCATCCCAGCGGCGGGCCTGGGGACCGCTTTGAATGGCCACCGGGGCATCGAGCAGTTCCATCACCCGCAGCGCCGACGCCCGGGCCCGCTGGAGAATGTCACTGGTCTGGGCAATCGTGCGAATCGGGCTCTGCAGCCGCCACCAGAACCCACGATAGGCGATCAGGGCACCAAGCGTGAACCAGCCGCTGCCCTCCATGATCAGCCAGGCCCCTACTCCGAGCATCACTAGGTTGTTGAGAAAGCCGAAGAATGAAACCACCGGAAAATAGGTGTTCCGGAGGCGGCTCGCCGCCACGCTGGTTGCATAGAACTCGTCGGCCCGATCCGCGAAATGCTGCTCTTCGGCTTCTTCCCGGGCAAAACTCTGGGTCACCTGAATGCCGGCCAGGCGATCCTGCAGAAAGCTGCCGATGTTGCCGAGGCGGCGGCGGACGCCTTCATAGACTGACTTCACCCGGCGGTTGTAGCTGCGGATAAAAATGAAGGCAAAGGCCAGCGGCAGGATCGAGGCTGTCCCCACGACCGGGCTGAGCCAGAGCACCATCGCCGCGACCACGATGAAGGTCACCACCTCCTCCAGCAGCGTGGTGAGCCCCTGCAGGACAGACTGCTCCATCGCATCGACATCACCGGTCATCCGGGTGACGAGTTCACCGCTGCTATGGTCGTGGTGATACTCCAGCGATTGACGCTCAAACTTGGCAAACAGCTCGACCCGGATGTCGCGGACAAACGCCTGCCCGGCACGCTCCAGCAGATAGGTCTGCCAGGCACCGAGCCCCAGCCCAATGACGTAGGTCGCCAGCATCACCACGAGCCAGCCAGCAAGCAGCCGGAGCGTGAGCGTCTGCTGGACGAGATGATCGGCGACGAATCCCCAGACGAGTGGATGAAAGTTCACAAACGGCACTGAGAGCAGCAGCAGGCCGATCGCGAGGACCAACGTGCGTCGCTGCCGTCGCAGACGCGACCAGACCCGTGTGCGTAATTCACGGCTGGAGAGGTCGTAGGCAGACGACTGCTTGCTCATGCGGGCCGGACAACTGTTGGCGGGGGTGCGGTACTGTCACGGCCGAACCTGTGCAGGTTCGTCGGATAACGCATCCTATCCTTTAGCACTCAGCCACCCTCGTCGGCAGACAGCCGGATCGGATCACGGAAGGCGATCGCAAAGCCGACCATGATCACGGCAGCCATCACGGCAAAAGTGATCCAGAACGGCTGCCAGGGGAACTCACTCGGCGTCTCCGTGAACGCAGCGGCCACCTGCGGGAACGTCATGTTGCCGACATACATGCCAGCTCCATAGGTCAGCAGCGCGATCAGCCCCTGGGCACTGGCCCGCAGCTGCCGCGGGGCGATGTGATCGGTGTAGAGCTGGCCGGTCACGAAGAAAAAGTCGTAACAGATTCCATGGAGAATCACGGCGAGGGTCAGCATCCAGGCCTGTTCAGCCCCGAAGGCAAACAACACATAGCGGGCAACCCAGGCAAGCATGCCAACCAGCAGCATCGTCTTGACTCCAAAGCGGGACAGGAAGAATGGCATTAGCAGCATGAAGCCGATCTCACTCATCTGACCAAAGGTCATCACCGTCTCGCTACCGAGGCCGAGCGACTGCTGGATACCCATGTCGCCGATGTACTTGTTGGCCATGGCGTAGTAGACCGCCAGCGGAATGCAGATCAGAAAGCTGGCCCCCGCAAAAATCGCAAAGGCGGGCTGCTTCATCAGGCCGATGGCATCAAAGCCGAGCAACTTGGCGACACTGATCGGCTCTCCCTTGGCCTTGGGCGGGCTGCCCGGCAGAGTGAAACTGTAGAGACCGAGCACCAGTGACGTCACTGCCGCCACCAGGAAGGGCAGGTTGGTCTTGCCAGCGTCGTTGTCGCTGACGTCACCCAGCAGCAGATCGGTGACCGCAGCCGGCAAGGCGTTACTGGCCAGGAGCGGTGGCAGCAGCGAGCCAACCGTAATGCCGGCAGCGATCCAGCCGATCGTGCCCCAGACCCGAACCAACGGAAACTGCTTCTGCGGATTCTTCAGCAGATCAAAACTGACCGAGTTGACCAGGGCCAGCGTCGGCATGTAACAGAGCCCCGCCCCGAGCAGCAGCCAGTAGAAACTGCTGGGATCATCAGCCTGGGCTACGGCATAGAGAAACCCAGCTCCCAGCAGATGCAGCAGCCCCAGCACCACCTGGCCCGGCAGGAACCGGTCGGCCAGTAGGCCGACGAACAGTGGGGCGACGATCGCCGCGATCGATCCGGTAGAATAGGCTTGACCGATAATCTGCCCGACATCCGACTCGCCGGCGAAGAGGGTGGACAGATACTTTCCCATCGGCACCATCCAGGCACCCCAGAGAAAGAACTCAAGGAACATCATCACGCCCAGTCGCGTCATCGGCAGGCGGACAGGTGACGATTCCGTTGTCTCAATCTCCATAGTCATCCTTCTGCCTCACGGCTGGGCGGGAAGATCCCGAAACCGCGGCAGATTCCCCACGGTACGACCGGATCAGGCCGCAGCATACGTCACGCAGCTGCCCCCGCAAACCCGCAGAACTGGCAGATTCCAGTACTCGCAGATTCCAGTACTCCTTGTCGGTTTCCATCGGGGCGGCATCCCTTGCAGGGCAGCTAGCAGAAGGGAGAATAGAGTTTCCCTGAATGCTCCTGATCGTCCATCGAGGTTTTCCATGAACGCCCGCGCAGCAGCCACTCCCTCAACGCCGATCTACCGCGGTCCCCTGCCCCATGTCTCCACCATCGAGCGGGTGCCGGTCTCGGTCTACGACGACTCGGGGGATGCCAGCCGGGCCGTGGCCCGTGAAATTGCCGACCTGATCAGCGAGCGGGAGGCGACTGGCCAGCGGACTGTGCTCGGGCTGGCGACCGGCAGCACACCGGTCGCCGTCTACGACGAATTGATTCGGTTGCATCGAGAAGAGGGTCTCTCCTTCCGTAACGTCATCACCTTTAATCTTGACGAATACTGGCCGATGGAGCCGGCCGCGCTCCAGAGCTATCACCGGTTCATGCGCGAGCACCTGTTTGATCACATCGACATCCCGCCGGAACAGGTCCACATTCCCGACGGTCAACTGGCCCGCCAGGATGTTGCGGCGGCCTGCTCGCACTATGAAGAGCAGATCCGGGAGGCAGGCGGCATCGATCTGCAGCTGCTCGGGATCGGCCGGACAGGTCACATCGGCTTTAACGAACCGGGCAGTAGCCTTGAGAGCCGCACCCGGCTGATCACCCTCGACAGCGTCACCCGAGCCGACGCGGCCAGTGACTTTTTCGGTGAATGGAACGTGCCGCGGCAGGCGATCACGATGGGCGTCGGGTCTATCCTCAGTGCCCGGCGGGTTGTGCTGCTTGCCTTTGGCGAGCACAAGGCGCCGATCGTCCGCCGGGCTGTCGAGGAAGCCCCCAGCAGTCACGTTTCGGCCAGTGCCCTCCAGCAGCATCCCGACGCCAAGTTCGTGCTCGACCGGGCAGCCGCGGCAAAGCTCACCCGGTTTGAGTCGCCTTGGCTCGTCGGGCCACTGGAATCGATGGACCTTGCCTGGACGCCGGAACTCACCCGCAAGGCGGTAATCTGGCTGGCCTTCAAGCTCAGCAAGCCGATCCTGAAATTGACCGATGAGGACTACAACGAGCATGGCCTGCAGGACATGCTTTCTCACCGGAACCGGGCCTACGACATCAACATTGACGTCTTTCGCGGCCTCCAGGACACCATCACTGGTTGGCCCGGAGGCAAGCCGGGAGAGCAGCGGAAGATCCGGGGCATCGCACCCGATGCCGACGCAGGCAGCTTTCCCAAGCGGGTCGTCGTCTTCAGCCCTCATCCCGATGACGATGTGATTAGCATGGGGGGCACCTTCATCCGGCTCTGCGAGCAGGGACACGAGGTGCATGTCGCCTACCAGACCAGCGGCAACATTGCCGTCTGGGATGAGACGGCCGACGCCCACGTTGACTTCGTCGAGGCCTTCTGCCGGGCCTTCGGCGTCGGCACCAAAACCAGTGAGATCGCTGAGAAAATCCGGGCCTTCCTCCGCGACAAGGCCGCCGGCGAGGTCGACATCCCCGAACTCCAGCAGGTGAAGGGCCTGATCCGCCGCACTGAGGCCCGGGCCGGGGCCCGCTATTCGGGGGTCCAGCCTGACCGCATCCACTTCCTCGACCTGCCCTTCTATGAGACCGGCCGGGTCCGCAAGAAGCCAATTGGCCCGGAAGACATTCGGATCACCGCCGAACTACTGGACCGGGTGAAGCCGCACCAGATCTATGCCGCTGGTGACCTCTCCGACCCACACGGCACCCACCGGGTCTGTCTGGCCTCGGTCTTTCAGGCTCTTGAGACGCTGGCCGATCGTGACTGGGCCAAGCAGTGTGAACTCTGGCTCTACCGGGGTGCCTGGCAGGAGTGGGAGCCGCACGAGATCGAGATGGCGGTGCCGCTTTCCCCTGATGAAGTAGAGCGGAAGCGGATGGCGATCTTCAAACATGAAAGCCAGAAGGACCGGGCCCTGTTCCCGGGGCCGACCGATCCCCGCGAGTTCTGGCAGCGGGCTGAGGATCGCAACCGCGAGACCGCCCGGCTCTACGACAAGCTCGGACTCCCTGAATACGAGGCGATCGAGGGCTTCGTCCTGCACCGCCCGGCGGTTTCCTAGGCCCGTGACTGCCTACGGTAGCTTCCGCAAGAAGATCTTCCGGAACTCCACCGGTGCCCCCTCTGACTCCAGGCAGAGATAGCCTGTCGACGGCCTGCAGTTGCTGCCACCGGAGACCTCATGGCCGTTGACCCAGAGCCGCACCTCACCATTGATGGCTCGCACGTAGTAGTGATTCCACGCGGGCGTGCTTCGGCTGTACCGGGCGGAAGGAAAGCTTCGCTGGCCATTGGGTGAGACCGGCGGGAACGGTTTCATGGTTGAGGTGCCGACCGGGAAGACATCCCCGTCGGTTGTGAACCAGTCGGCTTTTTTACCACTCCGTTTTTCGTACTGCTGGGTATAGCCATGGTCGAGCACCTGCACTTCGATACCACCACGGGGCAGCTTGCCCGGTGTCAGATCTGCCAGTGCCTCAGGCGGCGCCCAGAGAAAGACGCCTGAGTTGCCGCCGTCTGCAAGATGCCGCCACTCAAGTGATAGCTCAAAATTTGTGAGGGGCTGCCGTGAGCGGATCACCCCAACCGGCTTGCCAGTGCAGTGGACCTGCTCCCCGGTCCAGGTCCAGGTACCGGGCTCACCATTGACGTTCTCAAAGTCTGTTACCCCAAGCTGCTGCCAGCCCTCTCCGGCCGGATCATCACCAAGTGCCTGAACCGCTCCGGGGGGTAAGTCCGCCGCTGGCAGTCGGGCCGACTGCCACTGGAGAAACCGCCAGTTCCCGTCTTCCAGCCGCCAGACCGCCAGAAACAGAAACGTCGCCTCAAACTGGCCGCCGTCCTTCTCGATGACCAACTCGGCCCGCCCGTGCTCAACCGCAACCGTCTCACTCGGAAACGTGACCCCCCGTTCAGCCGGACGGTAGGCGACATACCGCGTCTTGCCACCACCGATGAGCGTCAGGAGCGAATCACGCGTATCGACCAGGCCGTTCGAGTGGGAATAGCGAAGATCAGCCGACAGCAATGGAGCAAGTGCCTGGCCATCACCTGCAGTCATCGCCGCAATGCGGGCGTCATCCGCGGCCAACACGTCCGCAACCCGTGGATCAGCGGCAGCCGCCTCGGCTGCACCGAGCAGCAAACCGCAGATAACGATGAATAGTCTGAACTGGAATCGGTCACCCATCAGCAACACCCGTCTTTTCCAAAAGGCTCGTTCACCATTCGATCAATCACCGTTTCCTGAAACCCGGGTTGATAGCCCGTCACGCTGCAACGGAATCCAGGGTTTTGGCTTCGCGACCCGCCCCAGCGGCCGACAGCCGGGCCCAATCTCCGTCCGGCCCAGATCGGCATCAACGTCAGCAGCAAGCTGGTTGAGTTGCGACACGATTTCCGGGTGCTGTGATGCAAGATTTTTCTGCTCACCAATATCCTCAGCAAGATCATAGAGCGTCTTCTCGTCCAGATGGAGTTTCCATCTGCCTTGTCGGACTGCCTGCAGATTGAGACCACGAAAGTAAAAAAAGGATTCGTGCGGACCAGCAGCGGAATTGTTCGGGGCTTTGAGAACCTGGCTGAGGTCACGCCCATCGATCAGGCGACCTGCGGATAGCTCGACGCCTGAGAGTGCGGCCGCTGTTGGCAGGATGTCGTGCATGCCACAGATTACATCGCTTGCCGAATCAGCCGGGATGCTGCCGGGCCACCAGGCGATGGTGCAGGATCGCACCCCACCCTCCCAGGTCGAACCTTTGTGGCCGCGAAGGGGGACATTGCTTCCTCGTCGTGTACCGCCATTGTCACTGGTGAAAACCACAAGCGTTCGCTCCGCGAGGCCGGCCGTCCGGATCGCGTCAAGCACACGACCCACACTCCAGTCCACCTCCTCGACCCAGTCGCTGTAATAGCCGTGCGGTGACCGGCCGGCGAATGCTTCACCCGGATAGATCGGGAAGTGAACTGCCGAGTGTGGCAGATAAAGAAAGAACGAACGCTCTCGGTTGGCTTTGATAAAGTCAACCGCCCGGTCGGTGTAGCCCGCGACCGTCTCCTGCTGTTGTGTCGGCCCGACACGAAAGGCAACTCGGTCGTTTTCGAGCATCGGCAGTGGCGGCTGGCCATACCCGCGAATACCCGTCTCACCAAACTCGGAAAAAACCGTACCATCAGGTCGTCGTCTGGGCTTGGGAATCGGACTTCCGAGGTCGCTGCGGGCTCCGTCCGCGACCGGACCCATGTCGTTGGAATAAGGAATACCGTAATAGGTTTCAAAGCCCTGGGCGGTTGGCAAGAAAGCCGGCTGGTCACCAAGATGCCATTTGCCAATGCAGGCGGTGGCATAGCCGGCGTCGCGGAGAAGCTCGGCGATGGTGATCTCTTCAGGGGCGAGGCCGACAGCAGAAACAGGGAAAAGGACGTGCGGAATCGGCAGGACCCGTTTGGGATAACAGCCGGTCATCAAGGCTGCTCGAGAAGGTGAACATACCGGCGCTGCATAGAAGGAGGTCAGCCGCTTGCCTTCGGCCGCCATCCGATCAAGATTTGGTGTTCTATTTTTTGTTGAGCCGAAGGGGCCGATGTCGGCGTAGCCCAGGTCATCAACATTGATGATGACAATGTTCGGCTTTTCGGCTGCCAGAGCCACGCTCGAGAAGACGAACAGAAACTGACACAGAGCCATGACGGATCGACACATTCCCCAAACCTCCTCAGACGATTTTCGATGCGGCAGAGTCTACCAGTATTTGGGCGACCATGCCGTCTGCCAGGCCGGCTCTCATGCACGACACTGCGGGAATTATCACGGGGTGCCTGCGAAGGCTTGCCGCGTTGCCCCTCATCCATTCCATTTTCTGAACCCTGCTCATCACCAAGCTTGCATCAACGGCCTTTCGATCGTGTGACCCACCGTCGCTAGTCGGCAACAGCAGTCGAGACGATAAAAATCTGATTGACCAGTTGTGGCTGCTTCTCGACAGACTTGCCCAGCGGCAACGCCCGCATGAAGGCGACCCAGCGGCCATCGGGTGAATGCACGCAGGCCTCCGGTCGGGGCCCAGTCGTCTCCGGCTGTCTCGTCGTCAGCCGCACAGCTCGGCCGGTTGCGACCTCTACCCGGAAGACACTGCCATCAGCGACATACGCGATCCAACTGCCGCAGGGGCTCCAGCTGAAGCTGCTGGCAACACCGAATTCACTCCTGGTGATCTGCTGAAGCATGGCATCGGCATCATTGGCTGGCCGAGCAGTGGGACAAACCGTGAAGATCTGCACAACGCCATCATCGTCTCGAGCCAAAAAGGCAATCTGGTTGCCGTCAGGGCTCGACCGCAGCCAATGCCGGGGGCCGGCGATCCCGGGGAATCGCCAACCACTCGTATCGGTCAGTCGTCGCTGGATCACGCCGCGGGGAGGAACAGGACGCGTCGTCGACGTGCCGGTCAATGGGCCTGCACCAGACTGCCGAAGGAGGCCCAGCTGATCTGGAAGATCGATCAAAAAGACCTCGTTGATCGACTCCCCTGAGGCGGTAACCACTTCACCCTGAAAGGCCAAGGCATACCGCTGACGAGTACCGTCAACCCGGCAGTAGCCGGCGGTGCCCACCCAGGCCTCCTCGCAGGCCCGGCTGACCTGGTCACTCCCCGGCGCCGGCTGGTCATACAAACGCGTCAGCAGCACGCTAAAGCCGCTCCCATCATGATTTCGAGGATGGCGGCGAGAGACCGTGACCGGATCATTACAGATCGTGACCCCGATGCCACGACGGTTTTGCTCGGCAGATGTCGCCCCATCGGCCCCAGCATGGTGTGCAGCCGATGCAAGCACCGCATCTTCATACGTGAAGCTGACCAGCTTTGCGTCGGGGCTAAACTGGTGGACATGGGTTCCTCCTCGAAGTGCCCCGGCCGTAAACGGCGGCACGAGATCGCGGGCGTCGAGGTTTTCAGCGAGGCCAGGTCGGTCAGCCCGCACGATCACGCCACGACGGTGCCAGGCGGCATATCGCCAGTCGGCTGTTGGGTTTTCTGGCCCGTGAATGAATACGACCCGCTCATCGACTGGGCTTGCTGTCACCACCCCGCAGCTCGCCGCCCCAGTCGACTCGTAGAGCACCTCTACCCGACCCGTCGCCAGTTCAACCCGTTCAATCCGGCTGCCATCGAAGACCGATCCGTCAAGACTTTCACGCGTGTCGTAGACAATCCACCGCGAGTCAGCAGACCAGACAGCAGCATTTGTCAGCATGTGACCGTGCGGGGCAAAGGTCAGTTGCCGTTCAGGCATGGTGGACTCCGCAGCTGCGGCTGGTTGCCGTAAGGCGAACAGAATGATGCCGGCAGCCGCAGCCCATCGCCACGTTGAAGCACTCACTGCCCGCCGCTTCACGGCAGTACCGGTTTCCAGCCGGGCCGCACAATCGGCCCAAGCTCCTCGAGAAGCCGTGCGTGCTGGCTCACAATTTCAGCTTGGCTGGCCGCGGCGGCCACGTTGATCGTTTCGTCCGGATCTCCACCGTGATCATAGAGTTCCCGAGCTATCGTCTCGCCCGTCTGCCAGTCACGCCACTCGGTGTAGCGGTGAGTCGCCGACCGTACCGAATAGCCCATGACCTCCGGCGCACCCTCGTAATAGGCAGGCCGGGGATGCTGGGTGAGGGCGGCAGGCTTCACTGCCGCGGTCGGTTTCTCAAGAAGCGGCACCAGGCTCACCCCGTCAAGCCGCTCTGGCGGTTCCAGGTCAGCAAGTTCGATGAGCGTCGGAAAGATATCGAGTAGTTCAACGGGGCTGGCCACCCGGGCACCGGTCTGCTGCCTGCCGGGCACAGCCATGATGAGTGGCACCCGGGCATCAAGCTCAAAGTTGGACGTCTTGGCCCAGAGCGTTTGTTCACCGAGGTGATAGCCGTGGTCGCTCCAGAAGACCACGATCGTTTCTTGAGCCAGCCCAAGTCGATCGACTGCTTCGAGCAGCCGGCCAATCTGGGCGTCGAGGTAGCTGATCGCCGCCAGATAGCCATGCCGCATCTGCGTGACATCGACAGCAGCCAGTGGCTTGCCTCCCCGGCCAACCAGTTCTCGACTGTTGTGCCAGGCGATGCGGGGAGCATCGCGGGGCCATTCGTCTGGCCTCGGCGGTGGCAGGCTGTCGGCGTCATACAGATCCCAGTATCGCTTGGGAGCGTTGAATGGCGAGTGCGGCTTCCAGAAGCCAACGGCTAAAAAGAACGGCTGATCAGACCGGGCAAAATCTTCAAGCGCCGCCACCGCCTTGGTTGCGATCCGCCCGTCAAAGTAGGCCTCATCAGGTACATCAAGCAGGCGGCAATTGCGGCCCTTGGCGAGGTTGGGAGGCACCGGCCCCTCGACCTGCGGCAGGTCACTGCCATGGGTTGCGTAATGCATCTCGGCCGGCCGGCTCCACGATTCAGGGTCACCCTGAATCTCCTGCCGCCAGTTGTGAAAGATTTTGCCGATATTGCGAGTAAACCAGCCGGCCTGCTTAAACCGCTGGGGCAGTGTCACGATATCAGGGTGGACCACACGGAAGTGGGTCGGAAGATCCCAAATCCTCAGCCGATCAAGGCGGCAGCCCGTCAGCAGGCTTGCCCGCGACGGATTGCAGACAGCCTGCTGGCAGTAGGCGGCGTCGAAGGTCACCCCCCGGGCGGCCAGCCGATCAATGTTTGGCGTCTGAACATGCGAATGGCCATAACACCCGAGGTCACAGCGCAGGTCATCAGCAGCGATGAACAGCACGTTTGGTCGGGCTGCAAACCCATTGCCACCCACCACCAGGCAGGCCACGACGAGCAAGATTCCGCGGGTGATTCGGAACATGCAACAGTCTCCCTACCAGCCGAGGCTCACCGGATCGACCACCGAGTCGGCCATGGTCCGCTCACGGAAATCGGTCACTCTGTGAAAGGTCAGAAAATTCGCATCGTGGTTGTTGTGAGCCCCGCCGGTGGCGTCATCGTAGGCGGTCCGGCAGGCGGCCACGATGTCATCGCCATCAAATAGCCAGTCGACATACTGAAAACCATGATGCGCAACTTCCGGATGATGCAACAACACCGTGCGGATCTCCCACTGTCGAAGATCCTCCGACCGCATCAGGACCAGCGTGTTGCGGATCGAACCAGGACGCCTGCGGGGATTGGCAGCAGCCACTTGCGGAGGCACCGCAGTGGCCAGCGTCCACCAGATGGGCTTCTCGTCGTTGCCCGAAACAGCCTGGGTTCGCGGATCACGGCGTATCGAAAACTTCTTCGCTCCGCCAGGAAATTCAACAAAGCCACGTGCGGATTCAAAGGCTGCCGTCTGACCGTCAGCGGACACCGTGACGATTGCTGCCTGCTCCGGCCCCGGTGGCAGGTCAACCCGCAGCATGTTCAGCAGCTGCCCACTGCCATCAACGACTGCATTCCCTTCCAGCCACGCATTGAAGCGACCATCAAGCCACTTGGACTGGCTGGGAATGGCATTGGTAAAGGTCCAATTCGTACGGTTGAGCAGGTCAGCTTCCTCCGGGACCGAAAGCATCATTGCCATGTACCGCTTCCCCCAAGCCGTGCCGCCGCCGGCATCTTCAAAGGCCCGCCAGAGTCGGCCATCGTGGGCAATCACCGGCATCGGGGCGGTGTGGTACACCCCCTTGGGCGTCAGCAGGCCGGTGGCGGCATCGACCGGCGTCGTCCAGGTGGTGCCGCCGTCGCGGCTCCGGCGGATCACGATCAGGCCGTGGTGGTGGGTGGTGCCCATGAGGTAGAGATCGCCCCGATGGACAAACAGATTTGACCAGAAAGCCCCGTCGATCCGGGAAATCTCTCGCCAGGTCGCCCCCCGGTCGCTACTACTAAAAACAGCCGTCAGGGCAGACCGATGCTCGTTGCTTTTGGGGCCGAAGAAATCATGACTGGCAACATACGTACCGTCGGGCAGGATCGCGATGCTTGGGCTGCCAATATAGGTCTCGGTCGCGGCAGGCACATGGTCGATCACAACCCCTGGAACAGTCTCTGAGATGGCGTCGGCTGCGGCCGATGCACCGGACAACTGCCGTGGATCGCTCACGACATGGGCGATCTTCTTCCTTTTCCAAGTGTAGCTCACATGCACCAGGCCATCGG
>CBFIHA010000011.1:0-57621 GCA_965662195.1 uncultured Pirellulales bacterium
CAACGATCACAACCGGATGGGCTACCGCCCCAGCTCGCGGTCACGCCCGCAGCCGAAAAGCTCAGCCCGGGGCTTTCGCAAGGCCTGACTTCGACGGTTGCGATTCATTCAACTGTGAACAGACTCAGGCCAGCTCTGGCGGAAAGGGGTTCCATGCCCGTTACCGGACCGGGGGCAGACTGGCCGGCCGCTCATCGGCCACCGCTTGCCGCTGAGTGGTTGGTGAACCCGGCGGCGTGACGGCAGCAAAGACCTTCGGTGAGTCGAGATCGATCCCAAACGCAACATCTCCTTCGCTGCCTGACTGACTCTGCCAGGGGAGTGAGACATCCTTGCCGGCAAACTCCAGCTGCTCGCTGACATCACCGGAACGGAAGGGGCCGCCGCCAAACACCCAGCGGTCACGGGTACTGCTGTCGGCATTCTGGAGGCCGCTTTGCCACAGCGGCCGGCCGGTGGTGACTTCGTAGGCGAACAGGCTGACCTTTGCCACCGCCCGCTGGTCGGTTCGCTTGGCGGCCGCCATCTCCGGCAGCGTCGTGCCGCTGCCGGCAAACTCCACACTCGTGGCCGGAATTCCGATCAAAAGTTCGCTGCGGTCGGTGCCGAGAACTCCGGAACGGGCCTCGACGATCACCTCGGCCGCCCCGCGATCCGGAGCCAGCCGGCAGCCACAGGCGATCAACTGGTGTCGGATCGTGCTGGCGAGATACTTCGAGTCACTGACGTCATCCATGAAGGCGGTGTCGAGAAAGACCACGCGGCCTGCAAGCGGCCGCATGTCGATCGCCTGCACAGCCCGATCGACCGCGTCGGAGAGCAGCATCTGCTCTGTGGCGGTTCGCTTGGAGTCACTCCACCGGGTCGTGCCACAGCCGGTCGCGAGGCTGACGGTTGCGAGCAAGAGCGCGATGAGCGGTGCCGCGGAACGTCGCGGGTGCTGAAACATGGCAGGCCTCTGGATTCCGCGGGTTTGTAGCAGCCGCAGCCCTCAGGAACCACCGCGAACTTCGGCACCTGCTGCGGGCGGGGGCGGATTTGAGAAAGGTGGAGAAAATTGGAAGCTGGGGAAAATTGGTAGCCAAGCCATCAATCGGATAGTCCATCATCGCCGCCAGCAGCCCCACCAACGTTTCGCCCACCCTATTCCGTCGCCAGCGGCAGACTGGCTGACCGGGCGGAGAACTCGGGGGCATAGCGGCTGCGGATGGTGGCAAAGCCGCTGGAGGCTCGGCCCCGGTGGGCCACCCGCAGCGAATACTCGAAGACATGCGTCCCCTCCGGCAGCCGCTCAAAGAAGAGCTGTGTGCTGGCATCACGGGTCACCTGGTACCAGCCGACGCCGTCAGCCCACTTCCAGCCGGACAGCACATCGACAGGCTCGGTCAGGCTGGGCCGATGGTCGGCCAGCTCGAGGAACTCATAGGCCCGGTCACTGGTCACCACCAACCGCACCACCAGTTCATCGCCCACGGCCACCGGCCTGTCGGCTGTCACCGGCTCAAGCACCGGCCCTGCCTTGGTGAAGGTCTTCACGAACAGCTCCTTCTTGATCGCCAGCTCTTCCCGGCCGGCGGCCTCGACGTTCTCGATTGAATCGAGGTATTCCCAGTGAACACCACCAAAGGCCAGCCCGCCACCAGCTGGCTTACTGAAGCTAACCGCCGCCATCGCCGGCTCAATCTCCCGCCGCACAAAGCGGGTCTCGAAAAAGCCGGTTCCCGCCTCGGGCTCACTCGCCCCGGCCTCGCCCGGCTTGATCGGCTCCCCGCCGACGGTCACTGCCAACTGACTGGCATCCCCCAGCAGATCGCGGCCCCGGCCCAGCAGCACACCAACGGCATCAGCGGTCGCCCGGCCGCCCGGCCAGCGGCTGGTCCGCTTCTGCTGCACCAGCCAGGCCTTCATCGCCTCGACCGATGCGGCATCGCCCGCCACCTCGTCAAAGGCCTCGATCAACAGCGACTGGGTTTCGATCGGCGCCGCCAGCCAGCTCCACCAGGCCGGATGCCGCTGCCGCCACCACATGCCCTGCCAGTTGGCCTCACCGCGGTCGGCGGTCTGCTCGCCCCGCGGACCACCGACTGCCCGCTGCCGCAGGCTCTCGATGATCGAGCTGGCAGTCTCCCGCTCACGATTGCGAACAAGCGCGATTGCCAGCTGGCCCTGGCTGCGGTTGTGGGAAAGCTCGGTCCAGCTCTGCCGGCCCACCTTGACGCACCAGGCATGGGCCGCAGCCGCCGGTCCCTCGAGCGGCACGTCTGCAAGAAAGAAGCTGCGGGCGTAGAGGGCAAAGACTCCCAGCGGCGTCAGCACCGGCTCAGCCGCCAGGGCTTCGTTGCCAGCCTGGCGGGCTCGGGCAGCCCGCCGCTCGGCCCATTCTTTTTCTTCAATGAGTCGCTGGTCGATCCAGGGGACCGCAGCGATGGCCGGGGCGACATCAATCGCCACCCCATTGGCCCGCAGCCGACCAAAGCCGGCTACCACCGAGAGCGTGACTGAGTCGCAGGAGCGGCCACCGGGGAACCAGGGCCAGCCGCCGTCGGGGTTTCGCAGGCTACCTAGCCGGGCGATCGCGGCGGCAACCTCGTTCTCGACGCGGGTGGCATCAAAGAGCAGGGCGATCCGGGCCCGGGCCTCCCGCTCGTCGGTCGCCTCGCGGACCCAGGGCGTCTCGGCCAGCAAGGTCTGCACCAGTTCGGTGTTCTTCTCAAGCGGACTCTCCAGGGCATCGGTGCCCCGCCACTGCTCAAAGACCTGGGCGATCCGCAGATCGGACGCCACCAGGTGCCGGGCATAGGCGTTGGCGTAGAGCCGGTGAAAGAGCGAATCGATGCTCTCGTCGGGCTGCTCCATCAGATAGGGCAGGGCCAGTACGGCATACCAGGCAGGATTTGAGACCGCCTGCACGACCAGCGACTGGTTTTCAATAGCTGGGTTTGCAGCCGCTGCCGCCAGTTTGTCGAGACTGACCTGGCGGGTCTCGCCCCCGCGGACCGTCACTGGAATCGTCTCGGTCACCAGCACCTTCCGCGGCAGCACCGGCAGCAGGGCCTCCTCACCATCAGAAAGCGGCCGGGCCGATCCGGTGGTGGTGCCGGTGGCCAGATACCGCAGCACGTCGGTGCCGTCGCTGACGGTGACCGGGAAAAAGACCGACACAGAGGCACCGGCTTCCAGATCAAAGGCCTGCTCGGCCGGGCCGTCGATCAGCCCCGAGCGGGTGTCGCCTGACCGGGCATCAAACAGCACCAGCTGCACGCGGCCGGTCAGCCGCCCGGTCGAGCGGTTGCTCACCTTCACTGGAAACTGCACCACGTCACCCACCCGCAGAAACCGCGGAGCCAGCGGCTCGACCATCAGATCCTTGGCCGCCACGCAGCTGTCAAACAGCGTGCCGCTCCGCAGCTGCTCGTCATGGGCCAAGGCCTTGAACTGCCAGGTCGTCAGGGTGTCGGGCAGGGTGAACTCAAGCGTGACCGTGCCGCTGTCGTCCGCCACGAGCGACGGCAGAAAGAACGCGGTCTCGGCCAGGTTGCGGCGAGGGGGTGGCGCGGCGGCGGCGGTGTCGGCTGCGGCAGCATCCGTTTCAGCCGGACCGCCCGATTGCTTCTCTTCAGCGTCGGCCAGGGCCCGGTCGGCCGCCCCCTTCCGCAACATGTTGCCAGCAACAAGGCCCTCACCTGCTGCGTCCGCTGCCAGCTCGGCGACCGGTGCCGCCATCGAAGCCATCGGCATCATCCGGTCGCGGCGGGCCATCGCCCCACCGAGTATGCCGCCAAAGCCTCCTTGCAGCGGTGATCCGAACGGAGCCCGCAGCCGGTGGTACGAGATCGACACACTTTGATAGTGGCGATCCCAGGAGCCGAGAATCTGCCGCAGGGGCTGCTCGGTATTCGTAAAGCCGAGCTGCTGGTGGCTGGCCTCACGGGCGAAGAGACCAAGGAAGCCGCCCGGCCAGGCATGGGGTGCTAGTGCGTCGAGCGACTGGTCATAGAGCGTGGCCACCATCTCGGCGAGGGCGGGGGCCGCCGGTCCCGCCAGCGGGTCGGCCACGGTCTTGACGGTCGCCCGCCAGACCTCCTGGGTGGCCGGCTCGAGCTTTCTCGTGAATCGCTGCCATTCGATGGCAAGCTGTTTGTTGGTCCAGGGCACCTCCACCGTTTGCGACGCCTGATACAGCCGGCCGTCACGAACCATCCAGGCCCGCACGGTCACGCCGCCGCGATGGGCGTCAGTCACCTTCAAGCTGATCGGCGTCTGGGTGCGATCGGGCTCGGTCCAGAACCGCTTGAGCAGCTTGCCATCCTTGACCAGTTCGATGAGCATCCGGCCCCGGTCGTAGCCCGTGCCAGCAAGCGCCAGCAGATCGCCTCCCACTGCGACCGTATCGGCTTTGGTCCGCAGCACGAAGGCCCGCTTGATGGCGGAGGTCGTGGCGGCGGGATCGACCACCTCGATCAACCGGGTTGCCTTCACGGCCGGTCGGCCGGCCGTGCCGGGCACGGTGAATGTCGCCCGGTAGATGCCGGCAGGCAGGGTCACGGTCGCCACCGCCTTGCCCGTGGCGGCGTCGGTCGTTTCTTCGGCGGCAAAGACCTCTTCACCGTCGGCCCAGGTCTCAGGCTTGGCCGGGTCGGGCTCGGGACGATCGGGCTGCGCGGCACCGCCACCCTGCCGCAGCACTGGGGTGGGATAAGGCACCGGCCGGCCCCGAAGGCTGCCCCGACTAACCTCTTCTGGCTGCACCAGCCGGTTCACCCGCAGCTGCCCGGTCGCCCCCCGGGGTTCACCGTCAAGCGAGGTCGTGCTGATCGTCAGCGGCACGGCAGCCGGCTGGTCGGCCGAGACTGCCTGCCAGTCGGCCGCTTCGAGGCCGGCCTCAAGATCGGTGAACCCTGCCGACACCCGACGATCGGCTGAGCGGGTCTCACCGCCGGTGTCAGTGACATCGGCAATGATGGCAAAGGTGAAGACTGGCAGCGACTCCTCCGGCACGCTGCGGTCAGGCACCGCGGGAAAGGTGACCGTGAAGCTGCCGTCGGCATCGGTGGTGGCCGTGCCGCGGGCGATCCGCCGGCTCCTACTGTCAAACGGCAACCAGGGAAAGGCCCAGCGGCACCAGATCGGAAACCGTATCTGCCGCTCCACCCGCCAGCCAACCTTGGCCCCGGCGACAGCCAGCCCGGTGTAGCTGGTGGCGGTGCCGGTCAGCGACACCTCACGGCCCAGCTGCACCGACTCGGTCGGGGCAGCAAGCTCGACCTTGAACTTGGGCCGCTTGTATTCTTCAACCCGAATCGCTGTCGAGCCTGCTGCGTTACTGCCCTGCGCCTGCACCGACCAGCGGCCCGGAAGCGCACCGGTCGGAATCGGAAATGTGCCATGGCAGGAGCCAAACCGGTTGGTCGTCAGCGACAGCTTGGCCAGCTCGCGGCCGTTGGCATCCCGCAGCACAACGTCAACGGCCGCCCGGTCGATCGCCTTGGCACTGCGGCCGTCAGCCGCCCGCTCGAGCAGCACGCCCTTGAACTGCACCAGCTGACCAGGGCGATAGATGCCGCGGTCGGTCAAAAGCACAATCGATCGCTGGGTCCGCAGCGTCTGATTGTGCCGCCAGAGATTCAGCGGCTCACTGAGCATCGTCTGCCGTTTTCCGGCCACGTCGGCCGTGGCGACCAGCACCGCCTGGACTCCCTGTTCGCCGGCAAGGCTGTAGCGGCCCTCGGCATCGGTTGTGGCGGTGCCGGCCTTGGTGAACGCCGGCGGCCGATCCTGCCGCCGCCGCTGCCAGACGGCTACCGTCGCTCCCGCCAGGGGCGCGCCACTGGCGGTATCGACCACATACCCGGTATGCCGGGCCTGCTGCCGGGGATGATCGGTCACCGTCACGATGGCCAGCTGGCTGACCCAGACAAGGGTGGCGACGACCACGTTATCGCGGCTGCTGAAGTCCTCGCGGTGGCTGGCCAGCAGCCAGTAGGCCCCCGGGGCGAGCTCAGCAGCGTCAAAGGTGGCAGCCACCGACAGCTGGTGGGTTGCCTGCCGATAGTCCGTCGTCGCCGGCAGGTCGGCAGCGAAGGTCTTCACCGCCGGCAGGGCAAGAATCGCTTTGCGGTCCTCGTCGTCGAGCCAGCTCCCTGACGGCTTACCTGCTGCCAGTCGTTCCTCCCAGTCGGCCTTGGCCAGCCGCAGATGCACCCGGGCCAGGTTGCGATAGCTGATGCTGACGTCCGGCCAGGGGGCGGCCCAGGCCCGCTCGGCTGACAGTGACAGTTCTTTGGCCTCAATCTGGGCGACGAGGTTGCGGCACTGCTTGCCGCCAACGCTGGCAGGATGCGTTTCGATCGCGACCAGTGCTACCGCCCGGGCCTCAGCCGGGTCATCCTCCCGCAGGCTTGAGGCGAGGTGAAAGCGAGCTAGTGCCGCCAGTTCATGGTCGCCGGCCCGTTCGATGAACCCGCGCAGAGCGGCCTGCAATGCTTCCTTCGGCTGGGACTCCGCATCGGCAACCGCCGCGCTCCCGGCCCAGAGCAGCCGGTCGAGGTCGGCGGCCAGAAAGGCGGTGCGGTCGTTGTCGTCCGCATGAAATGCCAGCAGTTGCTGATAAAGGCTGATGGCGGCCAGCAGCGGTGAGTCGGTGTCGGTGGCCGGGCTGCCGGCAGCGGTCAGCTTCCAATCGCGGAAGCGGGCCGGTTCACCGAGAGCCGGGCTCGATGCCTCGAGCTCAAAGGCATCCTCCGGCTCATCCAGCCCGCGTTCCCCGGTGGTGGCAAAGACGATGCAATCGTGGACGACCACATCCCAGAGGGTCGGCCGATAGGCTGGCCCCATTGTGCCCGGCTCGATCAGCATGTCCCAATCACCGACCGGCAGCTGCTTGAGCCCCGCCTCAGCGGCCAGAGCGGCCGCGAATCGCTCGCGGATCTCAGTGACAATCTGCCGCAGGTCCCACGAGGCCAGCTCGGCCAGGTCGCGGTCACTCCTGCCGGCAGCCTGCGTGGTTCGCTGGGCGAACCGCCAGCGGTTGGCCTGGAAGAAGCCCCAGGTCCAGTTGGCCCCAATCGCGGTCAGCACGCCCCGGGCCTCGGCAGGTGCCGCCGCTGTGGCCGCGGTGAGATCGACCAGCCGCTGTGGGTCATCCCCCGGCCGATCGGCATTGGTCACCAGCACCCGCGTGGCGATTGCCCGGGCCGCCTCGTCCCAGGCCTGCTCGGCCGCAGCCGCCTGCTCGACGCCGGCGAGCAATTCACCGGCAGTCTTCGGCTTGCCCTCTTTCAGTGCTTTGTCGATCTTCTGCCAGGTCTCACGACGGGGACCTGCCGGTTCGGCAGCGGGGCTCGTGTCCATCAGGCTGACTCCTCCCAGCAACACCACCAGCCAGAGAAAAATGCTGCCCGGCCAGGTGACAACGGGACGATACTCTGCAGGGGAAATATGCATGTCAAAATCCTGATGGTGCCGAGGTTTCAGGTGCCGGCAAAGAACTGGATCGAACAAAAAAGTGCTTTTCAGACTAGTTTGACTGCTGTGATGACGGGGCCGATTGATTGCCGTTACGGAAAAACGTAGTAGAATTAGGAAAAGTTCCCGCCGATCGACCCTCTGGCTCTTTCCAGGGTCCGCGTCGCTGAGCAGGCCGCTCCGCGACGGCGACGTGGGTGTTCCCAAACAGACTCTCCAGGAGTTGCGTCTATGGAACCCTCGCCTGTGCGGCTGTGGTTGCCGCTGCCCTTCCAGCTCGCCCACCCGCTTTGTTCCGCTATTGCAGGGGCTGGACTGGTTCTCTGTCAATTCGGTCTGGCCGGTTCAGTCCGGGCCGCCGACGCCCCGCTATCGTACAACGAACACATCCGGCCGATTCTGGTCGAAAACTGCTTCTCCTGTCACGGTGCCGACTCGGCCAGCCGCAAGGCCGACCTGCGGCTCGACCGCCGGGAGGACGCCGTCGAATTTGGTGCCATTGTCCCGGGCGATCCCGACTCAACGGCCATTCTTGATCGGGTCTATTCAGACGACCCGGAGATGGTGATGCCACCGCCGGAAATCAAGAAGACACTTTCGGCTGAGCAGAAGGAACTGCTCGTCCGCTGGGTCAAGGAAGGTGCCGAGTACGAGCCGCACTGGTCGTTCATGCCGCCGGCCCGGCCGCCACTGCCCGAGGTGCAACAGGCTGACTGGGTTCGCAACCCGATCGACCAGTTCGTGCTGGCCCGCCTGGAGGCCGAGGGCCTGACCCCAGCTGCCGAGGCCGACCGCCGCACGCTCGCCCGCCGGGTCGCCTTTGATCTCACCGGCCTGCCCCCCGACCCGGCCTTGGTCGAGGCCTTCGTGCTCGATCCTCATGCCGACGCCTACGAGCGGCTGGTCGATACCCTGCTGGCCTCGCTCGAGTGGGGTGAACACCGGGGCCGGCACTGGCTCGACTATGCCCGCTACGCCGACACCCATGGCATTCACTTCGACAACTTCCGAGAGATGTGGACCTACCGGCAGTGGGTGATCAACGCCTTCAACCGCAACATGCCCTTCGACGAGTTCACCGTTTTGCAGCTCGCCGGTGACCTCGTTGCCGACCACGGCCCCGACGCCACCCCCGACCAGATTCTCGACAACAAAATTGCCAGCGGCTTCAACCGTTGCAACATGACAACCAATGAGGGCGGCATCATCGACGAGGAGTACCTGGTGCTCTATGCCCGGGACCGCACCGAGACGACGGCGCAGGTCTTCATGGGCCTGACGGCCGGCTGCGCCGTCTGCCACGACCACAAGTTCGACCCGCTTTCCCAGCGGGAGTTCTATGAACTGTCAGCCTTCTTCAACAACACCACCCAGCGGGCCAAGGATGGCAACATCCACGACACGCCGCCGATTCTGCCGGTGCCGCTGGTGAGCGACCGGCCCCGGTTCCGGGTCCTCCAGCAAGAGCTACCGGCGGCACGTCAGGCAGTGGCCGAACGCAAGCGGACGGCCCGCCCCGATTTCGAGGCCTGGATCAAGTCAGCCACTGCCGAAAGTATTGCCGCCGCTCTGCCGCAGGACACGCCGCTGGTGCAGCTGGCCTTTTCCGAGGGGGACGGCGGGTCTACCAAGGCGAACTTCCTGGGCAAGCAGACCGAGCTGCCGCTGACCGAGACCACCAGCTGGCAGCCGGGCCCCAGTGGTTCACCGGCGGTGGTGCTCGACGGCCGGGCGGCCGAACTGCCGGGTCGAGCCGACCTTGAGTACGACCAGCCTTTCAGCGTCAGCTGCTGGGTCAAAGTGCCGGCCGTCGATTCAAGCTACGCCCTTGTCGCCAAAATGGATGAAGCCAATGCCTACCGCGGCTGGGACGTCTGGGTGCAGGGCCGTCGCGTCGGCTTGCATCTGATTCATGCCTGGCCCGAGAACGGTCTGAAGGTCGTAGCCGGGGATCAGCTCAAGGCCAACGTCTGGACGCTGGTGACGGTGACCTATGACGGCTCAAGCACTGCCGGTGGCGTGAAGATCTATTACGACGGCAAGCTCCAGCAGAAGCCGCGGGTTGAGAACAACAAGTTCAAGAAGCAGACCATCCGCAACGAAGTGCCGCTGGTGGTCGGCGGCCGAGCGAAGGGGGCCGACGCTCATGCGGTCGGCCTGAGCAGCCTGGCCATCTGGGGCCGCAGCCTGTCGGCTGCCGAGGTCGAGGGGCTTTCCCGGGCCGAACTGCTGGCCGATATCGTGAAGCTACCGGTCGAAGAACGGCCTGCCGCCGCCAAGGGGCTCTACGACTGGTGGCTGGGCAGCTTCGATACTGCCTTCAAGCAGACGACCGCCCTGGAGGCGAAGCTCTCCGCCGAGGAGGCGGCCATCAAGAAGCGGGGCACGATCGCCCACGTGATGCAGGAAAAGCCAGAGATGCCCAAGGCCTACATCCTCGACCGGGGCGAGTACGACAGGCGGCTCGACGAGGTCGGCGCCGACACTCCCGAGATGCTGCCGGCCTTTCCCGAGGGCCTGCCCCGTAACCGGCTGGGCTTGGCCAAGTGGCTCCTGCTCCAGGAGCATCCGCTGACCACACGGGTGACGGTCAACCGCTTCTGGCAGGAGGTTTTTGGTACCGGGCTCGTCCGTACCAGTGGCGACTTCGGTGTCACTGGTGAACTGCCGAGCCATCCCGATCTGCTCGACTGGCTGGCTGTCGAGTTCCGGGAGAGCGGCTGGGATGTGAAGCAGCTGTTCCGGCTGCTTGTGACCAGTGCCGCCTACCGCCAGGCGGCGACGACCACACCTGAGAAACTGACCAAGGACCGCGACAACCGGCTGCTCTCGCGCGGGCCGCGGTTCCGGATGGACGCCGAGATGGTTCGCGACACGGCCCTGGCCGCCAGCGGCCTCCTGGTCCGGAAGATCGGCGGGCCCAGCGTAAAGCCCTACCAGCCGCCGGGCGTCTGGGCCGCGGTGTCGATGGGGGGCAACACGAACCGCTACAAGCCCGATAGCGGCGCCGATCTCTACCGCCGCAGCATGTACTGGTTCTGGAAGCGGTCTGCTCCGCCGGCGTCGATGGACATTCTCAACGCCCCGTCCCGGGAGGTCTGCACGATCCAGCGAGAACGGACCAACACGCCGCTGCAGGCACTGGTCACCCTCAACGACCCGCAGTTCATCGAGGCGGCCCGGGCGCTGGCTGACGAGGCCCTGTTCGTCGGTGGTGGTACTGACGATGAGCGCATCGACTTCATTACCGGTCAGCTGCTGGCCCGACCATTGGACTCGGCTGAGAAGATGATCGTGAAGCAGTCACTGGCCAAGCTCACCGCCTGGTACCAGGCCCACCCTGATGACGCAAAGGCAGTGGTCACTATTGGGGCCTCAAAGCCACAGCACGACGACGCCGCGCTGCTGGCCAGCTGGACCATGCTGACCAACCAACTGATGAACCTCGACGAGGTGCTTTGCAAATAAGGCGTGAAAGATGACCGCCCACCAGCAATCCTTAACAGATTATTGCATGACTGAGAATGGACCGGTGCGGGATTGCCCATGCCCCGAGAGCCGGTGTCGCTGACCAGCGAAGCCATGGATGGCGAAGCGCAGTCAGCGTCGAGTGAGTGAAGGCCAGGATGGCCGTAACGAACGTCCGGCGACGGGGCGTGAGCAACCCTGCACCAGCACGCCACCAGACACCAGTACACCAACACACCAGACTCATTCCGAAGGAGAACCACCGATGAATCCCCCCATTCGCTCACCCCTGGATGAACTCGGCCTGAACCTCACCCGCCGCCGGTTCTTTGAGCAGGGCAGTCATCTGCTCGGCGGAGCGGCGTTGGCCTCGCTGCTGGGCAAGAGTGCCCAGGCGGCCACCACTCTGCCGGCTGCGGCTGGAGACTTCGCCCGGGTTCCCGGGGCGGTCGGACCCCACTTTGCTCCCAAGGCCAAGCATGTCATCTACCTGCACATGGTCGGCGGCCCGCCGCAGCAGGACATGTTTGACTACAAGCCGAAAATGGAGGATTGGTACGACAAGGACCTGCCGGAGAGCATCCGTAACGGCCAGCGGCTCACGACCATGACATCAGGCCAGAAGCGGTTCCCGATCGCACCGTCGAAGTTCAAGTTCACCCAGCATGGCCAGTCCGGCATGTGGGTGACCGAACTGCTGCCCTGGACGGCCAAAATCGTTGACGAGATGTGCTTCATCCGCAGCATGCACACCGAGGCGATCAACCACGAGCCGGCCATCACCTATATGCAGACGGGTAACCAGATCACCGGCCGGCCCTGCCTCGGCGCATGGACCAGCTATGGCCTCGGCAGCCTCAACGAAGACCTCCCGAGCTTCGTCGTGCTGATCGCCCGGTCGAGCAAGCCGGCCCAGCCCCAGGCGATTGGGGCCCGGCTCTGGTCGAGTGGCTACCTGCCGGGCGAGTACGCCGGGGTCAGCTTCCGCTCCAGTGGTGACCCGATTCTCTATCTCACCAACCCGCCGGGCGTGCCCGATCCGGTCCGGCGGCAGACGCTCGACGGCCTGCAGGCGCTCAACCAGCGGACCTTCGAGCAGATCGGTGACCCGGAGATCCGCACCCGAATTGCCCAGTACGAAATGGCCTATCGGATGCAGACCAGCGTGCCGGAGCTGACTGACATCTCACAGGAGTCAGCCAACACCCTGGCCCTCTACGGCGACCAGGTGACCGACCCCGGCTCGTTTGCCAACTCGGTGCTGATGGCCCGGCGGATGGTCGAGCGGGGCGTGCGGTTCGTGCAGCTCTACCTGAACCACTGGGACACCCACGGCGATGTCGCCGGCCGGCTGCCCAACGGCTGCCGTGACATCGACCAGGCCTGTTATGGTCTGGTGCAGGACCTCAAGGCCCGCGGCCTGCTCGATGACACCCTGATCATCTGGGGGGGCGAATTTGGCCGGACGGTCTATTCACAGGGGGGCCTGTCAAAGCAGAACTATGGCCGCGACCATCACCCCCGCTGCTTCACGATGTGGATGTGCGGTGGCGGCGCTCGGCCGGGGCAGATCTATGGCGAGACCGATGATTTCTCATACAACATCGTGAAAGACCCGGTCCACATCCGCGACTTCCATGCGACGGTGCTGCAGCTGCTGGGCTTTGACCACGAGCGGTTCACCTACCGGCATCTCGGGCTCGATCAGAAGCTGACCGGGGTCGAACACGCTCGGGTGATTCCGGATCTCCTGGCCTGACCTGTTTTGGAAAAATCCGTCCATGGCCCGGTTTCCCTATTCCTCGACGGCCTGGTGCGGACTGTTTCTCAGCTGCGTCTGGTTGCAAGGATCGGTTGCAGCCGCGGCGGGCACCGATGCCGTGCGGCTTGTCGATGGCGGTGTGCTGCGGGGCCAGATCGTCCGCCGGGAGGCCAACGGCGGGCTGCTGCTCGCCGTCCGGCGAGCCTGGCTTGCCGAAGCTGTCCCCCGCCGGGCCGAGGCCGCGACTGCCGCTGAGCAACGGCAGTCAGGCATGGCTCTGGAGCAGCTTGCCAGCCGCATCGACACGCTGCTGAACGAACCCGCCGGACGATTCAACGAAGGGCTCCTGGCTTTCCTCCGGCGGGAACAGGCCCGTGTGGCGGACCTGCGGAAGGCTGCAGAACCCGATCGACCGCAGTTTCTCTGGGTTGCGGTTCCTGCGGCTGAAGTCCGTGCGGTCGTCGCGGCAGACCCGGACTGGCGGCAGCTCGTGCAGTGGGGCTGGCATGAAGATCTTGCCAATGTGGAAACCCTGCCACGACCACAGCTCACCCGGCTGCTGACAGCCCGGGGCATCATCGCGACCGATCGCCCACCGTCGCTCACCGACCGCCTGTCGCCATTGCCCCAGGACGACGCCGAGTGGCAGGCCCGGCTTGCCCTGCTTGAGGATGCCTTCGGCCCGGCCGTCAGGTTTCAGGGCACGGGTGACATTGTTGTCCGTACAGATGGCGAGGTGACGATCGATGCGATCCTCCCGGTCATCACACAAATAGTCGGGGGCAATCTCGGGTCGCTGTTTGCTCCACCGGACGAGGATCGGCATCAGGACGGCCCGACTGAGCAGTGGGTTGCTGCGGCTCGGCAGCAGGCTGCCACCGAACGACGGTTCCGAGCGACCCGGGTACAATCGTCACTGGAACAGGGAACGGTCGCAGTCGAGAGTGTCTTCGAGGTACGACTGCCGGACCGCGGTTGGACGGTGATCTGGCGCGATCGGCTGCAACTCGACGCCACCATCCCGCGGGCAGTCGCAGAAGAGCAGATTGCTGCGGACCCCCGGGTCGGCCGGGCCCTCGAGGCCATCAAGGCCCTGGGCGTCTTCAGCGATGCGGCCCTCACCAAGGCCATCCGTTTCGGTGCCGCCACGCTGGAGGCCAAGCAGGCGAGTGACCGCCGCTTCGATGCATTCAACAGCACCTTCACAGCAAGGCTCGACAGCCCGCCATTAGTCGTCAAAGAGCCGAGCGAAGTGGCCACTAGGGTGTCGGCGGAGTAGCGGCCCCCGACGACCAACGTGGACTCGACGCGGGGTGCGGGCGTCGATTCTCAACTGCTGACAATTCCCAAAACCGCAGGCTGTGCTTGTCGCCCAAACACCATTGGCATACGCTCCTGCGGGAGTGTGCCTGCAGGCCCCGGGGAGGTCAGCCACACGTCAGCCCCCGTAGCTCAGGGGATAGAGCACCGCTTTCCTAAAGCGGGTGTCGCAGGTTCGAATCCTGCCGGGGGTAGTCAGTTTTGGCGTCCTTCAAGGAAAAAAGGTGTCAGGACTCTTTTCCCAGCCGCGAAAGGCGACGCGGCCCAGGCCGGCAACGCCGGCCTGGGTGCTTCGCAGAAAAGAGTCCTGACACCTTTTTCTCGGCACCGAGCGTAGCCAAAATCACAATCCGTGAAGACGTTGACAGGAAATGTGAACGCCCGCAGATATACGAAAGAAGGAGTACGCCACCATGCGTACGATCGATTCACTTCTGGCCGATGCGGCTCAACTGCCTGTCGCAGACCGTCTCGAACTAATCGATGCCCTCTGGGACACACTGCCGGAAGAGGCGCTGCCGCCGCTTTCGGAAGAGTGGATGGCTGAAATTCGACAGCGGTCCGACGAACTCGATGCTGGCACCGCGAAGTCGGTTCCGTGGGAGGTCGTTCAGTCCGAGGCTTTGGCAAGGCTTCGCCGGTCGCCTCCAAGCAAATAGGACGGATGATGGCGGAGATTGTGCTTCTTGCGAGCGCCAAGACGGACTTCGACGCCGCTTTCGACTGGTACGCCGCGAGAAGTGAATCCGCTGCAAGACGCGTCACTGAAGAAATAGCAATCGCGATCGAACGTGTGTCACATGAACCCGACAGGTTTGGTCGGCTGGATACGATTCAGCGACAGGTCCGGGTGAAGTGAGACGTGTATCGAATCATTTTTCAGCGCGATGGCGGCCGCGTGACGGTCGTTGCGATCGCCCACCACCGTCGTCTTGCCCTCGGTCCATAAATCACCACTGAGCGGCCCGAGAACGCCGAAGAAGTGCAGGATGAGCCCCGGCGTGAACGCCGGCCGAAAAGTGCAGCGCGGAGCGGGTAGTCCCGGTGGCCGCAGAAGCTTCTTGACGACTACGCCCTGAATCCGCAGCCGTTGAAGTCGTTGAGGTGGGCTCGGGGCGAAGCAGGCAGTGGGAATACGCAAGACGTAATGCCGGCTTTGGGCTATGTCTGCTGCACCACTTGGAGACCTTGTCGGGCTTCTCAGTGAGCCGGACATAGGGCTCCGCCAGCCGCGGCACCACCTTCTTGCGGTCCACTCGCAGAGATGGCACCACACGAATCGGCCCGACGGGCAGTTGCCGCAGGATAACCGTGGCCCGAGCCACATCGCCGAGAAGTTCCCCCTTCACCGCCTCCAAATGCTCGAGCAGCTGCGCGGCCGACGGCAGCTTGGTCTTGACCTTGGCCTGCTCCTCGAGAACGTGCCGCTGCGACCGCGCAACGGTCAGCTCGTGCTCACGATCACTCCGCCGGGCGGTGAGCGACTTGACCAACCCATCGCCCGTCTCAATCACCGCCGTCAGTCTTTCAATCGCTGCAACGAGCCACTTCTCGTCCTTCTCGAGTCGCTTTCGTTCAGCCGCCATGCTGCCACCGGTTGCATGGAGCTTACGAACGTGCGCCAGCACGGCGTCGCGCGCCCGGCTTTGGGAGGACCCGCCGCTTGTAGCCGATCTTGGTATTTCCGACGGCGGCCCCGCGAGACCACAGACCATCGTGCGGCCGCTCGATCCGCTCCCGGGGGTACCTGTCGCGACTGTTTCAGTCGGCAGCGGCACGGCAACTGGAAGCGTTCAGGATGCCGGCTGGGGCTGCCGCGGCGACCGGCGGCGGCTGTGCCGGGGCGGGATGACGGCGGTGGCCAGGCCGCATTGCTTGAGCAGCAGAATCAGATAGTAAGTGACGTCGATCTCCCACCAGCGGTGCTGGACGCTGGCGCTGGCAGGATCGTGGTGGTGGTTGTTGTGCCAGCCTTCACCCATTGCTAGCACTGCCACCAGCCAGTTGTTGCGGCTGTCTTCTCCCGTCGGATAGCTCCGGTAGCCGAACAGGTGCGTCAGCGAATTCACGCTCCAGGTGATGTGCCAGACCAGCACCGTCCGCAGGAACACTCCCCAGACAATCCAGCTGACGGCAAGCTGGCGGGCCGCCGTCCAATCTCCGGACACCAGCTGCCCAACGAGCAGGCCGGCAAGCCCGAACACAGCCGCATGGGCCAGATAAATCCAGACAATCGCCGTCGGATGCCGCTCGAGAGACCGGTAGTACTCATCGGCGAGAATGTCGCGGGCGTAACGGTCGAGGAAGGCCATCGAGCGCCGGTGCGGCACCCGGCGGAAGAGCCAGCCGGCATGGGCCCAGGCAAGCCCGTCCCTTGGTGAGTGGGGATCATTCGGCTCATCAGAGTGGCAGTGGTGCAGCCGGTGGTTGGCCACCCAGCGGGTCGGCGTGTCCTCAAGCGAGCAGAGCGCAAACGTCGCAAAGGTCCGCTCCAACCAGCGCGGAACCGCGAGGCTGCGGTGACTCAGCAACCGGTGATAGCAGAGGTTGATGCCGAGGGTGCCGAAAACCGTGGTGCCGATCAGGGCAAGCGCCAGCCCCGACCAGCTGAAGCACCACGGCAGCAGCACCAGCAACGCCAGCAGATGAACGGTCGTGATGGGAACAAGATATTCCCAGTGGACATCGTGACTGACCGATTCGGCTGCATCAACGGTGGTGGCCACGGGCGAGGCGATCATTGGGGGCGCGGTGGCCCGGGTCTTCGAATATCTCGCGATTATCGCGGAGTGCCGCCGAAACCGCAACGACACCACCAGCAATCCGCAGCCAGAGGCGGGCTTTGGCCACCTGCCGGACGGAGTCACTTTGGTGAACCCACCTCAGTTGCCGGCCGCTGCCCGACAGTCAGGTGCCACAGAACGTGCAGTAGGCCGGACCACCGGGGGGTCCGCCATCACGGTACGGCTCGTTCTCCGGCGTCTCCTCAAACGGCCTGGTGATCACCCCAAGCAGCTGGCTGACGGCCGCAAGGTCGCCCGACTCCGCTGCGGCGAGTGCCTCCTCCACCCGAAGGTTCCGGGGGATGATCACTGGATTGACCCGTCGCATCCGGGCAGCGGCATCGGCTCGGGAACCCGGCTCCTGGGCCAGCCGCCGCTGCCAGCGGTCAAGCCAGCCGGAAAAGCCCGTCGCTGCCAGCAGGCTGGCCGGCTGGGGACCGCTCTCCAGCAATCTGGCCAGGTCCACGAACGAGCCAGTGAAGTCGGCTTCGGCCTGCTGCATCGCAGTGAGCAGATCGGCAAACAGTTCGGCGTCACCGTCGTCAGCCGTTGTCAGCCCCAGCTTGGCCCGGGCCCCGGCCAGGTGGTACCGGGCATAACGCCGGGGGAAGGTCTCGAGGACCGCCACCAGTTTTTCGATTGCCTGATCCTGCTCACCCGCCAGCAGCGGCAGCAGGCTTTCAGCCAGGCGGGCCAGATTCCACTGGGCAATCGTCGGCTGATTGGCATAGGCGTAGCGGCCAGCGTGGTCGATCGAACTGAAGACGGTGTCCGGATGATAGGCATCGATGAAGGCACAGGGGCCATAGTCGATCGTCTCACCGGAGACCGTCATGTTGTCGGTGTTCATCACGCCGTGGACGAAGCCGACGAGCATCCAGCGGGCCACCAGGCTTGCCTGCCGCTCAACCGCCGCCTCGAGGAAGGCCAGCGGCGGCTCGTCTGCCTCAGCCAGGTCGGGATCGTGTCGGGCAATCGTGTAGTCGAGCAGGGCCCCGAGTAGCTCACGGTCACCCAGGGCAGCGGCGTATTGAAAGGTGCCGACCCGGATGTGGCTGGCTGCCACGCGGGTGAGCACGGCCCCGGGCAGGGGCGTACTGCGCAGCACACTCTCACCGGTGGCCGCCACCGCCAGGCTGCGGGTGGTGGGGATGCCGAGGGCGTGCATGCCTTCGCTGATGACATATTCCCGCAGCATCGGCCCGAGCACCGCCCGGCCGTCACCGCCCCGGGAATAGCGGGTGCGGCCCGAACCCTTCAGCTGGATATCGAACCGGTTGCCACCGGGGGTGAGCTGTTCCCCGAGCAGAATCGCCCGGCCGTCACCCAGGTTGGTGAAGTGGCCAAACTGATGGCCGGCGTAGGCCTGAGCCAGCGGATCGGCTCCGGGCGGCAGTTCGTTGCCGGCAAAAATTGCAGCCCCGTGCTCCCGCAGCTGGCCCGCGTCGAGCCCCAAGTCGGCGGCCACGGCGTCATTGAACAGCGTTAGCCCGGCATACCTGACCGGCAGGGGATTCTCTCGGGTGAACAGCCTGTCAGGCAACTGGTGATAGCTGTTCTCAAGCCGCCAGCCGGCTGGATTCGACAGGGCATCAGGCTTCCACATGATATCTCGCAGCGGCTTCATCAATTACGTTCGGAACATGGGGTATCTCCTTCATCCTACGCTGTCCGCAAAAAAACGGCTGTCGCTGGCTGCTGTCACAGCCCGCAGGACTGTCCCTGCACCCTGCTTCTGCTTGGACTGTAATGGGTGAGGGGCGGGTACCGATCCGCCGGTCGCGGAATGGTCGGCCTGGTGCGAACGTCCGGCGAGATGGCATCTGCTTGCCAAGATGCTTCACCAATGCCCCACGAAAAGTTCCGACGAAGCCTTTAACCTTTGAGTGATTCAGTGACTGGATACCGTCTGTTTGGGATCACCGTGATGATCTGGCTGGTGTCGCCAGGGGTGCCGCAAGCCGGCGACCGGCCCAGCAAACCAAACGTCGTGCTACTGCTTGCGGACGACCTCGGCTGGCAGGACGTGAAGTGCTATGACATCGACGCGCCGTCGCCGATGGAGACGCCGAACATTGACGCCTTTGCCACCCGCGGCGTCATGTTCTGGCAGGCCTACTCGCCCGCCCCGGTCTGCTCCCCGAGTCGGGCGGCAATCCTCAGTGGCCTGCATCCGGCCCGCGGCGACATGACGAGTGTTGCCGGAGGCGACCCGCCCTGTCCGACCAGCCCCAACGCTCCCTCAATCGCCCCCTACAACACCGCCCGGATGCCGATCGCCCGATTCACGCTGGCCGAGGCCCTCAAGCGGGATGGCTATGCCACCGGCCATTCCGGCAAATGGCATATCGCCAAAAATCATTACGAGTATCCAAATCCGTTCGACCATGGCTTCGACTTTTCCTGCCACCAGCGGGGCGTGCAGGTTCCGATGAAGCCCGATCGGTTGACCGGGTTCGCGACGCCTGAAAAGGACGACCCCTACCGGCTTGACGCAAACGGCTTTCCCAACGACGCCCCGCAGAATGGGGCGCTGGAGTTCCTGCGAACCAACAAGGACCGGCCGTTTTTCCTCTACTACGCCACCTGGCTGGTCCACGCGCCGCTCGTGATGCGGAGTGAGCCGCTGCTGCGGAAATATGAACAGAAGCTGGGGGTCACGCTCACCGAGGAACATGCAACATCGTGGCAGCAGCCGGGGCAGACCAACCCTTTCTACTGCGCGATGGTCGAACAGTTCGACTACTACATGGGGCAGATCTTTGACTTTCTGGAGGCGACGCCAGACCCCCGCTGGCCGGGCCACATGCTTGCGGAGAACACCTATGTGATCTTTTCTTCGGACAATGGTGGCATGGAGGGCAGCCGGAACGAGATCTACACCGACAACGCGCCGCTTGACCGGGGCAAGATTTCGCTGCACGAGGGCGGCACCCGGGTACCGCTGATCATTGCCGGTCCGGGGATCCCCCGAAACGTGCAGACGCAGGTGATGGCCAGCGGACTGGACTTCTACCCCACCATTCTTTCACTGGTCGGGGCAACACCGCCCAGCGACAAGCAGTTTGACGGCTGCAGCCTCGCCCCCCTACTCACCACCGATCCGACCGACCCGAGCCTCGTCAAAGACGCCGACGGCAAGCCCCGTGACACGCTCTTCTGGCATTTCCCCCAGTCCGAGCACACGTCAGCCATTCGGGTTGGCGACCACAAGCTCTTCCGCCGCTACGGCCCTGACGGCTGGACGTCGGCGGTCTACCAGCTGACCGACTCGGCATCCGGGCAGCCGCAGCGGATCGATATCGAAGAGCAGCACGATCTCGCAGCGGCCAATCCGCAGCTGCAGAAAAAGCTTGATGACCGGCTCTCCGCTCTGATCGAAACCAGTGGCGGCCGTCTTCCTTACGGCAACCCACGGTCCGGCCGGCCGCTGCCCCAGCAGAAACAGGCCCCGGCAATCCTGGTCCACGAACGCACCGGCCGCAGCGTCCGGATCACCTACCGCAGCAACGGAGCTGGCCTTGCCTATGCCGACATCATCTATTCCCCCAACAACGGCCATGAATGGCTGCGGCAATCGGCTGAGATCCATCATGATGCGTCAATCGTGACAGCCGAGCTTCCACCTGAGGCGACCCACTACTTCGTCAATCTCATCGATGCGAACAACTTCCTGGTGATCGACCCGCCCGTCGATCGCAAGACCCTGGCGGAAAAGGGACTCACGTTTGCCGACGCGGCCCATGAGGTTCGCCGCCCCGAAGCGGCCGATCCCCCACCCCCGACACGGCGGCGTTCGCCCGCCAGGCTCTGACAGCGGACTGTGGCATCCCCGTCATGACGCCGAATACTCCCTGTTGCCCGCTGCCCAACTGCGTGGTACTGTTTTGCGTACGGATGTGATGCAGGCACTGCCGCCGCGAGCGTGAGCTTGGCCGGAAGCAGCTACCGCGATCGCCATCTCTCGATGCGACTGTGTTTTGCGGGGCCGCCGCCCTCGGTGGCCGCAATCAGCAAAAACACCTTCTTGCCGGGCAGCCAACGATCCATCGCAGGGATCCGGTGTGTCCCGTCAGCCTGACGGCGCCGAACTGCCCTCCCTCCGCAACCTCTGTCCACCGCCCGACGGCCGCACCAGCGTCGTCTGCCGGGGACGTTCTGAAAGCATTTTATGACAAACGCCAAAACTTCTGCTCCTTCCCCGACCTTCGCCGATCTGGGGCTGGCACCTGCCCTGCTACGTAGCCTGGCCGATGAGGGTTACACCACTCCGACGCCGATCCAGGCAGAGGCCATCCCCCATGTGCTCGCCGGCCGTGACCTGTTCGGCTGCGCCCAGACCGGCACCGGCAAGACTGCTGCCTTCGCCCTGCCGCTGATCCAGCGACTGCGGGCTGACAATCGCAAGCCCGCGCCGCGCCGGTGCCGCACGCTGGTGCTGGCCCCGACCCGCGAACTGGCCGCCCAGATTCATGAAAGCTTCGTGGCGTACGGTCGTCATGCCCGGCTGTCGGCCGCCGTGATCTACGGCGGTGTCGGCCAGCATCAGCAGGCCCGGGCGATGATGCACGGCGTCGATGTGCTGGTGGCCACCCCGGGCCGGCTGCTCGACCTGGTGAACCAGCGGCTGGTCGATCTTCGCGGGGTTGAGTTTCTGGTACTCGACGAAGCCGACCGGATGCTCGACATGGGCTTCATCCATGACATGCGGCGGATCGTTGCCCTGCTCCCGGCTGATCGGCAGACACTCTTTTTCTCGGCCACGCTGCCGACGGTGGTGCGGGAACTGGCCGACACCATGCTGCGGGACGCACTCGAGGTGAAGACCACCCCACGGTCAACGCCGGCCGAAACCGTCGACCAATCGGTCTTCTTTGTGCCCAAGCGGGAGAAGAAGCCGCTGCTGATCAGGCTGCTGCAGGAGGAGGCGACGGGCCGGGTGATCGTCTTCGCCCGCACCAAGCACGGGGCCGACAAACTCCAGCGGGATCTCACCAAGGCCGGGATCACCACCGCCGCGATCCACGGCAACAAGTCACAGGCCCAGCGGGAGCGAGCGCTGGCCGCCTTCAAATCACCCCAGCCGCCGGTGCTCATCGCCACCGACATTGCCGCCCGTGGCATCGATGTCGATGAGGTGGCCCATGTCATCAACTACGAATTGCCCCACGAGCCCGAGACCTACGTCCACCGCATCGGCCGCACCGGCAGGGCCGGCCAGACCGGGGCGGCGGTCAGCTTCTGCGACAGCGACGAGCAGCCCCGCCTGGTGGCAATTGAACGGCTGCTCAGCCGGGCAATCCCTTCACGGAACGAGCGGCCGGCCGACTGCGGTGCAGCGGCAACCGACTCGGCAGGAACAGGCCGCAACCAGCGGCGACCAGCCCGCGCAGCCGGCCCGGCCCGCGCCGGAAACAGAAGCCGCCGCCGGGGGGGATCGGCCGGTAAGGCCACTCCACGGCCGACCCAGGCAATGCCGGCGGACCGGGTGGCCCAGCCCTCAAGGCCATCGACTCCCGCCGGCGCTGCCGCCGGGTCGGGCCGCAACCGCAAGCACCGCCGGGCGCTCTGAGGCAACTGCCTGGCTGTCGGTGGGGCAGTCACCGGGCCGTGGCGGGAACTCGAAGCCGACTCGGGCCGACGACTCTGCGCCCGAACCGGGGTACTGCTTGCTGGGCCGGCCGCGGGCGGGGTGCTGTCTGGAGCCGCCGTGGCCGTTGCCAGGCACGGGATTCCGGCGGAGCGGCAACCGGCGGCGAAGGCGGCGGGAGCTAAACTCCAGCGCGGCCCGTTGGTGCGAGAGATTAGCTGTCACGGAGCCGGGATCGAACTGACCAGCGATATAGACCGGGTGGCGGCCAGCAACCCGACCATCCACAGGTCAGCATCCCGGTCGGGTTTTCGGGGCATGGCTTCAAGTTTGCGCTGGTGATCGGTGAGGCCCTCGCCGACCGCAGCTGCACTGGTAGCACGCGGCTGCCGATCGGTTTTTTGTCACCGGCACGATTTCACAACCGATAACCACGGGAGAGGCCAGCGATGAACGCCAAGCCCCGCCACGTTTTTGTCTACGGCACGCTGCGACCGCTTCTAGCCACTGGGGAGCCCCGGCTGCTCGTCGAGACGCTACAGGAGGATGGGCCTGCAACGGTGCAGGGACAGCTGTTCGACCTGGGCGAATACCCGGGCCTGATCCCCGGGCCAGGCACCGTCCACGGTGACCTCCTGGCGATCGTGGGTGATGGTCAACTGGCAGCACTCGACGCGTATGAGGAATGTGGCCCCCCGCACCCGCTTTTTCGCCGCGAGCTTGCCACTGCCTTCCGGCCGGACGGCAGTTCCGTCGCCGTCTGGCTCTACCGCTACTGCCAGACGGTCACCGGTGCGGGGCTGATTGCTGACGGAGACTACGCCCGCCACCTGCGCCGCCGGTAGGCCGGCGGCAGAGGCCCCTACGCCTTCACCAAACCAGCGGGGCTCGCATGCCAATTTTTCGGGCAACCAGGCGCCGCACTGCTGGGTTTCCGGGCGGCTAGCGAAAAACGCTTGCACTGGAAACCCCAATTTTTATGATGGCGTCAGGATCTTGATGGATGGCATGCCGTTTGCACCTGAATGTCCCGCCTGAAGCCTTTCAGACACCGACCAGGCGGCTGCTTCCTGCCAGATCAACTGGGTTCATTCGGGCCCTGCAGGTTGTAGATCGATGTCGTGTCGTCCTACAGTCGACAGGCTCCACGTTTCCACCCCTCTTGAAGTAAGGACGAGCTTCAGCCATGAGCACGAAGACGAAACTTGAGTACATCTGGCTCGACGGATACAAGCCCACCCAGAGCCTCCGCTCGAAGACCCAGGTCCGGAAGGACTTTGGAGGGACTCTCGAAGAGTGCCCGATGTGGTCATTCGACGGGAGCAGCACCGAGCAGGCCACTGGCGGCGACTCTGACTGCCTCCTGAAGCCGGTGGCAATCTATCCCGATCCCGGCCGCAAGAATTCCTACCTCGTGATGACCGAGGTCCTCAATGCCGATGGCACCCCCCACGAGTCTAACGGCAGGGCGACTATTGATGACGACGACGATACCTTCTGGTTCGGCTTCGAACAGGAATACTTCCTCTGGTGCACCAAGAACAACAATCCGCCGGGCTTTCCCGCCGGTGGCTACCCGAAGCCCCAGGGTCCCTACTACTGCTCGGTCGGTGCCAACAATGCTCACGGGAGAGCCTGTGTCGAGGAGCATCTTGACGCCTGTCTCGCTGCTGGCCTGAATGTTGAGGGCATTAATGGAGAGGTTGCCGCAGGTCAGTGGGAGTATCAGATTTTTGCCAAGGGGGCCAAGGAGGCGGGTGATCAAATCTGGGTGGCCCGCTACCTGCTTGAGCGGATCGGTGAGAAGTATGGCTATTCCATTGAGCTGCATCCCAAGCCGCTGGGCAAGACGGACTGGAATGGCTCAGGCATGCACGCCAACTTCTCGAACGAATTGATGCGGACCTGCGGCGACAAGGAGGTGTTCATGAGTATCTGTGAAGGCTTCGGTGGCGTCATTGAACGGCACATCAGCGTCTATGGAGCCGACAATGAGCAGCGGCTCACCGGTCAGCACGAAACGCAACGGATTGATCAGTTCAGCTATGGCGTTTCCGACCGTGGGGCATCCATCCGGATTCCGGTCGGTACGATCGAGAACGGCTGGAAGGGTCGACTGGAGGACCGGCGACCGGCCTCCAATGCTGATCCTTACAAGGTGGCTGCCGCCATCATCAAGACGGTCAAGGAGGCGATCCAAACGGCTGCGGTCTAACTGTTCGTAGAGAACGTCCGCGCCCGTGAATGCGGGCGTACGACCTCCCGGGGGCGAATGCTCCCGGGAGGTTTTTTTAGTCTTCAAAGTCTACTTCGCGAAGGGCCTCGAGCATCTGCCGCATGGTCTGAAACCGATCGGCCGGTCTCTTGCTGATCGCCTTCCTCACCACCTCGTCGAGCGATTGGGGAATATGCTCTTCTGGCCGTGCCGTTGAGGGCGGTGGTGGGTTGTCGTGAATGATGTTTTCGAACGTCTCCTGAATTACCCGGCCACGGAAGGGCTCGCGAAGGGCGGCCACTTCGTAGAGGACGACGCCGAAGCTGAAAATATCGCTCCGCTCATCGACGGTCGCACGGTTGACGTTGACCTGCTCCGGCGACATGTACAGCGGTGTGCCGGGACGCTCTCCGGCCATGGTGAGAGCCTGCACCTGGTAATGCTGCTGACTGGAGAGCAGTGGATGGGCCGGCGAATCATCGGGCTGCCCCCAGACCTTGGCCACTCCCCAATCAAGCAGAATCACCTCCCCAAAGTTTCCGACCCAGATATTCTCCGGTTTGATGTCGCGGTGTATCACACCACGGGCATGGGCGTACATTAACGCCAGGCCCGCCGTGGCCACGATCTCCACCCGGCGGCGCAGCGGAAACTCCTCTGCCGTCTCCGAAACGTTTTTCGCAACCCGACTGAGGATGGTAAACAGGTTTTCCCCCGAGACCCGTTTCATGGTGAAGTAGAGACCCTGCTGATGGTCACGGCCGATCTCATAAACCGGCACCGTATTGGGATGCTGCAGTTGAGCCGTGACGCGAGCCTCTCGGAGCAAGCGACGATTCTCCTGGCGATCCATCTGGAACTGCTTCCGCAGTGACTTCATCACGACGGTGCGGCCGGTGATCTGATCAAAGCAGGTTCGCAGCACACCCGTGCCACCCTGGGTCATCTCGCGAAAATTCGTGTACTTATCGATTCCCTCTGGCAGCGTCTTGGGGAGTTTGTAATCGGTGGCGGACAGCAGAATGGGGCTGTGGCTTTCAACAGACTGTGGCATGGAAAATCTCGTACAACAGGAGGCTCAACCGCTGGGTCGCGGATTGTAACGGGCCGACGGGGCCGCGGGCGACCGCGGCTAGCAGGCTGTGAAAAAATCAATCGATGGCCATTTTTCACTCGGGCAACACCCGAAAACGCCGCAGCTTTTCGGGGCTGCCGGTCGCCGCAGCCTGCGGCGGCAGACTATTTTCCCAGCCTGCTAAGCGGCCGCAGACGCGACACTCTACCGCAGGCAATCGGCCTCAGGGTTTCGGCTGCTGACCGAGGATTCCAGACTTCCAGGGTTTTTGTCAATTTCTTACTCGCCGCCGCCATGCTGCGGGCATAGACTCACGGCAGTTCTTGGAAATGTTTCCCACGGCCGGTTTTCCCGGCCACGTCCCGAAAGGACCCTCTATGCTCTTCCGCGCTCTTGGATTTGCTGCAGCAGTTGCCTGCTGCCTGACCGTTGCCCGTCCTGCTATCGCTGGCTGTGGTACCTGCGATAAAACGGTGGTTGAAAATGCCGCCAACAACGCCGACTTCAGCACGCTCGTTGCCGCCGTCAAGGCTGCCGGGCTTGCCGAAACCCTCTCTGGCACTGGACCCTTTACCGTTTTCGCCCCAACCAACGCAGCCTTTGCAAAGCTGCCGAAAGGAACCGTCGAAAGTCTCCTGAAGCCCGAAAACAAGGCCAAGCTGGTCAAGATTCTGACCTACCATGTTGTGCCCGGGAAAGTGATGTCGAAGCAGGTTGTCAAGCTGAACAAGGCCAAGACTGTTGAAGGCTCCGACGTGGCGATCGCCGTCACCGGTGGAACCGTGACGGTCGATGGTGCCAAAGTCATCAAGGCCGACATCAATTCGAGCAACGGTGTGATCCACGTGATCGACACCGTGATCCTGCCGAAGGAATAATTACGCGTGAAAAAGGCCTCGATAGCCTTTTTCCACTTGGGAGACACCCGGAAAGGCCGGTGGTTTGCGGGGTTTCCCATCGCTGCATTGTGTGGCGGCAGAAGGTTTCACAGATTGTGAAGATCGCGTTGGGCCAAGGGCCTTAGCCGTCAATGATGCCTGTTCCGTGGAAAGCCGCCGGTCCCTTGGGGATCGGCGGCTTTTTTTACTCAGGCAGGGTGGCAGCTGAAAATGGACGGCCGGCTAGCGAACAACACTGAATTGTTCAACCATAATGATGCCGTGCTGCGGTGCGTCGAGGGTGATTTTGTTGGTGCCCAGATCGTCCACGATACCGAATGATTCCCCGCCGGCAGCGGACGCGGCAACCTGAAGGACAACGAAGCCGGCTGCCCGATCCCCAGGGAGGAGTCGCTCGAAATGATGGCGGTACTCAATCGGCAGACAGACTGACGCAATTTCTCGATCGGTTCCACGCTCGACTGCGAGCACCTTCCGCTGTTCATAGACAATCTGGCCGGGCTCACCCGCCGGTGGGCCATCGCGAAGCAGTTGTGCCGGCAGCAACGCCGCCCGGGGCGGGCCGACCACCACGACGACCGGCTCGGACTCACCCGCCAGCCGGAGTTGTAGCCGGCCGGCGGGCTGATCCGCTGCGGCCGGGTCGATCTGGTAACGACAAAGGCAAGCGGCACCCGCTGCTGGCATGAGCAGGCCCTCCGGCCCGATGAGTTTCCGCCGCCGCAGATCACCGCTGATACGATCCTGCAGCAGGACGCTGTGGGTCACCTGCTGCTCAACGGCGGCAATTGTCCGCGAATGCCATGACTTGTCTGGGATTTCAGCCGCAACCACCCCGCCGGTGAGCCAGCCACTACCGGCCAGGGTCACGGCCGCCAGCCGGAAAGACCCACGAAAAAACATTCTCGGCTGACGCATTTGGATAATCCTGTCAGAGATGGGGGGGAGTCCGAACCGGAAATCCCGGGAAGCCAACTGTCCGCGAAATGGCTCGCCATGGCCTTTTGCTATCGTGCCAACCCCGGAAAACACCAATCGGATTTCGGGGGTGCTGGTCGCCGCCTCGGGCGACTGCTGCGTTTTTTACAGTCTGCAAAGTTGCACCGGGCCTCCGGGCACGCGACGATTGTACCCGACCGGCAGCCAGGCCGGTTCATCTTCAGGCATTCCCGCAGCCGCCCCGGGTGTCAACGACGCTGCCGGTGGTGACCAGCGGGAGGTGGCGGGCTCACGACGGCCCGCAGCCGCAGCCAGTCCAAGGCTTTAGGAGAACGTTATGGATCAGTTGCATGCCCATTCCCGTTTCTGCCTCCCCCTCCCGTGTGGTGAACCGAACGGTCTTTGTGACCGGTGCTTCCGGCTTCATCGGCACCCATCTGGTTGAGCATCTGCTGCGGCAGGGCTGCGAGGTCCGCTGCCTGATTCGGCCAACCACCCCGGCAACCCACCTGCTGCGGCCGAACCTGATCCGGGTGGCTGGCACCCTCACCGCTCCGGAGAGCTATCGGAGGGCCCTGGCCGGCTGTGACACGGTCTTTCATCTCGCGGGGCTGGTGGCATCCCGACACCCGGCGGAATTGATGGCGACCAACGGGCAGGGGACCGCCCGGCTTGCCGAGGCCTGTGCCGACCGGCCGAATCCACCGACGCTGGTGGCAGTGTCGAGCCTGGCGGCGGCTGGACCGCCACGCCATGATCGCGGCTTCCGGGATGAGACCGATTCGCCGCGGCCGGTTTCCCATTACGGCACCAGCAAACGGGCCGGTGAGATTGAACTGCAAAAGAGGGGCGGCCAGCTGCCGATCACCGTGGTCCAGCCTGGGATCGTCTATGGTGCCCGCGACCGGAAGATCGCCACGATGTTCAAGGCGATTGCTCGCAGCGGCGTGCACTTTGTCATCGGCTTCCGAACCCCGCGACTGTCGCTGATCCATGTTGATGATCTGGTGCCGTTGCTGCTGCTGGCGGCCGCCACCGGGGAGCGGCTCGACGGACATCCCGACGGGGATTACTCACCCTCCGGCTACTACCTTGCCTGCGACGATCAGGCTCATCCCACCTACTGGCAACTGGGGCACCGGGTCGGCCGCGCGCTCGGCAGACGGGTGCTTGTCTGGCCGCTGTTGCGTCCGGTCGGCTGGTCGGTCGGGGCACTCGCGGAATGGGCGGCAGCTCCCGGCGGCGTGCTGTCGCGGGACAAAATCCGGGACGCAACCGTCCCCAGCTGGGCCTGTTCAGCCGCCAAGGCCCGCGGCCGGCTCGGCTTCCGGCCCGCCATGCCGCTCGACGCCCGGCTGCGTCAGACCGCCAACTGGTTCTCCGAACATGGCTGGCTGTGATGCGGCGGTGCTCATGACACCCGTTTGGGCACAAGCAACGCCTTCAGCACCGGCCCGACAATCAGATAGGCCAGGAGCATCGCCACAATCCGGACGGCATACATGGCGAACAGCGTTGGCTGCTGCCCGGTGAGGGCGGCACGGATCATGGCCATGCCCAGAAAGTGTCCCGCGATCGGACACAACACGAAGTAAATCATAATCAGCAGGAGCATTCGCATCGGCAGACCCTTATTCGCGGTGATTGATAGAATCGTCGGGGGCCTGACGGAGACTCTTGCGATGACCACCAGATCAAACCTCGACCAGCTTGAGCAGCTGATTCACCGCCCGGTTTCATCCCGGCCCGACTGGCTCAAGCATGCCCGAGAAGACGCCGCCGAGCTACTCTGGCTGGCCCACCGGGCCAGCGACGACCAAAACTTCGACCGGCTCATGGAACTTGACGAAGATGCTGCGGCCTTGATCGAACAGATCGAGAGTCGCATGGAGCAGGGCGCCTAGGGAAAACAGCCGGGGCCGGTTCGCTGTAAAGTCACGAACCGGCCCCGTCGTTGCTCAAGACTGCCGGCAGATGTGCCCTGCCGGCGGACAATGCTCACTCGCTGGTCTTGACGACGTGCGGCACGCCACACCGATCCCAGCGGATCTTGGCCTCGAAACCACAGCAGCAGTATTCGACCCTGGTGACCCCTTTGCCGATCAGGGCGCAGCGGGTCGAGATCGCCGGCGTCTCGCAGACGCAGCACTCCGGTACGCAGAGCGTAACCGGCACTGGACACCCGTCGCAGGGGCTGCAGATCATCAGGCAGACCTCGACCTGGGGTGGCGGTGGGCAGCAGTCCTTGCCACGGTGGCAGAACAGACCGGCATCGGCCGGCAGACTCCACAACCCGGCGGCAATGACCGTGAGGGTAAGGAGGGAGTGCTTGAGGCTCATCATTCTGGTTCTCCTTGACGAAAAACAGGTGTGGGCAATCTGCCCCGAGTGTAGCGATTGACTTTAAGTCTGCTTCGGAAAAACCGGTTTGCAAGGGTGTATTTCCCAGCTTCGCAACCGTGTTTTCCGGGCGTTGACCCGCAATCAGACCCCTTCAAGCTCCCAGCCCTCGCGGTAGACCCGGCTGACGAACTGGTTCACCTCAGGCACGTTGGGGCTTTTCAGGGCCTTGGCGTCCCACTCGATCCGCGTCCCTTCGCCCGCCCGCAGGGCCAGGTTGCCGATCAGAATCGTCTCGGTGAGCCGGCCGGCATAGCCAAAGTTAGCCATCGTGCCGGGCTCGTACTCGCCCTTCACCGTGCTGACAAATTCCCACTTCTGCCGCTGGTCCCCGCCCCCCTGGAAGGGAATCCGGGGCAGGGTCTGCGCCGGTGGCTTGAACTCGGTGAAGTCACCCTCGGGCAACAGGAAATACCGAGCCCCGTAGTCGTCGGGCGAGAACAGCAGGCCCTTGCTGCCCACCAGGACCGCACCACTGGTCTTCCGCTCGCCTTCCCGCTGCTTGGCGACCCGTTTTTGAAATGACTCAGGCAGCTGGCTGATGATGCGGTCCGGCGGCAGCGCCCCCCCGTCGTACCAGTGGAATTGGCAGGGCGGCAGGCCGTCACGGGCGCCGAACTCGAAGAGCAGTTGCGAACTTTCCGGAAAGGTCTCACCCTCGAAGAGGCCGGGATTCTTCACCGCCGTGACTGCGTCAGCATCAAAGAGCTTCAGTGCCATGATCGGCATGTTCGTGGTGTGGCAGGCCATGTCACCGAGGGCCCCGGTGCCAAAATCGACCCAGCCCCGCCAGTTGAAGGCGTGATAGACACCCTGCTTGAACGGCCGCATGGGTGCCGGCCCGATCCATGCATCCCAGTTGAGATTCTCCGGTACCGGATCCTCACCGGCGGGCCGCCCCTTGCCCTGCGGCCAGACCGGCCGATTCGACCAGATGTGAACCTCGGAGACGTCACCGATGGCCCCGCTACGAATCACCTCGACTGCCTCCCGCAGGCCGTCCTCGCTGGTGCCTTGATTGCCCATCTGGGTGACAACGCCCATCTGTTCGGCCGTCTCCCGCATCAGCCGGGCCTCACGGATCGACCAGGTCAGCGGCTTCTGGCAGTAGATGTGCTTCTTCATCCGCATCGCCTCGACCGCCGCCGCCGCATGGGTGTGGTCGGGCGTGCTGACGGTGACGATGTCAATTTTGTCACCGAGTGCGTCGAGCATCTCGCGGAAGTCGGTAAATTTGCTCACCTCGGGAAACTCGCGCGACTTCTTGTCGAGCGTGCCGCCGTCGACGTCGCAGAGTCCCACGATCTTCACCCCCTGCTCAGCAATATGGCTGGTGTCACTGCCCCCCTTGCCGCCGACTCCAATACACGCAGCGGCAAGCCCCTGCAGCGCGGAATCATCGGCCCGCAACAGCGGGCTGGTGCCGGACCAGAAGCCGACGCCCGCTCCGAGGGCAGCGGTCTGACTAAGAAACTGACGGCGAGAAGAGCGGGCGGGCATCGCAGAATCCTTGAGGGTGTGAGTGATTGGGTGGCTGGCTCAACCAGACGGGTGAGCCAGCCACTGTTCCCGTGCGCCTCGTCGGTCGCCCCGGTTGTTCCCAAGATGTTCACAAAGTAGGCTCGCTTACGCGCAGGCCCCTGAAGCCTAACATCCAACCTGCCGAGTCGTCCAAATGAAGCCATTCACGCTGCCTGTAGCATTGATTTTCCTGTTTGTTGTCGTTTTTACGCCTGCTGCACCGCTACCTGCTCAGGCGGCCGCGGCCGAAACGCTGCTGGCCACCGGCTGCCCGGTGGAGCGAAATGGCGACGGCGCCATCATCGCTGTCGATCTCAGCGAACGACCGATTGATGACGCCGTTGTCGATGCCCTCGCGACGCTTCCCGAACTCGCAGTTCTGCGACTGCGGCGAACGGCAATCAGTGATGCCCAGTTACAGCGACTCACTGGATTGAAACTCCGGATGATCGACCTGCGGAACACCAACACCACCGACGCGGGGCTGGCGGCGCTCGGGAACATTTCATCATTGGTGGACATTCAGCTTGAAAAAACCAAGGTGACCGATGCCGGAATAGAAAATCTGGCCGGCCTCAGGCTCAAGAGCTTCAACGTCAACTACTGCACCAGCATCAGCAACCAGGGGCTTGCCGTACTGGCGGCGATGCCGTCGATCGAGCAGTTGCAACTCGACTACACCAAGATCGATGATGCTGGCATGGCCGGTCTGGCACGGGCCAGCCGGCTGAAACGACTGCGGATTCGAGGCCTCGATGTGACCGGCAGAGGCTTTGCCCACCTGGCAACACTTGAGAATCTCTCGCGGCTCAACCTACGCGACACCTCGCTCGACGATGCCGGGCTGGCGGTGATCGCGGCCCTGCCCAGGCTCGACTGGCTCGACATCAGCGAGTGCCGGCTGGCAACCCCTGCCGGAATCGCCCGGCTCGGCCAGGCGACCACGCTGACCTACCTCGACCTCTGGGAAACCAAGACCGATGACGAGACGCTTGCCGCCTTCGGTGGGCTGACCAACCTCAAACTGCTCAACCTCAAGGCCACCCGGATCACTGACGACGCGGTGCCGACACTGCTGAAGCTCACCCAACTGGTCGAACTGAATCTGGGAGGCACACTGCTGAGCGACGAGGGGTTCCTGGCCCTCGGCAGGCTGCCGGCGCTAAAAAAGCTCCACGTTGCCAACACCAACATCGGCTTCGACACAATCGATACCCTCGCCGGGTCACGGGAAGGGCTCACGGTTGTTGAGTACGAGGACTAGCTTCACGGAAAGCTCGGGCGGCTAGCTTCACGGAAAGCTCGGGCGGCTGGCTTCACGGAAAGCTCGGGCCTCCTGCCCGACTTTCCTGGGGCAAGACGCCACAAAGCCAAGGTTTGTGACGTCCCGCTGCTGCTCGTGGGCGGCATCCTGCCGCCGGCTGGCAGTGGGGCCTGAACTGATGTGGTTCGCTGATTGCTACCAGTCCGGTCGCTCCCGGCTTCAGCTTCAGAAACCACTCTGCTCGATTCCCCGCATGTTCAATCCACTGCCGGCCGGCCGCAGACAGGACCAGGAAGGGTTGCCGTCTTTTTGCGGCAGCGTTCCGAGCAGTACCGCACCTGCTCCCAGCAGCGGGCCCACTTCTTCCGCCAGCTGAACGGCCGGCCGCAGGCGACACACACCTTTGTCGGTAACGGCTGCTTTCCCATCAGTCAGTCCCCAGCTTCCTCTGCCAAGAACGGAAAGGTCCGCTGCCCATCCTCGGCCGGCCGCCGACGGCGACCACGAGGCTTGCCGGTTCCGGCCAACTCACGGCGGACCGGGTCCTGCTGCATCGCCCCGCGGCGGTCGCGGCGGCTGCCGTGCCGCTCGGCCACACCCCGGGCTTCCACTCGGGCAGCCGGGTCATGCCGCAAGGCTGTGAACCGGGCCTTGGCTGCCCGGAGGGCAAGGGTGTGGTCAACGATCGGCTCGGGATAGTCGCGGCCAATCAGACAGCCGGAGGCCTGTTGGATTGTTCCCGGCATCGTCCAAGGCTGATGGACATGCTCATCGGGCACGCCGGCAAGTTCCGGTAGCCAGCGACGGATGAAGACCCCGTGGGGGTCCTGCTCGATCGCCTGCTTGTCGGGGTTATAAATCCGCAACGTGTTGATGCCGGTGGTGCCGCTTTGCATCTGCAACTGCGACCAGTGGATGCCCGGCTCGAAGTCCAGAAACTGCCGGGCCAGGTACAGCCCCGTCGGCCGCCAGTGCAGCCAGAGGGAATAGCTGGCAAACGACACCAGCAGCGCCCGCATCCGAAAGGTCAGCCAGCCGGTGGCCAGCAGGCTTCGCATGCAGGCATCGACCAGGGGATAGCCGGTGCGGCCCGTCGCCCAGGCCTCAAACCGTTGCTGCGAGAACTCCGCCTCCCGCAGGCCGTCGGCCGCCCGCCACATGTTGGCTTGTTCAAGCGCCGGCTCATCCTCGAGCTTCTGCATGAAATGACAGTGCCAGTGCAGCCGCGACTGCATCGCCTTCAGGCTCCGCTGCCAGGCCCGCAGGGCAAACCGGTCGTGTCGATCGCTGGCAGTCGCCAGGGCCGCCCTCACCTCCAGCCGCCGGGCCTCACTGGCCTGCCAGACTCGCCGTAGGGAGACTGCACCGAAGGCAAGGTGGGCCGAGAGCCGCGAGCAGGCAGTTGCTGCCGTCAGTGGCGAGGAGATGCCACCGGAATAAAAGCGGCCGCGGCGACTGAGAAAGTCATCAAGCACTGCAGCAGCCGCCCGTTCGCCACCCGGCTGCCGGTCGAAGGTGTCGGGCGGCTGGCCGAGGTCAGCCGGCCCCAACAGCCCGGCGGTCGGCAACCGGGTGAGTGTCTCGGTTGCCGGGCCGCGGGCCAGTGGCCGCACCACTGCCTGCGGGCTTTCCATGCGGTCTTCCCAGTGGCGGTTCCAGCCGTTGCGGGAGGCCAGCCGCCGCACCACTCCGGTCTGCGGCAGCTCCACGAACCGCACACCCGTCTCGCGGGCCCACCGCCGCACCCGGCGGTCGCGGGCATAGCTGACACCAGTGCCGGTCTCCTCGTGGGCAAAGAGTTCGACAAAGCCAGTCTGCTGTCGCAGCTGTTCAAGCATGGCAGCCGCCTCACCTTGGCGGGTGACCAACGGAATGCCAAGCCGGGCCAGGGCCGGGCTGAGGTCAGCCAGGCACTCCCGCTGAAAGGCGGTGTGGGCCGGGCTCCATTCGGGCTGGGCCAAAATCTCAGGTTCGTACAGGAAGACGGCGAAGACCCCCGCCCCCCGCGACCGCTCGACTGCCGTGGCCAAAGCGGCCTGGTCGGCGACCCGCAGGTCACGCTTCAGCCAGACGCAAAGGGGTGGAGGCTGCATGGGCTGGGGGCCGATGGTGAGTGAACGGCTTGAGACAGCGGGTCCGGACAAGAATCCTGAACACTGTAGGCAGCTGCGTGGAGACGGGCTCTGCACAGCAACCGGCTGGAGTGGTGCGGCACCCGTGGCCGCCGGCAAACATTGGCAACAGGCCTGGAGGGGGCGTATTCTGCAGATTCGGTTTTTGAGTGTTTCTGCAGGATGCTGGTTGTGATGCTCACCTGTCGTTTGCTGTTCCTACCCTGGGGCCTGCTCTGGGGGGCCTGCCTGACCGGGACCCCGCTGCTGGCCAGTGAGCCAGCGGCCGCGACGGCTGAGGCTGCAGAGGGCCCGATTGCAGACGTGGCTGTCGAGGCCGGCGGTGCCACTGTCGCTGAGGTCATCGACGCCCGCTTTGGCGTCGTGGTCGGCTGGATGGAGGCGGTCCTCTTCTGGGAGCCGGTGAAGGCGGTGCCGATTCCGCTGATTGTGCTGATCCTGCTCTGCGGCTCGATCTTCTTCACGGTCTACTTTGGCTTTCTCAACATCCGCGGCTTCCGGCACGCCATCGATATCACCCGCGGCCGCTACGACAACCCGGACGATCCCGGTGAGATCTCGCACTTTCAGGCCCTCACCTCGGCGTTGAGCGCGACAGTTGGACTCGGCAACATCGCCGGTGTCGCGGTGGCCATTCAGATGGGCGGGCCGGGAGCGGTCATCTGGATGATGCTGATCGGCCTGTTTGGCATGACCGCCAAGTTCAACGAATGCACCCTGGCCCAGGTCTATCGCAAGGTGCACCCCGACGGCACGGTCGACGGCGGACCGATGCACTACCTCGAGATCGGCCTGCAACAGCGGGGTTTTCCGTTTCTGATTGCCAAGGTCTTTGGCCTCGTGTTTGCCGTCTTCTGCATCGGCGGCTCGTTCGGCGGCGGCAACATGTTTCAGGCCAACCAGGCCACCACTGCCATCCGCGGCATGATTGGCGATGCCGCCCGCCTTGATTGGCTGATCGGTGGCATCCTCGCCTTCTTTGTCGGCCTGGTGATCATCGGCGGCATCCGACGGATTGGTCAGGTCACTGAGAAAATCATCCCGCTGATGTGCGGCATCTATGTGCTGGCGGGGCTGGTGATTCTGGTGGTGCATGCCCGGCAGATTCCCGCCGCTGCCGTGCTGATCGTGCAGTCGTGTGTGGCCCCCGAGGCAATTTTCGGTGGCTTTGTCGGTGTGCTGGTCCAGGGCATCAAGCGGGCGGTCTTCTCCAATGAGGCTGGCGTCGGCTCAGCCGCCATCGCCCATGCTGCTGCCAAGACCGACGAGCCGGTCCGGGAGGGTATGGTGGCGATGCTTGGGCCGTTCATCGATACGGTGGTAATCTGCACAATGACGGCGTTGGTTGTCATCGTCAGCGGTGCCTACCAAGAGCCGGGAGCGGGCGAGGGTGTTGAAATGACCCGCTGGGCGTTTGCCGACACGATCAGCTGGTTTCCAATCATCCTCAACATCTCGGTGCTGCTGTTTGCCTATTCGACGATGATCAGCTGGTCGTACTACGGCGAAAAGGCCTGGCAGTATCTGTTCGGCTCGAGCCGGCGGGCGGTGATCATCTATCGCAGTATCTTCCTTGGTTTCATCGTGCTGGGTGCGATCTCGTCGCTGGAGAATGTGATCTCGTTTTCCGATCTGATGATCCTGTCGATGGCCTTCCCGAACGTGATTGGTGGGGTGATCCTGGCCCCGAAGGTAAAGGCCCTGCTGGCCGACTATTGGACGCGGTATCGGAACAACGAGTTCGTCACCTACGACTGACAGCCCTCAGAAGAAACAGCCGTCCCATGCCCCTGACCGCCACCACTGTCGTTGTGCCGATCGATTTTTCAGCAGAGTCACCGCGGGCGATCACGGCCGCCCTGGAAATCATCGCCCAGCCCGACCGCCTGCATCTCGTCCATGTGATGCCGCCGCTGGAGACGATGTCGCCCGGCTTTCTGGTCGGTGACATCACCGACGAAACCCGCACCCGCAAGGTGACCGAGGCGCTGACGAAGCTGGCAGCCGAGACCGGAGCCACGGGGGCGATGCTGGTGGCCCTGATCGGCACCCCGGGCCTGGAGATCAGCGACTATGCCCGCCGGCAGCAGGCTGACCTGATTGTGATTCCGTCGCACGGCTATCACGGGATCAAGCGGCTGTTTCTCGGCAGCGTCGCCGAACGGGTGATCCGGCATGCTGCCTGCAACGTGCTGGTGGTCAGGCGGAGTGACGCCGAATAGCAGCCGCCACCAGGGTGGGATGGACCCACGGCCTTGGTCACTCGAAGGTGACCAGATCCTCAACCGCCTCGTCGTCCTCAAAGGGATCGAATTCACCGTCGAGCGGGCCGTAGTCAGACGCCATTGGCAATCGCGGCATGATGTTTTGCAGTGAGTTGGGCATCGCGGCCGATCTCCTTGGATAAGTTTACCGGCTCAGCGAACCACGGCAGCGGCCAATTCGGCGGCTGGTCGCGATTCCGCGGCGGCTGCTTGGATTTGCCCGGTGAACTTTTTATGTTCGACACCCGGGTCGTTGAGATCAAGCCTGACCGGCTCGATCGCCACCGACCCTCTGCCAGTTCCCGTCCACCAGAAAGGTTCCCATGTCGACTGCCAGCCCTGCCGCCCCGGACACCCAAGACCCCTGGTTCCAGGACCGCTTCGCCGAGCGGATTGGCGGGGCCGGCTATGGCAAAGGCACCGAGGTCTACAAGTTTGAGCTGATCAAGCGGGCCAAGCGGCAGGCGCTCGCCGACCATCCCGAGCGGAAGATGCTCGACTTCGGCATTGGTGAAAACGACGAGATGGCCCCGGAGAGCGTCCGGGCGGTGATGCGGCGGGAGATCGACCGGCCGGAAAACAGGGGCTATGCCGACAACGGCATCGCCGCGTTCAAGGAGGCGGCCGCTGCCTTCATGCAGCGGGAGTTCGGCGTCAGCCTCGATCCGGTCAAGGAGGTCAACCACTGCATCGGCTCGAAGACGGCCTATGCGATGCTACCGGCAGCCTTCATCAACCCCGGCGATGTCACCCTGATGACCGTGCCGGGCTATCCCGTCGCCGGCACGGCCACCCGCTGGTTCGGCGGCGCGGTGCACAAGCTGCCGCTGGTACCGGAGCACGACTTTTTGCCTGACCTTGATGGCATTCCAGCTGAGGTGCTGGCCCGGACCAAGCTGCTGGTGCTCTGCTATCCCAACAGCCCGACCGGTAAGACCGCCACCCGGGCCTTCTATGAACAGGTGGTTGAGTTTGCCCGGGCCAACCGGATCATCGTGATCCAGGACGCCGCCCACATGATGCTCTCCTACGACGATGAGCCGCTGTCGTTCCTCTCGATCCCGGGGGCCAAAGAAGTGGGCGTGGAGGTCCACTCGCTATCGAAGGGCTTCCACATGATCGGCTGGCGGCTGGGCTGGGTCTGCGGCCATGAAAAGCTGGTGCAGGCCTTTGCCGACGTCAAGGACAACTGCGACTCCGGCCAGTTCATCGCCATCCAGAAGGCGGCGGCGGCGGCCCTGGCCGACCCCGAGATTCCCCGGCAGGTGCGGGAGAAGTACCGGCGGCGGCTGGAGAAGCTGGTCGGCGTGCTGCGGGCGGTCGGATTTGAGTGTGAGATGCCCGGCGGCACCTACTTTCTTTACACCCAAAGCCCCAAGGGGGCCGGCGACCGGGTCTTTGCCAACGCCTCGGAGGCGGGCCAGTTCCTGATCAAGGAGCTTTCGATCTCGACCGTGCCCTGGGATGACTGCGGCGCCTTCACCCGGTTCTCGGTCACCTATGAGGCCGAAGACGAGGCAGCAGAGGACGACCTGATGGCCGAACTCCACAGCCGCCTCTCAGGGGCCCGGCTGAAGTTCTGAGCCGGCGGTGGTGCCGGTTGCCGTACTGCCCTGCAGGTTCACCATGTCGATCTCGGTGGCACCGAACATCCGATAGTCGGCCGGTGCGCAGGAAAGCACAATCACCTGCAGCCCGCGGCTGGCGGCCAGATCGAGCATTCGCTGCAGCATGCCGATCCGCCCGGCATCACTGTTGGTGAATGCGTCGTCGAAGACGACTGGCAGGCTGCCACCGTAGCGGGCGGCAAGAATCTCGGCCATCGCCAGCCGCAGGCCGGCGGCAACCTGTTCCCGGGTGCCGCCGCTCAGTTCGGCAAAGGCAAAGCTGTGCCCACCGGCATCCGGCCGCACCACCCGCAGATCGAACAGTCCCTGCCGGTCATCAAAGCTGAGGATGACCTTCGTCCCCTTTCCGAACATGGCAGTGAGGTAGTCCTCGGCCTTTGTTCGCAGGGGGGCGATGACCTGATCGGCCCGTTCCCGGCTGATTGCCGTAAAGCAGTCTCGCAGCCGGACAATGGCGGCTGCCTCGCGACGGGCCGCCTCGTACTCCCGCTGGGCCGCCGCCTGCTCAGCCTCGGCAGCCGCCCGGGCCTCGTGGAGATCGGCCGATCCAGCCTGTTGGAGCATCGCCTGCGCTGCGGCACGGGATTCCCGAGCCTCCTGAATCGCCTGAGCCGACTGGCTGGCGACCCGCGCAAACCGCGCCTGGTCTGCCTCCAACCGGGATCGGTCGAGCTGGTCCAGCTGCGCCACGGTAGCGGCAACGGCTGCCTCCGCAGCCTGCTGCTCGGTGCGGGCGACAAGCAGCGACTGAGCCCGGGTTGCCGCATCGCCGTGATGTGACTCAAACGTCTCAAGGCGACGTTCGAGTGTTTCAAGCGTGGTGCGATCACTGAAGACCGCCTGTTCGGCCTGCTGCACAGCCTGCTCGGCAAGCGACTGGGACTGACAGGCAGACTCGTAGGCTTCGACCCGGTGTCGGACAGTCTGCTGAAGCTGCTCATACTCAGCCTCGACTGCAATGGCCACCTGCTCAAACTCGACGGTTCCCTCAGGCAACACGACCGCGGCAAGACCGCTGCCGCTGCGGTGCCTCAAGACGGCAACCTTCTGCTCAGCCGCTGCCAACCGCTGCCGACTCTGTCGCTCGCGTTCGCTGAGCCCGTCCCGCGTCTCGTTGCCGAGCAGGGTCGCAATCTCAAGCTCGTGCTGATCGATCGTGAGCCCAAGCTGCTGCCGACTGGCAAGTCGTTCAGCAGCGGCTTGCCGGTCGGTCACACCCAACGCGGCCAACTGCTCGTGCAGCTGTTGCGATGCTTCGGCCGCTTCTTCCCTGGCCTCCGCAAGCGATGCGCCTCCCCCGGGGATAATCATCAATCGGGTCCGCTCATCAATCGTGATGGTGGCGGCATCGGTAATCGTATGCCGATCCGTGACGGCCAACGGCTGACCATCGATTCGCAGCTCATGCCCTGATGCAACCAGTTCAATGCCCGTTGCAGTCAGCTCGACCTTTGTCCGCGCCAGCCGCAAATTCTCCTCCAGCCTGGCAAGGCCTGTAATCGCTTCATCGTCGATCGGTGGAAGGTTATCGAGCGTTCGCGTGAGGGAATCGATCGCCGCTTGGGCGGTGCTGACCCGGCTGACGAGCTGGTCCAGCTCACGGACTTCCGCGCCAGCCTGCATCATGGTTCGCTGGGCGTTGTAGAGGTCGCGGCGTTCCTGCACCGTGGTGAGGTCCCGCCGCCCGGACTCGAGGGCCGCAGCGGCCTCACTCGCACTCGTGGCCCGTTCTGCATGCTGTTTTTTGAGCTGCAGGAGATGCGCCTCAGCAGGCTCAATCCGCCGGGCAAGAGTGCCGCTTTCGACCGCCAGCTGCCTGATTTCAGCGTCGCTCTGCTCGAGCGTTTCATACAGGTCGCTGGCCGTTTCCAGAAGCTTCTGCCGATCTGCCTGCTCATCGGCCAGACGATCGGCCTCAGCCAGCTGTTGCTGAATTGGTGGCAGCGCCGCCTCGGCCTCCGCCTGTGTCTTGGTGTTGGTCGCGATCGCGTCCTCCGCCCTGCCCAGCCGGTCGGCCGCTTCGAGGCTCGCCTGGAACTGTTCGGCGGCAATCCGGGTTTTTTCCACCGCGGCCGCCAGCCGTTCCTCGGCTTGCCCCAATCGCGATTTTTTCTTGGGCTTTTCCCCCTGCCCGAAGATGGCCTCGGCGCGTTTCAAAAACACGGTCTTGACGGTGTCGTCATGGCTCGAAGCCAACACTCCAAGGCCTTCCTGCTGCTGCAACTGCTGGCGAAGCTGCTGGACCGTGCCACCGGTGGTTTTGCTGGTTGGTTCATCCTGGGCGGAGCCTTGCCAGACCCAGAGGTGGGCCCACTGGGCATTGAAGGCCTCTTCCTGCTGTCCTCGCACCTCAACGACCTGCAGCAGTTTCAGCAAGGCCTCCTCGGCGGCATCTCCCTCGAGCCGGCGGTTGTCCTCCGCAACCAGCAACGCCCGTGAACCGGTCGGTCCTCGGAACTTCTTCTGCAGGGTGTACCGCACGCCGCCGGTGGTGAACTCAAGCGTCACCTCCGGATCCCCGCCGGCCCGCGGCTGCATGCTTTCCAGCAGCCCTGCTGCTCGAGACTTGTGCCGATAGAAAAGGCAGCGATGAATGGCTTCGATCAGACTGCTCTTGCCGATTTCATTGGGACCGTGGATCAATGTTCGATCAGCATCAAAGGTGACTTCGAGCTGTTCATGCCGGCGGTAGTTCCGGAGTCTGACCTTGTGAATTTTCATTGGCGGGCCTCCGGCTGGCTGACCTCGTGATGCAGCATGGCCAGAGCGATGGCGGCAATCTCTCCCGCTTCGCCAGTGTCGGCAAGCTCGGCTGCAAGGGACTGAGCAACACCCGCAATCAAGGGATCATCGGCCCGCTTCGTCAGGGCATTGAGCTCCTCTCCTGTTGGCTGGACGGCGACGTGATGCTCGACCCGGAGATGGGTCACCCGGGCAGCCCAGGTGGCAAGAATTGTGGTGAGGCCGCGGTGATCCTCCAGCCCAAGATGCCCATCAAGCCTGAGTTTGGCGACGGCGTTGCCAATGCCCAGCTTGTCGGTGAGCCGCCGAAGCGCCTCATCAAGGCGTTGTGGGCCATCGGCTGCGACGAAGGTTTCGGCATGTTCAAACCAGTGGATCGCACCGGTCGGCACCGGCTCGACCTGGGGCGGTCCACCCCGGCTGGCCCGGACGCAGGCAACCTGCCCCGGCAGTTGGCCCGACCGCGGAAAGCGGTCGATCTCGTGACTCCCGGCATACCAGGCCTTTTCACCAGCCTGAACGAAGCCATGCCAGTCACCAAGGGCGATGTAGTCGATCGCTTCAAGCTGATCCGCAAGCCGGTCCAGTGCGATGAAATTCGGCTGCGTTGGCGCATCATCTTCGTCGGCATCCCCCTGAAAATTGACGGTGCTGCCGTGGGCGAGCACGATCCGTGGCCGGTCGTCGCAGCTGGCGAAGTCAAACCCGCGAATCCACTCAGTCGGATCGGTCACCTGCTGCCGCAGCAGCAGCGGGCAGGGCAGGATGAGGGCGTCGTCACGTTCGACCGGCTCAGCCGCCAGCAGCACGGCCAGGTTGGGGGCCAGCTCACCGTGCTCACGCTGAAAATGCTCTGATTCCCAGAGGCTTCCGGGCCCGCCATGATCATGGTTTCCCGGGATGATGTAGACAGGCCGTCCGAGGCGGCCGATCCGCTCGAGTGCGAGCGAAATCAACCGGTCCGGCGGTCGGTGGCTGTCAAAGACATCACCCGCCACCACGATGAAGCTGGCCTGTCGTTGGCGGGCGACTTCGCCGATGCGTTCGAGCGAGTCGAGACGCTGCCGCCGCAAACCGGCCTGACGGTCGGGATCATCGATCCTTGAAAACGGCTTGCCAAGCTGCCAGTCGGCAGTGTGGATGAAACTGGTCATGGTGTTCGTGTCGGGGTTGCCAAACCGTAATCAATGCTCGGCCAACTGAGAAAGCTTTGCAACTACTGTGCGAGCCAGGCCGCCCAGCAGCGGGCGTAGAGCTGCAACTGAGGCCGGTAGTGGTCCTCCAGTTTGCCAATTTCCGAGTCAGCCACCGAGGTCGTCTTCCAGTCGAGGACCATCCAGTTGGTCATCCCGGCCTTCGGCTGGGCATCGGAATCCTGAAATACCAGATCAATCTGGCCACGGATCAGCACCGCAGGCTGTTCACTGACAGTCATTATGACTGCTTGAGCGGTGGCGTCCGGCCCGGCCAGTGCGGCCTCCTCCCCGAGAACCACCGGCAAAGGGCCATAGTCGACCTCGACACCGTTCCCCACCTCTGCCGCCGGCACCGAAATGGTGAAGGGAAGCTCAACATGGCAGTGCTCCCCGGCCCCAATCCGCTGCCAGACCGGATGCTGCATCACCTCCCGTACCAGTCCGACCGCCCGAGTGATCAGCAGCTGCTGATCATGGCCGCTTTGGGGTAGGTCGGTTTCGGCAATCGCACTGGCCGCTGCCGTTTCAAGATCGAGTGTCGCTGCAGGCGATCGGGTGGTGGCCACCGCAAGTTCCAGCAGCCGGTGGACTACCGTCCCCCAGTCTTGGCCCAGCCCGCGACCGGTGTGGCGGATGCGTTCAGCCGGCTCGGTGAGGAAGTCACGGGGGGTGACCGTGCCGTAACTCGCCTGGCGCAGCACTGCCAGCCGCTTCCCGCGGTCGGCCTCGGCCGCCGCCACCTCGGTGTCCTCAACCAGCGGTGCGCTGGTGGGTCGGTCGGGAGCTGGTTCTGATAACTCTGGCAGATCGACGATATCAGTGATGCCGGGAGCCAGTTCATGCCAGCCCCCCGTCACCTTGCCCTGGGAATCCTCGTAGACCGAGACGACCAGGCAGGCGCCGGGACGGGTGCCAGCGACATAGTTCAGCCGCAGATACTCCGCCTCCAGATACCGCTGCTCGTTCGCCGCCTGCTCCTGCCAGTCGAGCGGTGCCGCCAGCGTGGAGAAGCTGGTCCCAAAGCTGTTCCGTGGCCGCTTGACCGCGAAAGCGCCAATCGGCTCATCCCCGGCCCGGGCGATGTGACAGCTGGCACCACGATCACGGCTCTGCTGAGGTCCATCCTTATCGCAGAGGAAGACAACCGGGGCCTCGAGCCCCTTCACCTTGTGCAGATTCATCACCCGCACCGCACCACCCACCGCGGCGTCAAGTGGCAGGGTGTCAAAGTCACGTTTCGGGAATGTCTTGGACACCAGATCATCAATGCGGTCAATCACGTCGGGCACACTGGTAACCAATGACCGCTCAGCTCGGATTCGCTCAATCAGCGTTGCCAGCACGCCAGCCGCCACCCGTCCCCGCCGGCCGGCCCCGCCCGCGGCCGCTGAGGCGATGAGAAAGAGTCCAGCATCATCAGCAACCCGCTCGATCGCGGCCGCCAGGGGCAGCGAGGCAGCCAGCAACCGCCATTGTTTGAAGGCTGCGCCGGCCGTGGTTAGCCGCTGCTGGAGATTGTCAGGCAGACCGTCGGGGATCGCCAATCGGCCGTTGATCGTGCCCCCCGCTTGGTGGAACGCGCGTAGCTCGGAGTCACGAAAACCAAAGACCGGCCCGCGGAGGACGCCCAGCGCCGCCACCGTGTCATCCGGATCGGCCACCACCCTGAGGACCAGTTGCAGCATGGCAAGATCCTCCACCGCGTCGGCCCCCTTCTGCCCCGTTACGTCGCACGGCAGGCCGGCCGCGTTGATCGCCCGGGCAAACGTTGCCAGTTCACCGGTATCCCAGGTGACGATCAAGAAATCTGCTGGACGGCAAGTGGGGCCGATGCCTTTATCCAGTTCCGCTTGCGACCGCGGTACGGTCAGTCTCTGGTCAATCGCCCGGCGGATGAACCGGGCCACCGCTTCAGCTTCCACCGCCGGGTCTGCCGACTTGAGCCGCAACTGCCGCAGACCGACCAGCACCCCGCCGGTGGCGTCACCCCGGCCAACGTGGCTGGCCGTAAAGCCGGGTCCGTAGGCTGCGGCTGCTTCCTGATCTGCATGAACAGCAAAGGGACGGGGAAACATCTGGTTGACCCACTCGACCAGCTCAGCTGTCGTGCGAAAGTTGGTCGTCAACGACAGCTGCTTCCCGCCCGAGGCAGCAATTCGTTCACGGACAAACTGAAAGGTGCCGATGTCAGCCCGGCGGAATCGGTAAATCGACTGCTTGGGATCACCGACCACGAAGAGACTGCCCGGCTTGATCCCCGTGGTTCGCCAGTCAGTCGCCTTCGGGTCGGTCGCGGTGAGCAGTAACAAAAGTTCTGCCTGAATCGGATCGGTGTCCTGAAATTCATCGACCAGCAGATAGCGGTGACGGTCGGCAAAGTCACAACGAATGTCTGGTCGGCTCCGCAACAGTGCTGCGGCCCGGCAGAGGAGGTCCTGAAATGACAGCCTGCCCTCCGAAAGCCGAAGCTGCTCATAGTGATCGCGGGCCGCCTCCAACAATGGAATCACGTGGTGATAGCGGTAGGCCCGCCACTGCCGGAGTGGCTCGGCAAAGGTTGCAACGAGCCCGTCCCACCACTCCTCAAGCCGCTCCTTGTTGGCCTTTTGTTCTTCCCGCTTCACACCCGGCAGCCAGAGCGACTGCGTCAGCTTCGGGCAGGACCCCTCAAGCGGCTCAGCCACCCGCAGCAGGCTGACTGGCAGGTCATCATGCCGATGGCGATAGGCCCGCAGGATCCCCTCAAGCTTGTCCATCAGGGAATCACTGCCCCGCTGCTGCCACGGGACGACCGCTCGGTCGAGCTCGGCCGCTATTTGCCCACAGGCCCGGGCAAGAAGCGGCCCGATGTCGGGAGGCTCGACTGCCGGGTGGGGCCACTGCCGCACATCCCCCTGGGCCACGAAGGTGGCGAAGGCCGACCGCAGGTCGCGGAGCTCGACGCCGGCTGCTTCAAGGGCTTGCCGATGGGCTGCCAATGCCAGATCGCAGGTGACCATTTCTCCAAACTGCCGCCAGGCCCGTTCCCGCAGCAGTTCTTCACCCCCCGGGTCGAGCATCTCCAGGGCTGGGTCGAGCCCCGCTTCGATCGGCCGCTCCCGCAGGAGCCGGCCGCAGAATGCATGGACCGTTCCAATGACTGCTGAGTCGATCTGGGCAAGCGCCTTGGTCAGCCGTTCTCGTTCGCCGGGCGGCAGGTTGGGATGGGCGACTCCCTGCTCAAGCCGCTCACGGAATCGGCGGGCCAGCTCTGCCGCCGCCTTCTTGGTGAAGGTAATGGCAACGATCTGGCCGACCGTTGCCGTCCCTGTCTGCACAAGGGCGACCAGGCGATCGACCATGCAGGTGGTTTTCCCCGTGCCGGCGGACGCCTCGACCAGCATGCTGGTGCCAAGCTCGGTCCGAATCACCGCCCGGGCAGCAGCGTCATCGAGTGGCCCGGGGGAGTGCAGGGCATTGGCCTCCAGAGCGGGGGGTTCACGCTGCAGCAGCCCGCCGGAGCGACTCGACCGACGGGCTGCCCACACCCCTGTAAACAGCTCGGCCAGTTCAGGGTTGGCGGCAAGCTTTCGCTGGGAAGCTTGCCCGGTGGTTTCGGCATCGCCGCAGACGTCCAAGAAATCACAGAATGTGCAGTCGCTCTTTTCGGTTGTGGCCAGGAACGCTCCGGCAGCCGCAATACTACAGAGCCGGTCGACCACTTGATCAACCATGGCAAGCTGGTCAGCCTCCCATTCGATTCGCTCGCCCTGAGTGGCTGCACCGGGAAAGACATAGGCGAAGCGGGTCACTTCGCTGGTCTCGGCCAGTGCATTCCGAGCCACATGCCGCACCATCAGCGTGTAAAGGCCGTGCTGGAGCCGGCGGCCCTGGTCGAACAGTTTGAGCGGGTCAGCCCCCCCTTTTTTAAAGCGGGCCGAACTGCCGCTTTTGTAGTCGATGATGGTGTAGGCATGATCGGCCTCGGCCCGGCCATCGACATCGATGCGATCGACAATGCCCCGGAGGCGGAGGGAACGGCCGCTGGCAAGCGTCAGCGCTGCCGGCTGGGCGGTTGTGAAGGGGCCGGCTGCAGCCCCACCGGTGATTCCGATTGCAGCCTCGAGGGCGACCGGACGTGATCCGGTGCTGCGGCAATATTCCTCTTCGCTGCGGAGAAACGTCAGGGCTGCCTCGGCCAGTTCCCGCCGCCGAGCCTCGAAGGCAACCTGATCATCGGTCGGTTTTTCGGCCCGCTTGGAGACCAAGACTTCATCGAGCATGGCCAGCAGTTCGTCCTGATGCTCGGCAAAGCTCGGCGCCGGCGCTGCGGCTGTTGGGCGGCCAGGCACCGGATGCACAAACTGCTGCATGAACCGTTCAAGCACGGCGTGCATCACGCTGCCATGGTCAAGCGGATCAAGCCAGCGGTCGCTCTCCGGCTCAAGCAGCTCCAGCGGCTTGACGCCAAGGCCGTACTTGAAGAAGAACCGGCGTGGGCAGGTTCCAAGTGCTTCCAGACTGTGGGCTGATGCGACCCGGCCCTGCGGATTGGCCGGATCGAGGTCGGGGCCGGCAATCGGCACGTTTCCGTCGAACGGAGTGAAGGCTGCTGACCGCCGCGCCTCCTCTGCTTCAAATCCATGGGTAAGGGCGGCGGAATGATGCCGCACCGCCTGCGCAACCGCCGCCAGCGACGGGTTGGGGCCAAGGCGGGTCAGCCACCACTCTGTTGGATGGAGCGACTCTTCGGCTCGCTGCGGCACGAACGACTCTGTTTCATCGTCGAGCGTGGCCAGGAACTCGTTCATCGTTGCCGCCGGAGAGCCGGTCGCCTGGCGAAAGACCTCAAGGAGCACGGGACTGGGGAAAACCTCTGCCTGCTCGGCTAAATCGGTACAGGCATAGGAGAGCATCACCTCGCCTCGGAGCCGACCGAGCAGCTGGCCGAACTGCTGCCGCACCCGCTCGGAGATCTGCCCCGACCGCTCCAGATCGGCCGAGATCGCCTCGCGGTCGGCGTCGGGCAAGACTGGGTCGGTGACCGCCGGCCCAGGCAACCGGCCCTCATCGAGGCCCACCAGAAAGCTGACGGGCCGACCCGTGTGCCCGCCACTGGAGAATGGGGCCACATGCAGGCAGCCGGGCCGGGGGCCGCTGCCCATGACGACCAGTTCGTCGGTGAGACTGGCCAGCCAATCGAGAATCTCCGTGGCGTTCGCCCCCGGATGGTGACCGACCCAGTGCTCCATCTCGGAGATCTCTCCCACCAGTCTGTTCTTCGCATTGTTATCAAACTGTCCGCTGGAGACGGCCAGTGTTTCCAGGAACACCCGCGCCCGGGCCAACACTTCGCTGGCTGTCAGCCCGCCTGATAGTTCGCAGTCAGCCAGCCGTGCAGCCAGTTCGGCGAGCACCTGCAGCCGTTCTAGCCGGTCGTCCCGTCGCCGTCGGGCCAGCACCTCATCGATCTCGGGCTCGTCATCGGCATCCCGACCTCCGGTGATGAAAGCCGAAAGCTCGGCCCGCTCGACCTCGCCGATGACTTCACGGACGCGGGTGGCAGCTTCCGCGATCCGGAAGCCGAGCCTCAGCCGCCGCAGTTCACGAACAAGCCCCGCCCGCGTCACCGGTGCAGCGGCCGGATTGGCTGGATTCTTGGCGAGCGGCCGCCAGGCAAGCAGCCCATCTCGCAGCAACTGCACAAGCAGCCAGGGAGGATGCCCAGCCGCCCGCCAGGTGAGCCAGGCCGCCAGTGCCCGGGCTGGCCGCGACTCACGGATCGGCAGGCCCTCGGCGAAAGTGACAGGCAGATCATCGGCCGCGGCCGAGTGACCAGCGCCTGAGGCGGCGACCGCGAGCACCTCGTGGACGAGGAGTGGATAGGACCTCGAGTCGCTGTGCAGCAGTTCAACCTCGTCGAGCTGAATGCCCCGTGCCAGGCAGCGTCGAAAGACGCCGCGAATTTCATTGACCGCACCAATGCCACGGAAAAACTTCAGCCTGCGACCGTCGGTGACGGTGGCCTGATCAACCGGCGCTGAATCAATCGGAACCCACATCACCCGGTCGCCGAGGCAATCGATGAGCTGACGATCGACCGGTTTCAGGTCAGTCTCGTCCGGCAGCAACAATCGTTCAAAGCCATGCGGCAGCCGGTCCTGCTCGACCACGCGGATCGCCGCCCGAGTGACAGCGGCGGTATCGACCAGGTTTTCACCAGCCAGCGCCTCGGCATAGCGACCGAGCAGAATCGCGATGTCGTGGCCCTTCGGGCTTGCCCCGAATGACTTGCGACTGCGGATTGCTTCGGCATCGAGGCCGGCCATGCGGATCGCCAGCAGGCTTGGCAGCATCCGCTCGGCTAGCCGACGCGCTGACGGAATTGATGTGAACGCCTGCAGCACGCCCTCATTGGCAGCCCGTCGGAGCACGGCTTCCAGCAGCACAAGACTCGCCCGCTGCGAGGCGACGGTCAGCCCGGCTGCCGCCAATTCCGCTGCGGCTAAGTCCAAGGCCAGCGCCCGTAGGGTGGTTGGCCGCACGCCAAAGACAGGCCTGCCGGTGCGGGCCAGCGTATCGAGCCACTGCCGCCCAACCCGTCGGCTCGGTGCGATCAGCCAGGGCGTTTCGCCGGGGTGCTGGGCGAGTACCGCGGCGAGCGACTCCACCAATCGGCAACGCTGAGGGGCCCGGCTGCCTGATGCGGTATGGATTGCAATCGCCCCGTCGGCCTGCGGAACCGGTTCCTCAAGTGCCAGCCATTCGGTCGCCATCTCATCGTCCTCCTTAGCCGCTGGATCTGCCACTCCGTTGGGCCCGGGCCCCTCGTTTGTCAGAGGCAACCTGCCAAGCCCTTCTCGAACGAAGGCGAGGTTACACTCAGCGGTGAAGCCAAGTCTGTGCAGCCACCACCAGGGGTTCCGCCAGCCGACAACTCAACGCTGTCTCCCTTCGCGTTGCTGTCGAACGGTCAGGGCTTGCCGGCCGTCCCGACCCGTACCAGCTTCATGATCCGGCCCGACACGTTCCAGTCCTGCACATAGAGGTTGCCGGCGGCGTCCCAGAACGACCCGTGGGTGCCGCTGAAGATGCCCTCCTGCCACCGCTCTTGCGGCACCTTGAAGCTGCCGCGGGTCTTTGGGTCGGGGTTGTGGCCCAGCACCGCCATGATGGTGTTGCTCTTATCGAGAATCACCAGCCGGCCGTGCAGGTCGGGCACGGAGACATAGTCGCCCTGGATCGCCACCGCCGTCGGCATCCCCAGGCCGGTGATCACCTCGTCGAGGTAGGCGCCCTCCAGGTCGTAGTGCAGCAGTCGGCCCTTGGGCTGATGGTTGCGATCGCAGATCAGCAGCCGGGGCGGGTCGTATCGGGTGTCGAGGGTCATGCCATGGGCGGTGTTGAACTCCTTGAGGCCGTTGCCCTTTTTGCCAAAGTGCGATCGGTATTTTCCTTCAGGACTGAAGCGGAAAATGCGGTTGCTGGCGTAGCCGTCAGAAAGATAGATCTCGCCATTGGGGGCCACCGTGATTGCCGTCGGTGCCCACTTGGGGATTTTCAGGCCGCACTCCGCTTCGGTCGGAATGCCCAGCTTGAGGACGACGGCACCGGTCTCGGCCTCAATCTTGATGCCTTCGCCGGCGGCATTCCTGGCCCCGTAAATAAAGTCACGGCCCTCGTCGCTGCGAATCTCCATGTCGTGCAGGCCCGTGTAGTCACCTCCCAGGTGCCGCCGTACCAGCATGCCATCGGGCGTGAAGACGAAGAGCCCGAGGTTCGAACTGGTATAGACCTGCCCCTTGCTGTCGATCACAACACTGCCGTGGGTCGGCCCGATCTGTGACTTGCCCTGTTCATCAAGTCCCCAGCCCGGCACGGTATCGAAGGTCATGAGGCCGCAGCCCATCCGTACCGGTTCAGTGGCGAAAGCCGGAGAAGCAAGTAGCCCGACCAAAAGTCCGACACTGAGCGATATTTGCGAAGACATAGACAAAACTCCTTTGATGGAGGCAACACCACCGGAATTCCCGGTTCACTTGAACACCACGAGTTTCCCAGAGTTTTCCAGGTGAGAACAGGGGTGGGTCGGGATTGCCACCGTCTTTCCCCACCCGCGCTGGAAGGAGCCTTTATTCGATCGCCAGCAGTCTTTCTCGGATCAATGCCTGGACAGCAGGCAGAGCCGGCACCAGACCATGGCGGCCATTAAGAACCTTGATGTGCGTGACAGCTGCTGCTGGATAGTCATACCGCAGCAGATTTTTTCCACAGGGCTGGCCTGCTGAATCTGGTAAGGCTGCTCCGTCATGCCCTTGGATCACCGGCCAGGCAAAGGCCGTCTGCTGGGCAGAGAGATGCGTGCCGCCGGGACCACGGCCACCGCTGGAGGGCACCACAGCATCGGCCGTGCCGTAGACGGTGAGCAGACGTCGCTTGCCAACCGGTATGGTGGATGAGACCGGTCGATGACTGCTGCTGCCATTGCCCCGGTTTTTCTGTTCGGGGCGGTGAACGACGCCCTCCAGCCCGATGTTCCGCAAGCGTGACTCGGCCATCGCCGTCGCTGTCGATCCGGTCGAAGAGCCGCGGTGGGCCCGGCGACACCTCGTCACGGGTGAGCACTCCGTCACCGTTGGCGTCCCAGGCAGAAAAGTTCCGATCACCAGGAAGAGGTTCTTCTGCCAGTGACGAGCCTGCGCAAGCCGCGAGCGAACCGGCCCCGAACAAAATGACAGCCCGAACGGCCTGCATTCGTAACCGCTGCCCAAGCCGCTTGACGTTCCCTGCTCTCCACAAACGACCGGAAAGATAACGCTTGTCGGGCCAGTATCCATGGGGCCTCGATCGGAGGTGCTCCATCATGAACGGAACACTCTGTGGACGGCTGACGGGAGTGAACTCGTCACCCAAGCCCAAGCGAAGGGGGTCGCAGGTATTTCGACGAACCCAAGCATCTGCATGACCACGGCGAATGGCGACTTCTATGCTGTCGGAACATCGCTCAAGGGGTATCGCGGCAATCTCTGGCGGGACGGCCAGGTAGAGCGAACGGCATTCAACACCGTGTTGCCGCCAAACTCACCTTCCTGTGAGCAAAGCGACAATCCTTACGCCGATGCGGATACTGCGGTGCTTCCACCGAGCAGCGGTCATCCAGGCGGTGTCGTTGTTGCCTACGCAGACGGGTCGGCAGCCTTTATCAACGACAACATCAATTGCGGTGACACCAGCAGTGCAACACCGAGCCGCAATTCAAATGCTGCAAGTCCTTATGGCGTCTGGGGAGCGATGGGATCAAAGAGCGGTGGGGACTAGCACATTGCCCATACAGCATGGATCGACAGCAGGCCGGATGTTGGCGGCTGGCTGTTGTGCTCCTTCGCCTCAAACGCTGAGTTCGCCAGTTCACCACATGGGCGCATGCAACTGAATTTCTAACGGAGTATTTCGATGCGGAATTTCGCTTGGGCCTGCCTCGGTGTGCTGGTTATCGCTGGCTGCGGTCGATCGTCGAACCACCCCGCTACGTTTGTTGTTACCGGCACGGTGACCCTTGGTGGAAAGCCTGTTGAAGGAGGCATCATCACGTTCCGTCCGACTGAGGACCAGTATCCAGCCAACGGAATCACCGATGCTGACGGGCGATACGAACTGACGACCTTTTCGATAGGCGACGGTGCAATGGCAGGCCGCTATCGCGTGATGATGATGAAGTTTGAGGAGACGACGAGAAAGGGTGGTTCTGGAAGCCCGGAGGAATACGTGCCGCTCGTGGGGCCGACACCCGCCCCGAAAAATCTCCTGCCCGCGAAATACGCTGATGCCACGAAGTCAGGGCTGACCGTGGAGGTGCAACCCGAGCAATCAAATTCCTTCGACTTTGCACTGGAATAAACAGCCGGTTGGCAAGCGTCCTCTGCTTTGTCTGTCTTGCGAGCGGCACCTCGGCTGCAAAGGGCTGAACAGCTTTTCCGCCTCAGCCAATCTGGCGGCAGTGCGACTGAAGCCAATTTTTCCGGCCGCGCAGCAAGCTCAGGATTGGCATAAAGATGCACGAAATTCCCGAAGGATCTCCTGTCGATTGGCTGAATGTGCCAACGGAATGGGACTTTCCCTCGATTTTTTTGTACGAATGATCCAGGCAGTGCCCCTGGGGGCCGCTGCTCTGCATCGCCGGGGAGTTTTCACAGCTATAATGAACGAAAGATCGTTATTCGTTTGATTTGATTGAATCGAAGTGAACTTGGCGTCAAATTTCGATGCTGTTCACGGCTTTGTAGCAGAAGCTGACTACCCGCTGATCGACCGCTGCTTGGTCCGCGAATCTGTGGCATAAGTGCCGCTGAATCGGCGATGCGGGGAACCTGATGAAACTCGATCCTCAAAGGATTCGGCCATGGTTCCCAGACTCGTGCAGGTGCTGGCCACGCTTGGTTGCCTGCTCTTTTTCTCCTTGTTGGCCTCAGGCCGGACCCCAGCACCTGGAGCGGCGGTGGGCCCGGAAAAGATCTCGTTCAATGAGCACATCCGGCCGATCCTGTCGGAGAACTGCTTTGCCTGCCACGGCCCCGACAGCGGCAACCGCGAGGCGGGGCTTCGGCTTGACCGGGCTGCGGCGGCCACGGCTGAACTCGACAGCGGCATGCGGGCGATCGTGCCGCAGGAGGTTGACGAGAGTGAGCTCATCGCCCGGATCATTTCAGACGATCCTGACTCGGTCATGCCGCCCCCGTGGGCGAAGATCGGAAGGCTCTCGGCGGAGCAGGTAGAGCTGCTCACTCGCTGGATCAGGGAGGGGGCGGCCTACGAGCCCCACTGGGCCTTTGTCGCCCCGACCAAGCCCGACGCGCTCCCCGACGATGGTCACCCGATCGATGCCATTATTGCCAAGCGACTTGGCCAGCGAGATCTCACCCTCCAGCCCGCGGCCGACCGGGCGACGCTGATCCGTCGGGCCAGCTTCGACCTGACCGGCCTGCCACCGACGCCAGCTGAGGTCGATTCGTTCATTGCTGACCCCTCCGCCGACGCCTATGGGCAGCTGCTCGACCGGCTGCTGGCCAGTCCCCGCTACGGCGAGCGGATGGCGGCTGACTGGATGGATCTGGCCCGCTATTCCGACAGCTACGGATTTCAGGTCGATCGGCCCCGGCCGACGATGTGGCCCTGGCGGGATTGGGTAATCGAAACCTTCAACCAGAACCTGCCGTGGGATCAGTTTGCGCTCTGGCAGCTTGCCGGCGACCTGTTGCCCGAAGCCAGCGATGAGCAGATCTTGGCCACCGCCTTCAACCGGCTGCACCAGCAGGAGAATGAGGGGGGATCGATCGAAGAGGAATACCGCGTCGCCTCCATCAATGACCGGGTGACCACCTTCGGCACCGCCTTCCTCGGTCTCACCCTCGAGTGCTGCCGCTGCCACGACCACAAGTTCGACCCGCTCGCCCAACAGGAGTTCTATTCCCTCTTCGCTTTCTTCGACGATGTCGATGAGGCAGGGCTCTATTCATATTTCACTCCCGCCACCCCCACCCCCAAGCTGCAGCTGTTGGATGAGTCGATGCGGACTCGGCTGGCAGCAGCCGAGGAGGCGGTCGGCGCAGCCGCGGCGGAATTGAAAACCAGCGAAGCGGCCGCCCGGGCCCGGGTTCAGGCCTGGCTGGCCGGTGAGGCTGCCAGACCCGAGGCCCTCGCGGTCACGGAAGAGGAGCGGCTGGCGGGCGAACTGGTTCGCTACGCCTTCGACGAGCGGCGCAAGGATCATCAATTTGCCAGCCTGCTGGACCCACCGCCGGCCACAGACAACGCCCCGGCTAACGGGGCAGAGAGTGACCCAAAACCGCAACAGCAGGCTTCCGAAGCAGGGACCAAACCGGCCGACCAGGCCGCCAGTTCGCCCGGCGACAACACCCTGGTGCCGGGCCACAGTGGCCAGGCAATCAAGCTGACCGGTGACCATCCGGTGAAAACTCCGGTGGGCAACTTCCGCCGCAGTGAGCCCTTCAGTGTTTCGCTCTGGCTGCAGGTGCCTGAGGCCTACGAGCGGGCGGTGGTCTTTCACCGCTCCAAGGCCTGGACCGATGCGGGCAGTCGCGGCTACGAACTGCTCATCGACAACGGCCATCTCCGCTGGTCGCTGATCCACTTCTGGCCGGGGGATGCCGCCAGTGTCCGGGTGACCGAACCGCTGCCGACTGGCCAGTGGGTGCATGTTGCTGTCAGCAGTGACGGCTCCGGCCGGGCCGCCGGGCTGAAGATCTTTATCGACGGCCACCCGGCAGCCACCGACATCGTGCGGGACAACCTCACCCGCGAGATCACTGGTGGCGGCGGTGACACGATCACCATTGGCGAGCGGATGCGGGACCATGGCTTGAAAGACGGTCTTGTCGATGACTTCCGGGTGTTCCGCCGGGCCTTGTCGGTGCTTGAGGTTCGCGACTGTTTTGCCCCGGGCAGCCTTGCTGAAACCCTCGCTGCCGGCCGTGATGCCGAGCTGCTTGGTGACTATTTTGCCGCCGCTGGTGACGACGATGCTGCGGACAAGCGACAGGCCCTTGAGGACGCCCGGCGGGCCCGTGATGACCTCGCCGAAAAGCCACCAGAAATCATGGTGATGCGCGAGTTGGCCGAGCCCAGGCAGGCCTACGTGCTCAACCGGGGCGACTATGACAAGCGGGGCGAGCCGGTCGGCCCGGCGACGCCGGCGGTGCTGCCACCGTTTCCATCCGACCAGCCCCGCAACCGGCTCGGGCTGGCCCGTTGGCTGATCGACCCTGACCATCCGCTGCTCGCCCGCGTCACCGTCAACCGTTTCTGGCAGGCCCTCTTCGGCCAGGGACTCGTCCGTAGTGCCGAAGACCTTGGGAGCCAGGCAACCACGCCGGAATACCCCGAACTGCTCGACCTGCTGGCCTGGAAGTTTTCCCACGCCCGGTCCGACGGCGGTCTGGGTTGGGATGTGAAGGCATTGCTGAAGTTCATCATGACCTCGCAGGTCTACCGGCAGCAAAGCATTGCCGACGCCAAGACCATGGCCGACGACCCGCTGAACAGCTGGCTGGCCCGCGGGCCTCGCCATCGGCTGCCGGCCGAGATGATTCGCGATGGACTGCTGTCCGCCTGCGGGCTGCTGGTGGAGAAGCAGGGTGGTCCACCGGTAAAGCCTTATGACCTCGCCGATTCCTTCAAGCCTGAGAAGGCTGGCAGTGGTGAGGCCCTCTACCGCCGCAGCCTCTACACCTACTGGCGACGGAGTGGTCCGGCACCGGTCCTGGAGGCCTTCGACATGCCCAACCGGGTGGTCTGCGTTGCCAAGCGAGACACGACCAACACGCCGCTGCACGCCTTTGTGCTCTTTAACGGCCCGCAGTTTGTGGAGGCGGCCCGGGTGTTGGCCGAGACGCTGCTCACCGAGCAGGCCGGTGATGCCGACGCCGCCGTGATTGAGGGGTTTTACCGGCTCACCAGCCGGCGGCCGGACGATGAAGAACAGGGCATCCTGCGACAGATGCTCACCGACCAGCAGGAATGGTACGGAGGCCATCCCGACGAGGCCAAGAAACTGCTGGCAATCGGCCAGCAACCCCGGAACGACCAGCTGCCCGCAGTCGAAACGGCGGCCCTGGCGGCAGTCCTCTCGGGGCTGCTGGCCCATGACGAAAGTGTGGTGAAGCAATGACGCAGCAGCGACGTAACACGAATACAACCGGCAACCAACCAGAGGCAGGGCTCCCGGCAGCCCGGTCCGGCCTGGGACGGCGGCAATGGCTCGGCCAGTTTGGCATGGGCCTGGGGGGTCTGGCCCTGGCCGAGATGCTCGGGAGCACTGCTCAGGCGGCCAGCACACCGGGGGTCCTCAAGACGCTCCACCATGCGCCCAAGGCCAAGCGGGTGATCTACCTGTTTCAGTCGGGCGGCCCGTCACAGCTCGACCTGTTTGACCACAAGCCACTGCTGCTTGCGCAGACCGGCCAGCAGCTGCCTGACAGTGTGCGGGGCGGCCAGCGGCTGACCGGCATGTCGGGCAACCAGAGTTCGATCCCACTGGTCGGCTCCCCCTTTGGATTTTCGCAGCACGGCGAGAGCGGCGCCTGGGTCAGCGAACTGCTGCCCCACACCGCCGGCGTGGCTGACCGGCTCTGCTTCGTCAAGACGATGTTCACCGAGAGCATCAACCATGGCCCCGGCGTCACCTTCATGCAGAGCGGCTCGCAGCTTCCGGGCCGGCCGAGCATCGGGGCCTGGCTCGACTATGGCCTCGGCCGCGAGACCGACGACCTGCCCGCCTTCGTGGTGCTGATCACCAAGAACAAGGGTGGCCAGCCGCTGCAGAGCCATCTCTGGGGCGCGGGCTTTCTCCCCTCCCGCCATCAGGCGGTCCGGTTTCGCTCCGGGGCCGACCCGGTGCTCTACGTCAACAATCCGCCCGGTGTCTCAGCCGAGAGCCGCCGGCGGATGCTCAACGGCCTGCGGCAGCTGCATGAGCACCAGTTTGCCGGCACGCCCGACGCCGAGATCGCCGCCCGGATTGCCAACTATGAAATGGCCTATCGGATGCAGGCCAGCGTCCCGGAAGCGACCGATTTTTCTGACGAGCCCCAGCATGTGCTCGACCGCTACGGCCCCGACGCCAAGGATGCCGGCAGCTTCGCGGCCAACTGCCTGCTGGCCCGGCGGCTGGCCGAGCGGGGTGTGCGGTTCATCCAGCTTTATCACCAGGGCTGGGACCATCACGGCGGCATCAAGGGGGGCCTGAAACGGCAGTGCCAAGAGACCGACCAGCCGGCGGCGGCCCTCGTGCAGGATCTCGCCGACCGGGGCATGCTCGATGAGACGCTGGTGGTCTGGGGGGGCGAGTTTGGCCGTACCAACTATTGCCAGGGGCTTTACCGGCCGGGGTCAGACTTTGGCCGCGACCATCACCCCCGCTGCTTCACCAGCTGGATGGCCGGCGGTGGCATCAAGCCGGGGGTCA